>CAZXTA010000014.1:0-20351 GCA_964642865.1 uncultured Methanomassiliicoccus sp. | reverse complement strand
TACCGTTAGGCGCCACCACGATGAAGTTGTTGCCGATGGCGGCCACGTCGCCGTTGGTGTCACGGGCCACTGACTTCAGTTCGTTGGTTATGCGCTTGAGTGTGTTCTGATCGTTGGCTATGGGGGAATAGTCGATCATCAGGATGTTGCCCTGGTATACCGGCTGGGTGATCGGACCAACGTCCTCGTATCGGTAGACCTCGGCCACCTTTATTCCTCCGGCGGAGACGCTGCTCTCCTCCTGAAAATACAGCGCACCAAGATCTATGTACTGGTCGGTCTCCACGCTTTTGACCTCTTCCTTCCCCTTTCCCATGGGTTTCTTGAGAATCGGCATAGCATCCCTCAGTTGGCAAAGTTATGGTGTGTTATCGATATTAATGTATCGCAAGGGTGCCTGACTGGCAAAGAGCTCAGGGACATGATTTCCGAGCGGATCGATGCCCTCAACCACCAGGTAGGAAACGCTTACAGGGTTCGATCTTTCGATACGTCTAGCGGAGGCTTTGCGGGGGCAACTCTCGAGGAGCGGTCGAATCGACCTTCACGATGACCGCGCCGGGTTCTATCCTCCTCGCCCTGCATTTCCTCCTTCCAGTCCTTTGCTCACAACGGACCGGCCCGGACCTGTCCAACGGCGGTCAGGGATGGGATGCACGAGGACGGGACGGCGCAGCTCGAGGGCTGCGGCCTCACCGTCCGCAGGAAGGGTGGGAACGGGGAGCCGGACATCCTCGCCGATCACCGGAGGGCAATGAGGTACGTCCGCTCCTGCAAAGCGCTCACGATCAAGCGGAAGATCTCACTGCCGCTCGAGGAGCTCCGGCCTGAGATCATCGAGGCGCGGAGGTCCGGACGCGAGCTCGTGCTTAGCGTTTACAACCTCGCAGACAGCTCGGAGAAGGAGATCGGGCTCGGTCCGAAGGCTCCGCCGGAGTGCGTCGTATTGACGCCTTGAAATGGATCATTAGGATCTTAAGGCGAACTGATATGGATCGTGAACGAGGACGCGAAGTTTTACTAGTATTTCATCTGGACCTTTTTCTTCGCAGTCTGTGTGAGGTCCCCGACATCATTCTCTATCATCGATATTTTCATAGTGGCTTCCGTTTGAAGTTCTGCAAATCTTCGCTGGAAATCCGCGATCTTCTCTTCTTCTTTCTTCTTCTGAGATTCATCCATATGATCACGCCTGCCCGATCGTCTTCTTGTATTCGGCCAATATCTCAGCTATCAACGCATCTTTTTTCTTGGCGGTCTCCCGCAATTCCTTCGTCTTATTCTCCACGGCTTCCTGTATAGCATCGAATGTCGCTGTGGATGTGGACCCGATGCCCATCACCGTCTTCGTCGCTTCGGCCTTGATATCTGCCGAGAGGCTCGTCGCGTTCTTGGCCTGTTCGATCGCATCCTCCGCGTTCTGTTGTATGAAGTAGAATCCGATGATCGCAGCGATCCATCCGCTGAAGACGCCGGCCAGCACGAGAGGGTCGGCATATCCGCCGATCATGGCTATTGCGATGAGGGCTAGGAATCCACCCAGCAGGAGGAATGCAAGACAGAACCGGAATTTCTCTCTGGACCATTCTATTTTGAACGTCATCCCCTGGGCATTTGATGCCTCGGTCTCCTTTTGATTATCCAACTTCAACCCCCCCTAAAAAATCATTTCTCGGTCTGATTATCAAGTTATCGTTTCGCTGATGATGAGCCGCATCGATGGACGATGTATTGGCCAGGAACTCATGTCATGACAATAAGCGCGGTTCTAGCGGCCTCTATATAGCTCAGACCGCGCAATTGCGCAATATATTGTCCAGAGGGACAGCGTTCGTGAAGTTCGACAGAATTTCACGATGCGATGTAAGGTCGCGACGATCTCACGGACGCGCCCCGAACATCATCCCAGGTCCGTCACGTCCATCCCGCTCATGACCATGCCATGGTAGTAGTTGCCCTTCATGATCTTCTTGCCCTTCCACAAGACCTTTCTCGGATCCCCAGTACTATCCATTATTCCCATCAGGTACGGTTGCTCATCCATGACGCCCTCTCCCACGTACCTCTCCAATCCCGTTAGCACGTCCTTCAACGCGTCCGCGTATCTCACGTCGCCCCTGATCAGCTCCCGCAGGTCCTTGCCGATCACCAGCGAAACTGGCATGCCGAAGAACTCCGCGGCCCTTTTATTGAAAACGTTGACCTTTCCATCGCGGTCGAGCCCAATGATGATATTTCGTACCTCTTCGATCACCAGTTCCATGTATTCCTTGGTCCTGAGCATCTCATCATATGATTCGTCGAGCGCCCTGTCCTCGAGACCGGTCACGATGATGAAAGGTTCCTCGCCCGGATTGTCCACTCGCTGCGATGAGATCATGACGCTCCTTTCATTCCCCTGCCGATCCCTCATAGCAAGCCTATAAGTGGTCTTCTCGCCGGTGCTCCGCACCTTGCTCGCAAGCTGAGCCTTGGCCAGTTCAAGAGAAGAAGGGGCGACCAGATCGAACACCTGACTTCCAAGTAGCTCATCCTCGGAGTAACCCGATGATTCGCACAGCATCCTGTTCGCCGCCTTGACGATCCCATCAAGTGATGTTATCAACATGAGCTCGGTGGAATTATCGAAGACCGCCCGCAGAGTCCTCTCACTGTTCCGGACCTCCAGTTCCATCCTCTTCCGATCGTCGATCTCCCAGGCGTCCAACACGATGAGGTCCTTTCCGAACTCCACCGGCATCGGTTTCGCGATGCCCTCGAACCATTTGTACTCCCCTCCCCTGATCCTTAGCCTTAGCTCATATGTTCTATCCCCGAGGGCGCTTAGGTCGGATGAGCCGAACATCGATAGCAGAGGCCGGTCATCCGGATGTAATAATGAGAACGCGTTCGATCCGATGACCTCTTCCGGTAAAACGCCCATCGACCGTCCCACAGACGGGCTCGCGTATTTGATGGTGCCTTCATGGTCAATGATCATCACTATGTCCAGGACGTTCTCGATGATCTGTTGGAACCTCCTGTTGTTGTAGGACAGGGCGTCCTCCGCCTCCCTCCTTCTGGCCAATTGCCTGATCACGTTCTCCAGCTCCGCGAACTGGGCGGCCGGAGACCCTCCTTTCACGAGGTAAAAATCTATGCCAGCGTTCAATGCCCTTATCGCCACCTCCTCCCGCCCTTTGCCGGTGAAGAGAACGAACGGTATGTTGTACCCGGCCTTTTTGACCATTTCGAACAGCTCGATGCCGTCCATTCCCGACATCTGATAATCGGATACGATGACGTCGATATTATCCTCCCTGAGGATGTTCTCGACCTCTCTCGGTCTCTCGTTAGTGATCACTTTCAGGTCTTCCTTCATCTCGAGGAATTCCTTGGCGATCTCCAAGAGCAAGGGCTCATCATCAACGTAAAGACAGTTGATCATCGGTTCCCCAACCATATATGATAGTTGAATAAAATTAGACAGTATTGAATATTAAATGTTAACTTATATTCTGGAATATCAATATTGAACGGCGGTCGATCTGACGAGAATGGGCAATGGGATGAAAGACCGGCGGGTGCATTACGCGGTCGATATCGGCACGATCGACAATATCAAGAGGGACATCGTGCGAAGTGCTTATTGAGAGACGCCAGCGTCCACGTTCGAGATGCAATGCGGAGTTGCTTCAGATCAGGTGATGAAGGTCGCGGTCCGGCCATGAGCGTCAGTTCAGCCGTCTCCCGCACCCCTCGCAGAACGTCGCCCCCGGTTGCACCAGCCTGCCTCCCACGCTGCTGCGAGCAGGTTCCCTATGATCTCCAACCCTATCTCCACCATGTGCATGGAAAGGAGGAGCAGGCCACCACTGGCGACGAACACCGGGGAGTTGAAGAGCATGCTGGCGATGTCGATGATTATTCCGAACGGGTCAAGATAGTTCGGCCCCTCGCCCATCCCTGAGTTCATGACCGATGTCGATATCGAGAAAGTACCCGTATCATCATCTGGAGGTCGTGTTCACCGGGATAGTGGACGCCAGCCTGAAGGACCTGCGGAAGACCTGCGGCAACCGCGTGGACCAGCTGACCGGGGGCGTCGCCATGGCGGCCATGATCCTGCGACACAGCAGCCCGGACACGACGTTCCGGCATTACATTGGGGCGGGCCCCGTGGACATGCGGGAGGTTCAGGCAAGGTTAGCGGGGCAAATTCCCGATTCCCTGAGCCAGGAAGGTCAAAGGATAAGATCCGAAAATCCCGATGGGGTCGGCCAGCAGCCCGTGTGTATGATATTGATGTATCGCACACCCAGCGGGTACGTGGATGTAAGATGTGGATGCCAGGCTCACCTTTCGTCGTACTTCCATATCCTGTCCCCCACGAAGTGCAGGTTCTTGATGGCCTTACCCGGGGTCTTGTTGGACATGACCTCTGCGGACACCAGTGCCTTGCCCACGGCAAGCGGTCGCTTGTGCGTGACATCCCTGATCCACACCATATCACCTTCCTTGACCTCCGGGTCCACCTCGACGATGCCCGGGGACATGACGTCCGCTCCGTTGGCGACGTACGGCACCGCCCCCATGTCCACGGTCACGTAGTGCTTGGTGGCCTGATGCCTCAACAGCCCGCGTATGGTGAGGAAGGGCTTACCTTCGTGGACCATGGCCTCGATGACGTTGTTTACGAATACTAGCTCACAGTCCGGCCCTTGGGCCACGTCCACAGTGTCCTTGGGCGCCAGCACCTCCACGCCGGTGGATGATGAGAGCGCCTCCGCCAAAGCCTTCAGTTCCTTCTCCCGGAACCGCTTGCGCTTCCTTACCCTGATCTCGCTCACGGGAGCCTAAACGTCACGGGGGCCAATGAACTTTGCGCCCTGATTACCTATTTATGCCTGGCAGGGAGATAGATACATAAGCGCGGAATCGATTCATCATCCTCATGAAGCTGCCCCTCTTGGTCACCCATGCAGGAATCTGGACCTTCAAGATAGTTGTCGTCCTGATCGTGGTCCTGAGCGTACTGCCCTTGCTCACGGGCGGCATCGATGTCGAGTTCGGTTCGGACAGCGAATCCGATTGGACCTTCAATGACACTACTATCAGCTCGGAGTTCCCCATCACAGTGAGCAATAACGGGTTCTGGTCGATAAACGACCTTACGGTGTCCTTCACCTTCCGGGACCGGGAGGGCCACATTTTGACCGAGAGCCTGGGAGAGCCGGTGGACATACCCGCCGGAGGGGACACCGAGGTCCCTATAGGCCTATCGTTTGACCTTAACGATTTGGGGAGGCAGGAGCGCGCGGACTTCATCTTCAATGGCACCGCCTTTAATATGGACATCGCGCTGAGCGCCAGATACGCCCTGGACCTGGTGAGGCTGAACGTGGACGGGAGCAGTGAGATGGAGTGGGGGGCTTTGATCTCCGATCTGGACGTAAGGACCGAGGAGGCCCGCCCCTATTTCGACGGCAGCAACTATTCGATGGTCATACCCTATACCTTCCATTCCCATGAGATGTTGCAGGGCGGTTCGATCCTGGTTCTGACCGAGTTCCGGGACTCATATGGATACGTGGGCAACGTCAGCCAGCTGGTGACCATGGAACCGGGGTTCTGGAGAGAGGCTTGCGTGCCCATCACCTATGAGGTTTACGAACGGATCGTGACCACCGGCGACGACGTCACCGCCAGCGTGACCCTGTTCTTCCTCGACTGCTCCCAAACGATGACGGAGGAGTGGTACGCCTACGGGGGGTGGATGCCTTGAAGGTCGGGGAGTTCGACTGGAAGCACGCCAACGTCGGCCAGGGGGCGGTATCCGCCGTCCTGCACGCCCTGAAGTACCTGGTGATACTGCTGATACTGGTATCGGTAGGCCTCATGCTCTTGGCCCGGGACGACGGCCCAGCTCGGTTCCGTTCAGTGCTGCAGGAGATGCAGTTCCTGGTGCTGGTGTTCGGCCTGGTGCTCACCATGTTAGGATTCTTCCGGGGCGCCTACCCCAAGGGCAGCTACTCACGTCTGACCTTCGGTATGTCGGTGGCCGTCCTGGCCATCATCTATGTATTCATGTTGCTGCTGGGCGGGGGGCTGCAGGAGGCAATCGCCCACGATCTTTTCGACCTGGACCTGAAGCTCATATTCACTCTCTACTTCGTTAGCGCCATGTTCACCGTCTTCATGCAGCTGGGGGAGTTCGTGGACCACCGGCATCCCTGGCTAGAGGGCAGTGCGCAGATCGCCGCTCAGGAGAAGGAGGACCCCGCCCAGCATCGCTGGTTCCACGATTTCCGCCTGCGCTACGGTTCCCTGTTCAACGGGCTAAAGCTCTCCCGCAGCACCCTGGTCGGTTTCGTATTGCTGCCCCTGATCTTCATAATCATCCTCAGGGGCGCGTTATCCTCGCTCGGCTCCGAGGAGGTGGACGCCATGCTCTCCTCCTTGGACGAGGTGGCCGCCTTCATGCTGCTGCTGGGATTGCCCCTGACCGCCCTGGCCTTCCCCAAGGGATTCTATCCTAAGGGCTCCTTTTCCCGCTTCCTGCCGGCCATGGCCATGGTGCTCATCAGCCTGTACTGGATATGGGTTTTGGGAATGGAGGGGAAGTTCGCCCTCGACGTCATGGAGGAGGTCAGCATCAACCTGGACTACTCCGCCCTGCTGCTGCTGATCATGGCCGGCACCGCCCTGTGGTTCGTGTACTATGTGCTAGAGCTGTGGCTGTACCGCCCGGAATGGAAGGAGGGCGGGTTCCGGAAGGATATCGATAAGAAGTGGCGTAAGAAGAGGGAAGAGGTGAAGGATGAGGCTTTGAAGGAGGAGCCGGAACAGCCGGCCCTGGTGGCCGAGGATACGGGGAAGGGAGCCGCAGAGGCGGAACAGGTCGTCCCGGCCATCGTGAACGAGGGGGCGGCTACGGAGCAGCCATCCCTGGTGGCCGAGGATACGGGGAAGGTGACCGCTGAAACGGAACAACCTGTCCAGGTGAAAGAGGAGAATTAAACGTCACCCCTCGACATGTGCATCTTTCACCATCATGGCGATGGCAAGCATCGTGGTCGTACGGTCCAGGGGGCCTGACCTTTCCATCGTAGGCCGACCTTGAAGAACGCATCGGTGTCGGCGGTCTTCATCGACGCCGATTCAGCTTTTATTAAATATGCAATGGGCATTAGATGCCAGTGGGGCCATATTATGAGGATCTCCATCATTGGGACGGGGTATGTTGGTCTGGTATCAGGGGTCTGTTTCGCCGAGCTGGGTCACGAGGTGGTCTGCGTGGACACCGTGCGGGAGAAGGTGGAGAGCATCAATGCCGGCGTCCCTCCGATATTCGAGGATGGCCTGGAGGAGATGCTACGTAAGCACCTCGAACAGAGGACGTTCAAGGCTACCACCAACCTCCGGGAGGTGTTGGACACCGATATCACTTTCCTGTGTGTGGGGACCCCATCGCACGAGGACGGGTCTCTGGACCTCAGATATGTGCTAAAGGCCGCGGAGGACCTGGGGAAGGCCTTGCGGGGGAAGGAGGGGCGACACGTGGTGGTAGTGAAGAGCACCGTGCCCCCCAATACGACCATGGACGTGGTAGCCCCGTTGCTGCTGCGCACCTCCGGAAAGAGCACGGACGAGCTGGGACTGGCCATGAACCCCGAGTTCCTCAAGGAGGGGATGGCCGTCAACGATTTCCTGAGCCCGGACCGGGTGGTGATAGGGGCCTCGGACGACCGGACCTTCGAGGAGGTGTCCTCCCTATATAAGGGGATAGAGGCACCGGTGCTGCGCACCGACCCCTCCACCGCGGAGATGATCAAGATGGCCTCCAACGCCTTCCTGGCCACGCGTATCTCATTGGTCAACGAGCTGGGCAACCTGAGCAAGGTCCTGGGCCTGGACTTCCGGGAGGTGGCCAAGGGAGTGGGCATGGACCCTCGCATCGGCCCGATGTTCCTGCGGGCGGGGTGCGGCTTCGGGGGTTCCTGCTTCCCCAAGGACGTGCGGTCCATCAGGGCGCAGGCCCGGGCCGTGGGGGTGAGCACGGACGTGCTGGACGCCACATTGGTGGTCAACGAGCACCAGCCTCTGAAGATGGTCGACCTGCTGGAGAGGAAGATGGAACTTTATGGGAGCACGGTGGCCGTGCTCGGCCTGGCATTCAAACCGGGCACGGACGACATACGTGAGGCCAGCGCCCTGACCGTGGTGGCGGAGCTGCTACGCAAGGGGGCGGCGGTACGGGCCTATGACCCTAGGGCCATCCCGAACTTCAAGCCCCTCTTTCCCAGTGTCATCTACTGCGGCTCGGCGAAGGAGTGCCTCGAGGGGGCGGACACCGCTCTGATCCTCACGGAATGGAAGGAGTTCGCCGACCCCTCACTTTACGGGGAGATGCTGGTGGTGGACGGACGGGGCATCACCAAGACTAATAACTATGAAGGGATATGCTGGTAGAACATGAAGGCGGTCATCCCGGCAGCTGGATGGGGCGTGCGCTTCCTTCCCCTCACCAAGGAGCAACCGAAGGAGATGCTCCCGGTCATAGACAAACCGGTCATACAATACGTGGTGGAGGAGGCGGTGAAGGCCGGCATCGAGGACATCATCATCATCACCGGCCGCCACAAGCGCTCCATCGAGGACCATTTCGACCGTTCGTTCGAACTGGAGGCGATACTGAAGAATAGCAACCGCCACGCCTATCTGGACCGTATCCAGGAGCTGCGCGACCTGGTCAACCTCCACTATATCCGGCAGAAGGAGCCCCGGGGGCTGGGGGATGCGGTGTACCAGGCCAGGCACCACGTGGGCAATGAGCCTTTCGCGGTCATGCTGGGGGACACCATTCACGTCTCCGAGGTGCCGGTGGTCAGGCAGCTGATGGATGTGCACGCCCGCACCGGGAGGTCGGTCATCGCCGTGGAACGGGTACCGGGGGACAAGGTACAGGACTACGGTGTGCTGGACGCTGTGAAGGTTGACGAGAGGCTGTACGAGATCAGGGACCTGGTGGAGAAGCCCCGGCCGGAGGAGGCGCCCTCTGACCTGTGCATTGCCGGCACCTACGTTCTGACGCCGGGAATCTTCGAATGCATCGAACAGATAGGGACGGGACACGACGGGGAGCTGCAGCTGACCGACGCCCTGCGTTTGCTACGGGAGAAGGAGGGCATGCTGGCCTGGGAGTTCGTGGGTCGGCGCTACGACATCGGGGATATCCCCGGATGGATAAGGTCGCAGTTCGAGCTGGCCCTCAAGCATCCGGTCTACGGGGAGCAGCTTAGGACCTTCCTGGCCGATCTGAACCGACGCGAAAAGCTGTTCTGATCAGGTAGGGATGAGGAGCATGGGGCGGGTGGACCTCTTGACCACCTCTTCGTATATGGAGCCTAAGGTCATCCCCCGCAGGTAGCTCTTCCCGGTGGTCCCCAACACGATGATGCTGGCGCCGATCTCCCGCGCCGTCTTCATCATGTTGTAGGAGACGCTCCCGAAATGGATGTGCAGGTCCACCTTGCACTGGTCAAGCACCAGCTTGTCCCGGTAGGCTTCCATCCTGCGCTTCACCTCCTAGAAGCGCCGGTCATCGCCCATATAGTACCTGGAGGCCCGCACCACGTGGAAGAGGATCAGGTGCTTGGCCCCGTCATCGATGAGGCCCTGCACGTGAGGGAGCGGGTGCTTGGACATCTTGGAGATGTCCAGAGTGACCAGCACCCGCTCCAGCAGCGCGGATGAAACTCATCGGGGTCGGTGCTCGCGGCGAAGGGGAACTTGTCCATCAGCACCGGGACCTTGGACCTTCTGATGACCGTCAGGGAGGTGCTGCCCATGATGAACTCCCTGACCCGCCCTTTCCCGGAAGCGGCCATTGCGATCATGCTTACCTTGTGGTAGTGAGAGGCCTTGACGATGGAATGGGCCTGATCGGTGCTGACCTCCTCGACCAGCTCTTGCCTCAGACCCGCCCGAGAAGGCCGATCGCCCACCGCTTCGGCCAGTTCACCCTTCTCGGAGGGCCCCCTCCGCGGCCGAGCATACCATGACCTCCATACTTACCCTTGCGGGAGACGATCTCCAACATCAAGATCGATCGGGGGGAGAGGTCCCACCGGTACCAGAAGCTTTTTGAACATGAGAGCCCCACTATAACGCAAGGAAGGCGGCCATTGATTTTCGGTCGAGGGGGACGTTAATTAGAAACCTATGGCGTTCCGCAACCCGTGGAGCCCTGTTCGATGTATGCGAGGTTAAAGCGGTCCTGGGCGGTTCGGAGGTGGGGGTCATGCTGTCCACAAGCTTGATGTCCAAGGAGCTGTTCACCGAAGTCCATCAACTTTCGTACCGTGGTTAGAATGGAGACCCGAAAGTACTCGCCGAAGACCGGGGCGGTGCTCAGCACCCTGCTCTCCAGCCTCATGTTGGGCACGTCCTACGTGGCGATCAAGATGGCCGTGGGGACGGCCAACCCCTTCCTGCTAGGGGCGGCGGTCATGGCCGTAGGATCGGCCCTACTGATCGGCTTCATGCTCTGGAGGGGGACCCTCACTCGGGCCATGCTGAAAAGGTGGGAGTTCTGGGCGGCCTCGGTGGTCAACACCGGGGTGGTGGCCCCGTCGTACCTGGGGTTGACCTTGACCACCGCCTCGGCGGCCGGGTTGATCATCGGCACCAATGTCATTTTCGTGGCCTTCTTCAGTCACTTGCTGTTCAAGGAGAGCATCAGTCGCAGGAGGCTGATGGGGATGGCGGTGGCCTTGCTTGGTCTGATCACCCTGACCACTCGCTGGGACCTATCCGTGCTGACCGAATCGCAGATGACCGGCAACCTACTGGTGCTGCTCTCCGCGGCCTGCATAGGGGCGGTGGTGGTACTGTCCCGGGTGGCCTTGCGGAACCTCGGGCCGGACCAGTGGACCTTGGGCCTGCACCTGTTCCTGCCCGCGCCGCTGCTGGTATTGTGGCTGGCGGTGCCTGTGGAGGGCGGTCTGACCGTCGCCATGTTTCCGGCCATCGTCTTCATCGGGGTGGTGTGCACCACCGTGCCTTCGGTGCTGTGGATCGCCGCCCTCCGGCACATCAGCGTGGTCACCTCGGCCACCGTGCTCATGGTGGAGTCGGCCTTCGCCGTGTTCCTCAGCTGGCTTTTCCTGGGGGAGACCCTGGATATCTACGTGGCCATCGGGGCGTTGATGATCTTCTCTGCCATACTGCTGCTGACCAGGACCGATTGAACCGGTCTTTCAGAAGAATGCGGAGGGGTCTCGATCTTTAAGGATGCTCAGAAGCTCATTTCATCTTGTCACCCTTGCTCTTCCCACCCTTGCCGCACTTTCCGCAGGACATAGTTTGACCTCCTAAGGGCCGACCCACGTTGGAACGATCGTTAGGTATGATATATTTATTATATCTTATACGTGGAATAAATGTTAAAAAAATATCCTGATGATGATACCGCACACGGGACCATGCTATTTGAAAAGGGGTTTGAAGTATTTACCCCCGGAGATAACCGGACGGCGTTTTATCAAATGAAATGGCGTGCTGGACATGGTTGATTATCAAATATCAATAATGATTCTAGGAAAGTTCGGATTATATACCCTATTTTTCCCTAGCATTCCTAGGTGGGCAAAATGCAAGTATTGCAAACATCCCGATTATTGACCGAGGAGTACACGTCGAAGATATTGATGGCCACCATGGGCCGCCCGAGGAGCGCCTTCGATCTGAGCGACGCTTTGGGCATACCCATCGCGGCCTGCTACCGCAAGATCCGGGTACTGGAGGAAGCCGGTCTGATCTACTGCAGCGAACGCCGGCTGACCCAGTCCGGAAAACGGACCAGCATGTACAAGTCCATGGTGCGGAACGCCAACATAACCTTCGAACGGAACAGGATACGAGCGCGCATCGAGATGGAGGACGGCAGCAGCACCGACGACTGTCTGGACATTGATCTGGGCATCATGTTCAAAGAGACCCACGCCTGAGGGTGAGGGTCCTCCCCCCTTTTTTTCTTTCTATAACGGTCTCGCGCTCTTGATTCCTCACAGGAATCGTCTATTTCTCATTGGAATCGCAATTTGCAGAAAAATCGACAATTTCAGTAGAGATTGCCGGAAAATTTAATTAATTCCGCTTGTGCTATGCGTTTTCCGTAATCCTTATTACACATGTTACGGACATGGACCCGGCGATCGGCCTAGTTCCGGCGGGTGTCCGCCCATAGGAGGAAGCGGAGAATGAGTGACGGAAAGACCATCGAGAGCGTAATGGAAGAAGTGCGGCGGTTCCCACCGACCAAGGAGTTCAGCGAGCAGGCTCACATAAAGAGCATGGAGCAGTATAACAAGATCTACAAGGAATCGGTCGAGGACCCTGAGAAGTTCTGGGCCAAGATGGCCTCCGAGGAGCTGCATTGGTTCTCCAAGTGGAAACAGGTGCACAGCTGGGACAATGAGCACGCGATCATCAAATGGTTCGAGGGCGGCAAACTGAACGTTTCCTACAACTGCCTGGACCGGCACATTGAGAACGGCCGCAAGAACAAGGCGGCCATAATCTGGCAGGGGGAGGGGGAGGACGACGTGAAGACGTACACCTACCAACAACTGCACACCGAGGTCTGCCGTTTCGCCAACGTGCTGAAGTCCCTGGGCGTGCAGAAGGGGGACCGGGTGTCCTTCTATCTGCCGATGATACCCGAACTGGCCATAGCCATGCTGGCCTGCACCCGCATCGGGGCGGTGCACAGCATTGTGTTCGGCGGCTTCAGTTCCGAATCGCTGAAGGACCGAATCGCCGATTGCGATTCGAAGATCCTGATCACCGCTGACGGCAATCATCGCGGCAGCAAGTTCGTACCCCTGAAGATCAACACCGACGTGGCGCTGGAAAAGGGGACCCCCATCAAGCATGTGGTAGTGGTCAAGCGGGCTGGCGCGGAATGCCCTATGGAGCCTGGGCGGGACGTCTGGTGGCACGAGGAGATGGCCAAGGCCGACCGCACCTGCGAGCCGGTCTGGTGCGATGCGGAGGACCCCCTGTTCATCCTGTACACCTCCGGCTCCACCGGAAAGCCCAAGGGCGTGGTGCACACCACCGGGGGATATCTGCTATGCACCTCAGTCTCCTTCAAGTACATTTTCGACTATCAAGAGAACGACACCTACTGGTGCACCGCGGACATCGGTTGGATCACCGGGCACAGCTACATCGTCTACGGACCGCTGTGCTCCGGGGCCACCACCCTCATGTTCGAGGGCATACCGACGTATCCGCAGGTGGACCGTTTCTGGAACATCGTGGAGAAGTTCAGGGTGAACATCTTCTATACCGCCCCCACCGCCATCCGCTCGCTGATGAGGGAGGGGGAGAAGTGGCCCCAGGGCCGGGACCTGAGCTCCCTGAAGGTGCTGGGGACGGTGGGCGAGCCCATCAATCCTGAGGCGTGGATGTGGTACCACAAGTACGTGGGGAACGAGAAATGCCCCATCGTGGACACCTGGTGGCAGACCGAGACAGGTTCCATCCTGGTCACCCCCCTGCCCGGGGCCGTCACCACAAAACCGGGCTCGGCCACCCTGCCCTTCTTCGGCGTGGTGACGGAAGTGGTGAAGGACGACGGCAGCAAGGCCGGGGTGAACGAGGGCGGCTACCTGTGCATAACCAAGCCCTGGCCCTCCATCATGCGCACCGTATATGGAGAGCACGAACGTTTCAAGGAGACATACTGGACGCGCTTCCCGGGCAAGTACTTCACCGGCGACTCGGCCCGCGTGGACGAGGACGGCTACCTGTGGATCATGGGAAGGGTGGACGATGTCATCAAGGTCTCCGGGCACCGCATCGGCGCCGCGGAGGTGGAGAGCGCCTTGGTCTCCCACCACCACGTGGCCGAGGCGGCCATCGTGCCGGTGCCCCACATCATCAAGGGCGAGGCCATCTACGCCTTCGTGACCCTGAAGTCTGGCGTGGAGGAGACCGAGCAGCTGCGCAAGGAGCTGGTGGCCCACGTGCGCCGGGAGGTCGGGCCCATCGCCACCCCGGAGGTCATCCAGTTCTGCCCTGGCATGCCCAAGACCCGTAGCGGCAAGATCATGCGCCGCCTCTTGAGGAAGGTGGCCACTGGCAGCGCCGAGGAACTGGGAGACATCTCGACGCTGGCTGATCCGGCCATACTGGACATCCTGATCAAGGGCAGCCGGGCCCTCTCTGAGAAGTGAAGGCGCTAAAAGCGGCCGAGCGGCCGCTCCTTCCCTCTTTTTTTCAATTCCCATTTGAACGACCGTTGAAGCTCACTTGCCTTTCAGCTCGTCTTTGATGTAGGAGAGCATCTTCTTCACGTTGATCAGTTCCAGGAAGTAATCGAGGTCCTCCCGTTTGAACTCTTTCAGGACGGTGAGCAATGCCAGAAAGATCCCGAAGGCCGCCAGCCCGAATACGATCAACGTAAACCAGCTGCTAATGCTTATGAACCCGCTCATCGCGTACAATGCAGGCGCCACCCCCGCCCCGGCCAGGAGCTGCAGCGCCAGCCGGACGTTCGGGGACGTGCCGGTGATCCTCCAGACCACGTAGCGGACGATGATTAAGCCCGCTGTGTTCGCGATCATGAGCGCCAGGGCCGCCCCCACGTATGACAGCCCGAGACCCAGGCCGCCCGGTATGAATATCAGCAGAAGACCGATGTTCAAGGCCACGATGAATATGCCTATACGGGCGGAAAGGTCGGAGCGGCCCACTGCAATGATCTGTGAACCGTGCACCGCGTTGATCATGGTCAGAAGGTTGGTCACAGCCATGATGCCGATGACCTTGCCGGAGTCCTCGAAGAGCGGGCCAAGCAAGACAAGGCAGACCTCGGTGGGGAACATGATGATGAGGATGGTTATGGGCAGCCCGATCATCATGATGTAGCGCTCCGCCTGCTTGGACAATGACCTTATCTCCCGCAGGTTGCCCTCGGAATGAAGCTTGGAGAAGGAGGGGAAGGTCACCATGGCCACTGCTGTGCTGATGGTGGCGAACACACCAAGGAAGACCAGGGGGGCGGAGTACAGACCCACGTCGGCGGAGGTCCAGAAGAAGCCGATGAGCAACCTGTCCATGTTACCGCTCACCGCGCCGATGATAGTGATGACCAGGAGGGGAAGGGCGAACTTGTAATAGGAACGGAAGAGCACCGGTCGTGTCCATTTGACCTTGTCACGTAAGAGCAGGAAGATCGACGTAAAGGCTACGGCTATCGCGGCTATGACGTAGGTATAGGCGAGCTCCATGATCCCCATGCGATTCACGGAGACGAAGACCACCAGAGGGACCCGGACCAGTGGGTCTATCATGGTCACCAAGGGCAGCTTGGCCATCTCCATCTTGGCCTGGAACGTGATGGTGGCTATGGAGGATAGGTCGTAGAGGACCTGGTAAAGGATGAAGAGCAGTATCAGGTCGGTGCTGGTGTCCTCGAGCGTATTTCCCATTACGGAAGTCCACAAGAAGACGGAGGAAAGGGTGAGCAGGACCATGATACCGGTCAGGGCCAGCTTGACCGCCGCATAGGTGCTGATGCACTCGTTGAGGTCCTTCCCCTCGGAAACACGTTTGATGTGCGCGCTGCCGAAGCCCAGGTCGGCCACCGCGTTGAAGGTGGCCACGAAGGACATGGTCCAGATGACAGTGCCGTAGATCTCCGTCCCCAAGTACCTGGTCATGAAGTACAGCCCGACGAAGGCCAGGGCCGAGGAGAGCATCCTCGACAGGAACAGCAGGAAGGAACGTCTACCGATCACGTGATCGGCTGGAAAGACGCGCCGGGATATTTAACACTGCGCCGTTGTTCACGCCCTCCAGGACTCAATCCTCCTCCCACTTGGTCACCAGTACGGCGATGACCACGAACACCACGGCGATCACGGCCACCACGGCCAGGTTCATGTACGCCCCTTCCATGTTGTCGTAGACCATGGCGTCCCTCAGCCCCTGGCTGACGTAGGTCAGGGGAAGCACGGAGGCGATGGTCTGCAGGTAGTCTGGCATCATCTCCAGCTGGAAGAACGTACCGGAAAGGAACATCATGGGAAAGATAACGGCGTTGGCCGCCATGTTCGCCGTCTCCTCGTTCTTGACAAAACGAGCGATCATCATGCCCAAGGCCGAGAACATGGCGCTTGAGGCGACCACCATCAATAAGGCCGGGGCGTTCAAGGTCATTCTCATACCGAACACCAATATGCCGAACACCATGACCACGGCCAGGGTGAGCAGGGATATCAACAGGAACCATATCATGCGCGAGACCAGCCATTCGAAGGGCGTCATCGGAGTAGTGGCCAGCTTGCGGAAGATCCCGGCCGTTCTGAAGCGGGATATGGTACCCTGTATGCCGAATACGCAGGTGGTCATGACCGTCAGGCCGATGACCCCGGGCACGAAGAAGTCCAGGAAGGAAAATTCCTCGTTGACTATGCTTCCTACATCCATGGCCAGGTATTCTTGACCCCCGGACATGCCTAGGTTGAAGCGGTTTATCACCGAGCTTACTACATTCCGCACTATGGAGGAGGATGATACTGTCTCGTCCAGGCGCAGCTGCACCACGGCCACCTCCGTCCCGTTGGACATCATCGCTTCGGTGAAGTTGGCGGGGATGATCATCACATTCGTGCGGGAGTTGTCCTTGATGTATTGGTCTATATCCGCAGTGGCGCTCACATTGACCACCAACACGGCACCGGTGGCAGTTATGTTCTGCAGTAACTTTTCCGAGCCTGGTCCATCGTCTAGATCCTGCACGTACAGTTTAATGTCCTCGGAGCCCATGGCTGAGAAGATGGCCCCGAACACCATGATCAGGAATAGGGGGAAGGCCAGGGTCCAGAACAGATTGCTCTTGATGCGGAAGAAGGACTTGGCCTGCCCTTTCAGGTCCACCATGACGTGTTTGAATTTCATGGCGAGACCTCCGCCAGCTTCTTTCCGGTGAGCTTCAGGAAGACATCCTCCAGGGTGCTGCCCTTGATGAGCATCTCCTCGTAGGTGACCTCGCTGTCGGCCAGTAGGTTGACCAGGTGGGTCAGGCTCCTCTTGTCCTCCAGCTTGACCAACAGGTCCCCGTCCTTGACCTCGAGGCCCATGCCCGTCCCCCTCACCGCCCGCAGGGCGGCATCGTTGGCCGCCTTGACCACGCAGGTGCTGCCCGACCCGTACCTCTCGATGATCTCCCGGGGGGTGCCCATGGCGATGAACCGACCGTCGTCCATTATGGCCACCCGGTCCGAGAGCACCTCGGCCTCCTCCATGTAGTGGGTGGTCAGTATCACCGTCTTGTTCTGGGACTTGAGCTTGCGTATGACCTCCCACACCTCCCGACGGGCCTTGGGGTCCAGTCCCGTCGTAGGCTCGTCCAGGAAGACCAGCTCTGGGTCGTTCACCATTGAGATGGCAACTCCGACCCTCTGCTTCAGCCCCCCGGACAGGTTCTTGAACCATACGTTACGCTTGTCCTGCAACTGAACGGCCTCGATGAGCTCGTCCGCCCTGAGGCTACGGTCGAAAAGGCCACCGAAGTAGTCGATGTTCTCCTTGACCGTGAGGTAGTCGAAGGCGTTGAAGGACTGAGGTAGCACGCCGATGCGCTTGCGTATCTCCCTCTGCTCCCTGTCGATGTCATGACCGAGGATGTGCACCTCCCCGGAGGTCTTGATCCTCAGGCACTCCATGATCTCCACCGAGGTGGTCTTCCCGGCGCCGTTGGGGCCCAGTATCGAATATACCTCCCCGGCCCTGACCTCCAGGTCGATGCCATTGACCGCCCTCAGCTCGCCGTAGTTCTTGACGAGCCCCTTGATCTCTATGACAGCCTCCGCCGTTACGATCCCCCCGAACAAGAATCGCAGTGGGGATATAATATTTTATTTTTTACCGGGAAAGGGCGCATCGATCTCAGAAGCTGTTATATCGGTCCGTGGTCATCAACGACCGAGCACATGAAGGACCGTTACTCTCGCCAGCTCTCCGTGGACGGGTTCGGCCAGAAGGCACAGGACCGCTTGGCCGATGCGACCGTGGCGGTTGTGGGCCTTGGAGGTCTGGGCTGTCCGGCCTGCCAGTACCTGGCCGCGGCCGGGGTGGGCGGTCTGATCATCATCGACGACCAGCGGGTGGAGGTGTCCGATCTCAACCGGCAGGTGCTGCATTTCGAGGAGGACGCTCTCCTGCCGAGGTACAAGGTGGAGTCCGCCCGCAACAAGCTGAAGGCCCTCAACTCCGAGGTGATGGTCGAGGCCCTTCCCATGAAGGTGGAGGACGGCGACCTGTTCATCCTGAAGGGGGCCGATGTTATCCTGGACTGCCTGGACGATCCTGAGGGGAGGTACCTGCTGAACCGGCACTGCCTCTCCACCCGCACGCCAATGGTGCACGGGGCGGTGGAGGGAATGAGGGGGCACGTGCTCACCCTGATGCCTGGTGGCCCCTGCCTGAGATGTGCCTTCCCCCAGCTGGTCGTCCGGCGGGGACCGGTGCCGGTGCTCGGTGCGGCGGCCGGGGTCATCGGGGCAATGCAGGCCATGGAGACCATGAAGCTCATCACCGGGGTGGGCGAGCGGCCGGACGGGAGGGCCCTCTTCCTGGACCTGAGGGGCAACGAGCTCAGCGAGGTCCAGTTCGTGAGGGACCCGGTCTGCCCGGACTGCAGCTCATTTTGACCATAGGTCTATGGTGACCAGGTAGGTGTCCTCCACCAGGCGCGTTTCCACTTTCAGTCCGGTGCGGTAGAACAGGTCCAGCATGCGCATGTTCTCCGTTAGCAGTTCGGCGGTGAAGGCCTTGATCTTGCGTTCCCTGGCGATGCCCGTCATCAGGTCCATGAGCAGCGTCCCGATGCGCTTGTTCTGCCATTTATCGCTGACGGCGAACGATATCTCCGCGGTGTTGGAGCTCTTATCCAGGTCGTACATGGCGAAGGACACCATGGACCATATCCCTTCCTCGTTCACGAAGCCGCACAAGGTCATGCGCGTGTTGTAATCGATGTTCACGATGCGCTGCAGCTCGCGGTGGGGCATGCTGGGCTTCAGGCCCATGAACCTGTTGTAGACCGTGTCCCTGGATAAGGAATAGAACATCTCCTTGAGCATTGGCTCGTCCGTCGGCTTCGCCGGCCGGAAGTACATCTCCTGGTCCGCGATGACCTTGACCACCTCGTACTGCTCCGGGTACACTCCCACATATCCGGCCTCCATCTGGTCCTGGTAGACATAGTGCAGCGATTTGGCGTGCATGAGCAGTTCCGCCCGGAAGCGGGGGTGGGAAATACCGATGAGCGATAGCGCCCTCTCCATCACGCTCTTCCCCCGCAGGTCCGCCGCGCCATACTCGGTGACCACGAACTGTACGTCCCCTCTCATGGTGGTCACCCCGCTCCCGGTGGAGAGGGTGGGCACGATGCGGGAGACGGTGTAGTGCTGTGCGGTGGAGGGCATGGCTATTATGGCCTTGCCCCCTTTGGAGCGCGCCGCCCCGCGCATGAAGTCCGCTTGACCGCCTATGCCGGAGTAGAAGCGATGGCCGATCTGGTCCGTGCACACCTGCCCGGTCAGATCCACCTCCAGGGCGGAGTTGATGGCGATCATGTTGTCGTTGCGGGATATGTTGCACGGATCGTTGGTGTAGGAGGAGGGGTGCATCTCGAACATCTCGTGCCCGTCGATGAGGTCGTAAAGGCGTTTGGTGCCCATGCAGAAGGAGGCCACCACCTTACCGGTATGGAAGCACTTCCTCCTGCCGGTGATCACCCCTTTCTTCACCAGGTCGATGATGCCGTCTGAGAACATCTCGGTGTGCACCCCCAGGTCCTTCTTTCCCCCAAGGTGGGTCAGGATGGTGTCGGGGATGTTGCCGTAGCCTACCTGGATGGTTGCGCCGTCGGGCACCAGCTCGGCCACGTTCTTCCCGATCCGGGGGGTCACCCTGGAAAGCTCGTTCTCCCCGGTGAACTCCAGTAGGGGCTGGTCGTTCTCCACCAGGTGGTCGATCTCCCTTAGATGCAGGCGGCTGTCACCTCCTAGACGGGGCATGTTGGGGTTGACCTCCGCGATCACCATGTCGGCGTGCATGGCCGCGGACATGGTGATGTCCACCGAGACGCCCAGGTTGCAATACCCCTCATGGTCCGGAGGGGATACCTGGATGAGGGCGACATCCACTGGTTTGATGCCGCTGGAGAAGAGGCGTTCGATGTCCGAGAGGTTCACCGGAGTGTAGTCGGCCTTCCCGTCGTTGACCGCTGCCCGTACATTCGGGCCGATGAAGAAGGCGTTCAGCCGGAACTGGTCCATGAACCTGTCCTC
>CAZXTA010000013.1:0-20691 GCA_964642865.1 uncultured Methanomassiliicoccus sp. | reverse complement strand
CATGTACCCGGACGAGTTCCAGGTGGCCCCTCTCTTTATCGTGGTGGACGGCACCAGGGCCGCCGATATTCTGAAGAGGTCGGAGGGATTCGGCCTGGGGGAGGGCAGGCTCATACCATCCCACCAGGTGAGCGAGGCGGAGTACATACTGCTCTCCAAGGCCGATCGTCTGGACGAAGGGGAGGTGAAGGCGGCCTCCAACATACTGAACCAGCAGGTCTCCGACGCCGAGGTGATCGTCTGCTCCGCCTTCAGCCAGCTGAACCTGGACCGGGTGGTGGCGATCATCCTCTCCGCCAAGGTGAGCACCAAGACGCCCAAGGAGGTGGACCAGAAGATATTCGCTGTGGAAAAAGCATCCATGGGATGGTTCAACGCTCACGCCCGCCTGTGCGCCGAAGGGCGCCTGGACATCAATGCCTTCGTGACCTCCCTGATGAGAAAGGTGGCCAAGGACTTTCCAGCGGAGGCCATCGGTCACATCAAGATCATGCTGACCTCTCCCACCGCCTCGGCCAAGATGAGCCTGGTGGAGGACCGCATGCAGGTGGACGGTCTGAAAGGTGGCCGCTACTTCTCGGGGGAGGGCAAACTGTTTTTGAACGCCAGGGTGTCCGCCTCCCCTATGGACCTGAAGAAGACATTCGAGAAGGCCATATCCGAGACCGCCCTAGAGAACGGGGCACAGATGTTGGAGATGGGGGAGGCCTGTTTCACCCCCAAGCCGGAGGCGCCATCCCTCTTCATGAAGTGATATTTTTAATTAAAATCGATTATATTTTCAATTTTCTTCCTATTTTTCTCATTTATTGCATTATTACCCCTAACAAACGTTTTTTCATCGGAATGGTTAAGGTCGCAAACGGCGTTAGGGAAAATCACATGCCTGTTGTTGATGCCATGAACCGGCGCATCCTGCAGCTTCTGGTCGACGACGGCAGGATGACCCACAACGAGATCGCGGCCAAGTTGAAGCGCTCGCCCTCCACGGTCCGGGACCGCATAAGACGGATGGAGGACGACGGCATTATACTAGGGTACTTCGCAGTGGTCAACAACGAGAGGATGGGCATAAGCCTTGATGCGATACTTCTGGCCAATCTCCGCCAGGGCGTCTCGCCCGAGGAGCTGCGCAAACTGAAGGGGGTGGAGGAGGTCAAGGAGATACTGCAGATCAGCGGCCCCCGCCGCATCATGGTGCGCCTGCAGGCCAGGGACTCCTCTAGCCTGGAATATGCCCTCTCCAACAAGGTGCTCCCGCTTGGACTGGAGGACACCGAGCTGCGCATGGTCATGAGCTCGGCCAACCGCCTTCCGGGGAATTAGATGTTGGTCTTGTCGTAATATCCGGAGAACGGCCGGCTGGAGCTGGGGGATATCTTGACGTAACCGGACAGGTCGCCCGGCACCTCGATGCTGAAGGTCCTGCTGAAATCGTCCAGCAGAACCCGTACCTCCGCCCGGTCCTCCTCCGAAAGAACGGAAAGGGACGCACCTGGGCCCAGCTGGCTCGCGGAGAGCTTCCCGCGGACGAATATTCGGCCGCCATGCATGCCCGCTCCCACACTGCGCCCGACCGGCGGGCCATCCTGTCCTATTCCCAGCACCAGTATGGTGCCCCCGGCCATATACTCCCCCAGATAGTCCTTGGCGGTGCCACCGATGATCAGGGTGGGTCGGGATTCGCCGAACTCCTTCATGTGTATGCCCACCCGATAACCGGTGTCGCCACGCACCATTATGCGACCGCCTCGTGCGGCCAGGCCGGTCACGTCCCAGGCATTGCCGTGAATGACGATACGCCCAGAGTTCATGGTGTTCCCGGTCATGTCCTGGGCGTTGCCGAAGACCTCGATGGTCGGACCGTTCAGGAAGGCGCCCAGGTCGTTGCCCGGCGTACCGTGCAGGGCGATGTACAGGTCATTTCCCGAAGCGGTGGAGGCGATGTAACGCTGCCCCATCACCCCCTTCATCTCGATGGTCTTGCACCCCTGGCGCATGGCCTTGCGCATGATGCAGTTCAGGGTGGTGAAGTGTATCGGGCGGATGGCCGAGCGATCCAGGTCTATGACCGCATGGCGGTCCTGCACCACCATGCAGTCCTTTCCGCAATCACAGTCGTGGGTATGCCCCTTGAGCTTGCAGACCGCGTTCATCAGCCCCACCCCTCCCCGATATGCTTGACCCCCATCACTTCCGCTATCTTAGGGTTCGGTCCCCGGTACCTCAGGCGGTCGCGGTTGCCGACCAGGCTCTCCACCGCATCGATGCCCATGGCCCCCAGCACCTCCCGTAATTCCTCGTTCCAGGCTTTGAACAGACGCACTATGCGGGCGGCGGCGACCTCGGGGTCAAGCCGAGAACATAGATCGTCCCGCTGAGTGGCGATGCCCCAGGAGCAAAGCCCACGGTGGCACTGCTGGCATACCCGGCAGCCCATGGCGATCAGGGCCGAGGTGGAGACCATGACCACGTCGGCCCCTAAGGCCAGGGTTTTGATCATATCGGCCGAGGAGCGAATACCACCCCCGGCACAGACAGTGACCCGGTTGCGCAACCCTTCCCGGGCCAGACGTCGGTCCACCACGGCCATGGCCACCTCCACCGGCAGGCCAGCATGGTCCCTGATGACCCGCGGCGCCGCGCCTGTGCCTCCCCTATATCCATCCACGGTCAAGAAGTCCGCCCCAGCCCGAACCAGCCCGGAGGCGATGGCCCCTACGTTGTGCACCGCGGCGATCTTGACCCCCACTGGCAAGCAGTACTCGGTGCTCTCCTTGAGCACGGATATGAGCTGAGCCAGGTCTTCTATGCTGTAGACATCGTGATGCGGATAGGGCGACAAGGCGTCCGTTCCACGCGGGATCATCCTGGTCTCGGAGATCATGGTGGTGACCTTCTCCCCGGGCAGGTGACCTCCGTGACCGGGCTTAGCCCCCTGACCTATCTTGATCTCCACAGCGGCCACGCCCTTAAGATACTCCGGCTTGACACCGAAACGCCCCGATGCCACCTCCGAACAGATCCGGTTGGCGTACTGGTAGAAGTCCGGGTGAAGGCCACCCTCCCCGCTTCCGGCCACGATATTGAGCTCCTTGGCGGCCATGAACAGGGCTTTCTGTGCATTGTAGCTGATCGATCCCAGCGAGATGTGCCCGAACATGATAGGCATGTCCATACGGATCAACGGTGTGTCCTCCTCGCGAATGACCACCCGGCCGTCGCAGACCTCCAGACGTCCCGGACGTCGCCCCAGGTAGGTCACCGTCTCCACCGGTTCCCTCAGCGGGTCGATGGAAGGGTTGGTGACCTGGGCGGCATCAAGCAGTAAATCGTCGAATATACTGGGATGTTCATCGTCCGCGCCGCAGGACGAAAGCAGGACCCCGCCGGAGCTGGCCTGCGCCAATATGGCCCGGCGGCTACGCTCTGACCAGTTGCCGTGGGGGGCGAACTGAGGCGGCACATGGCGTATCTCGATGCAATTGGCCGGGCACACCGTCAAGCAGCGTCCACAGGCCACACAGCCTCCGGCCGGCACGACCTTCGAATCCTTGAATTCCAGGGCTTGGTAGCTGCATTCGTTCACACAGCGCTTGCATACCCGGCACTGCTCGTAGTTTATGGTTGGTACGAACCTCTCTGGCAGACGGTGGTCCAACCTCTTTCCCTGTTTGGCGATCTCGCTCACATCCTCACCCCCTTGAAGGGATGTTCAGTGCCCCGGCGCAGAATTCCCTTCCCCACCACAGCCACGAATGGGTTTCCCGCTTCCGGCGCCCATGTCCGGGCATCCGGTTCCACGATCCTAATGGCGCACTCCTCGCTGGCGCAATAAGCCATCCCTCCATCGGGCGATAGCCCAGAGATCATGGGCCTCAGCTTCTTGCGGTCAGCTAATGCGATCAAGGTCGTCTCCGGCTGGCTGCGACCCACGATGAGGCTGAACGGACCGTTCAGGAAAGCCTCGCGGTAAGTGATGCGCAGCCATTCCGCCAGCCGACGGTGTTCCGTGGACATCAGGGCTATGTCCTGGAAGGTCCAGGGGGCCATGATGAAGGCCGCCACCTCGATCGGCAGGCGGTTGCGGCGCACCAGCAGGTCCCAGAGGTAGGTCACCACCTCCGTGTCGGTGAGCACCGTGCAACGGTATCCGTTCATCTCCACCAGCTTCCGGTTCACCCCGTAGGAGGTGATCTCACCATTGTGACAGACCCCCCAGTCCAGCAGCGAAAGCGGATGGGCCCCGGCCCACCAGGCCGGAGAATTGGTGGGGAAGCGACTGTGGGACAGCCACATGGTCCCCGAGTAACGCTCCAGGTCGTAGAATTCGGCGATCTCGTAGGAGTATCCGTTGCCCTTGAAGACCGCCATGTCCTTGCCACTGGAAACGCAGAAGGCCTTGTCGACATTCTCGTTAATGTGCTGTACCAGCTCCACGATGTAATCCTCTTCGCTAAGGTCCAGGGCGCCTCTCCACTCCCTCCTCTCCGGGACATTGGCGAAATAGCGCCAGACGATGGGATAGGGCGTGACGATGGTGGAACGTTCGCGGGTGAAGACCCTCTCGTCATTGGTCAGGTCCAAGCGCCCCTCTAGGAAGTCCTCCACATTGCGCCTTCCCTGCTCGTCATCGAAGAAGAACTGTAGGCAGTACTGGTCCTTCCTCTCAGGGAACAGTCCATAGCAAGCATAGCCCGCCCCCAGCCCGTTCTCCCGCTCTCCCATGACGGTCAGCATGTGAGCTATGCGATCTCCAGGTATGCGCTCGCCCTTGAGAGAGATACAGGAAGCTATGCCACAACCTCCCAGCTGTCCCTGCCAAGTAGGTGGCCTGGTGGCGGTGTAGTTCTCGGTACGCACCGGCGTCATTCGCCGGCCGGTCCGACCGGTATCGCAAACCTGATCGCTCATTTCCTATACTCTCCTTTTATGCATCCATCGAGGTGGACGTAACCTAAGTATCAGGTGTATGTTATGATATTTGACCTTTTTTTGATGGTCACTCATCGATTTATTACATTTTTTTCGTGTGAACGTCTAAAAAATGATTATTAATTGAACAATTGACCATAAGTTGAACGACTTAAAAAACCAATGATATTTATACATTACCAAGTTAAAAAATTATTATAGCAAAATATTATACGAAATTCGTAATAAACTAACAAATTATTAATGATAATCGTAAGATTTTATTAAGAATCCAAATTAATTTTAGTTTTATCCACTATTTTTGCTTAAAATGTCCTTTCAAAGACCATGATTCCCGAGCTTATATAAGACAGCGCGCTGGAAAATGATAATAATATGATAGCCGTTAATGAAATAAAATGCGATAAGGTGAGGTCCAAATGACATCAAACCGTACCGCCATGATACCCCAATTGCCTGACCTGGACAAGATAAGGCAGATGAGAAAGCGATTGAACCTGTCCCAAAGAGAGCTGGCCGGGTTGGCTGGAGTGAGCCAGTCCCTCATTGCCAAGATCGAGAGGGGCACCATCGACCCCTCCTATAGCAACGTGCGCAAGATATTGTCCGCCTTTGAGGAGGTCATCAGGAGACGGAAGGTGGAAGGTGTCCGTTCAGAAACGCAGGTCACCGTGGGAGACCTCGCCACCCGCGGGGTGATCTTCGTCACCCCGGAACAGAGCGTGGGCGAGGCGGTGGAGAGGATGATGAAGGGAAGATTCACCCAGCTCCCGGTCATCGTAGGCGAACGCATCGTGGGCGGGGTCACCGACGACGCTATCAGGGATTACACCATCGATCAGACCAAGACCAGGAAGAAGTCCTACGAGGAGGTCATGCGCACCCGCATCGAGGAGATCATGGACACCCCCTTCCCCATACTCAGTGAGGACACCCCGATCGACCTGGCATCCTTTCATCTGCAGAGGGAGGAGGCCATACTGGTCTCCCGGAAGGGTACCATCGTTGGCATCTTGACCAGCGCGGACTTCCTGAACCTGAGCCTGAACCTTTGAGGTCCGGGGTCGGTTGTTGGATGATGATCATAGACAGGGTAGGAGATGAACGGCCGTGAAGCGAAGGGAGCTGGAGATGATCCTTCAATCTATGGACCGCTTCCAAGCCCCTAAGCCGGAACTTGAGCAGTACTCAACTCCCGCCATCATCGCCGCCGACATGCTCTTCGAGGCCCTTGCGCGCGGGCACATCGAGGACAGGAAGGTCCTAGACCTGGGCTGCGGGACCGGTCCGCTGGGCATCGGAGCGGCCCTGCTGGGGGCGGGAAAGGTCATCGGATTGGACAAGGATCTCGCAGCCTTAGCCCAGGCCAAGGCCAACGCCGTCAGGCTGGGGGTCGATGTGGAATTCCGACAAGGGGAAGTATCGGAGTTGGCGGAGGTGGCGGACACGGTCATCATGAACCCTCCGTTCGGAGCCCAAAGGAAGGGGGCTGACAGGCCGTTCCTCATCACAGCCATGAAATGCGCCCCGGTGATATATTCCCTCCATCTCAGCCAGACCGAGGAATTCATCCAGCGTTTCGCCGCCCTTTCCGCGTTCACCGCCACAGCGCTAAAAAGGTATAAATTCGAGATTCCTTATATGTTCGAATTCCATAGCAAGGCGAAGAAGGATGTCTACGTCACGCTATTTTACATTCTCAAGATAGGTGTGTTGGAATGAGCCGCAAGAAAAAGGTTTTACCAGGTGACGAGGTGGCAGTGGCCGAGGAGTACCTCCCTGCCGAAGGCACGTACGAAGAGAACGGCATAGTGTACGCCGCCCTTACCGGCGAGCTCGAGGTGAACGACGGGGAGAAGACCGTCAGCGTCCAGGCCGAGAACCCCATGGTCTCCCTGGCCATCGGTGATTCTGTGTTCTGCGAGGTGACCGACGTGCGAGCATCCATGGCCATCTGCGAGGTGGTCATGGTGGAGGGCAAGTCCCGCAACATCACCGGTGATACCAACGGCACCATACACGTGTCCAAGATATCCCAGGACTATGTACAGGACGTGGGTCGAGAATATCGTCCCAGCGACATCATTCGCGCAAGGGTCATGCAGGTCAAGCCGTCCATACAGCTCAACACCGCCCACTCCCATTTCGGGGCGGTCAAGTCCCTATGCCAGGTCTGCCGCTCCCCGCTACGGCGCACGGAGAAGGGTCTCTATTGCGACCTCTGTGAAGAATATGAGCCGCGCAAGATCGCCGACGACTACGGCAACGTCGAGACCATATTGATCACTGGTAAGGAGTAAGAGATTGCGCCCTGGACCTGCAGCTGCCTGGCCTTGGACGTCGGACGCATCATGGAGGAGGAAGACCAGATGAACGGGCCTATCGAACTGACAGCGTCCTTGCCGAATGATGAGGGCCAAACGGACCTGGAGGGCCTGTCGGGCCTCCTGTCGACCGAAGGCTCGGAGGTTCCGCGGACCAGACGCCGATGTCAATGAAACTGTTGGTCCTGCTCTCAGGGGGCATTGATTCTCCGGTCGCCGCCTACCTGATGGCCGAAAGGGGGGCGGAGATCAGCTTATTACACATGGACAACCGGCCCTACGAAAGCGAGCTGGGGGTGCGCAAGGCGGAACTTCTGGCCGGAGCACTGCGACGGGTCACCGGTCAGGAGATGGAGATGTTCATGGCCCCCCACGGGGAGAACCAGGGCATCAACATGGAGAATTGCCATAGTGCTTATCGGTGCGTTCTGTGCAAACGGCTCATGCTGCGCACCGCACAGGCCGTGGCCCGGAAGATCGGGGCCGCGGGCATTATAATGGGGGACTCGCTTGGGCAGGTGGCCTCGCAGACCCTGAGCAACATACGCGCCGAGCAGCATGGATTGGACATGCCGGTGCTGCGCCCACTGATCGGCCTGGATAAATTGGAGATCGAACGGTTGGCCAGAAAGATCGGCACCTATGATATATCCATCATGAGCGACGGGAGCAAGGAATGCACCGCCGTGCCCTGCCGGGTCATAACCAAAGCCTCGATCCAGAGCATTCTGATCGAGGAGGCCAAAGTGGACCTGGAGGCCATGGCCAGACGATCGGCGGAAAAAGCGACGAGGGTCTAGAGCCCCGGGTAGTAGTTGCAGGACAATCCTACGTTAGGATCGTAGATCATGTCCGCGGTGACCTTTCTGATATATCTCGCCTGGACCCTGGAGATGTACAGGATGTTGTCCCCGACCCTTATCACGATGTCATTGGACTTGGGCGATTTCAATGCCACGGGCAGCATGACCGGTCCGGAGCAGGAGGTACAGATACGGTGGTCCTGCCCGCTCTGGTTAATATAATCCACCACATTGGGATCAATAGCTATCTCGGACATCTGGGGCCGTTTAACATGACATCGTATTTAATATGAGCGATACAAATGTTGGTCAAGGCAAACTTATCTAGTGCTGCCGTCAATGACCCAGGCCGTGAAGGTGGTCTTGGACACTTCGGCCCTATTCGGACTGGAGCAGGTGCCCTCTGACTGGGAGGCGTTCGTCACCGAAGGTGTGCTGGCCGAGCTGAAGAAATACGGTGATCGTCGCGCGGAGCACCTATTACCGGTTCTCAAGGTCTCACAGGCCACCTCGCGAACTATCGACCTGGTGAAGCGGACGGCCAGGGACACCGGCGACTCGACCAGGCTCTCACCGGTGGACGTAGAGGTGCTGGCTCTGGCCCTGGAACTCGAGGCCAAGGTGGTCACCGACGATTATTCCATACAGAACCTGGCCACAGTGCTGAAGGTAGAGTACCTTCCGTTGAGCATGAAGGGCATCACCAAGGTGATATGCTGGAACTACATCTGTACCGGGTGCGGAAAGGTCTTCAGGGAGCAGCACCCCGACTGCCCTGTATGTGGTTCCGCGCTGCGCACCACGCGCAAGAAATGATCAGGTCTTCCCGCCCAGTTCCTCGCTCTTCTTGGCCGCGGCCTCCACGGCATCGATGAACGCTCCGCGGACCGCCGCCTCTTCCAAGACCCGCAGCCCCTCGATGGTCGTGCCGCCGGGGGAGGCGACCATGTCCTTGAGTTCTCCAGGGTGCTTCTTGGTCTCGAGGTAGGTCTTGCTCGCCCCCAGGACGGTCTGGGCCGCCAGCTGCAAGGCGACGTCCCGTGGCAATCCGGCCAGCACCCCGCCATCGGCCATGGCCTCGATGACCATGTAAATATAGGCCGGTCCGCTGCCGCTAAGCCCGGTGACCGCGTCCAGCAGCTTCTCGTCCAGACAGAACGCGATCCCCACTGAGTCAAGTACGCTCTGCACGGTCTCCTTGTCCTCCTTCTTTGCCGATCGTCCCAGGGCGAAGCCGGAGGCTGAGGCGCCAACCAAGCAGGGCTGGTTGGGCATGACCCGGACCACCCTCACTCCACAGTTCAGATGCGACTCTATGAAGGATATCTTGACCCCAGCGGCAATGGATATGAGCAGATGTGCCCCGGTCAGGTACGGTTTCAGTTCGTCCAGCACCGGTCCCACGTGATGCGGCTTTACCGCCAGGACCACCACGTCCGAGGAGCGCACGACCTCAATGTTGTCCGAATCCGTCTGCACGCCCACCGTTCTGGTAATGTAATCCCGCCGCTCCGGCACGATCTCGCTCGCTATGATGTCCTCCTTCTTGGCCATACCGGCCGATATGATGCCCTTCATCATGGCCTCGGCCATGTTGCCCGCACCGATGAATCCGATCTTCAAGTTATCACCTGCCAATAGCGACCTTCCCATTATACCCGCTATGTTATTAATCTGATTGTGTAGGGTGTGACGCCAGATATGCCAGTATCTCCCGCATGAAGGCCGGCAGATCGTCAGGGCGGCGCGAGGTGATCAGGTTCCCGTCCACGACCACCTCCCGGTCGATGTATCTGGCCCCGGCGTTTATCAGGTCCATCTCTATGGAGAAGAAGGAGGTCACCTTGCGCCCCTTGATCACGCCAGCGGAGACCAGTAAGGATCCCCCGTGACAGATGGAGGCCAGCATTCCACCTTGATCGAAGACCCCCTTCACCAACTCCACCACCGCGGGATAGCGCCTAAGCCGGTCCGGGGCATGGCCCCCCGGAACGATCAGGCCCTGGAAGGTGTAGGGCGCAGCCTCCCCCGCGGAGAGGGAGGACACCGCCTCGTATCCATGCTTGCTCCTGTATGTCCTTACATCCGGTCCGACCAGGACCGGCTGGTATCCCGCCTCCATCAAACGGTAGTAAGGGTACCAAAGCTCCAGGTCCTCGTACCCGTCCTCGACCAGGACCGCTATCCTTCCTCGTGCTTCGATCATCATCTAATCCATCCTCCTCATGCATATTAATATCTCATCCTTTTTTCAAGGTTAACGAAGGTCGATTTTTTATATATTAATATTCCATTATATAAATAGCTGGGCATATGAGAAAAAGTTTCATTATGGGCCTATCAAACGTCAAAAGTTTAAATAACGGAATCATTATCCCCCTACAATGCTCGTAGACGATTATTTCCCGGTGGCAATGTTTGCGCTGGTGGCGTTGTTGGTCCCTTTCATAGCGATTTTCATGGGGAAGCTCTTCCGACCGACCAAGCGCGCTGAGCTAAGAGACACCACCTACGAGTGCGGTGAGAGGCCCATCGGAGTGGCCCAGATCCAATTCCACGTTCAATTCTATATCTACGCCATCATCTTCGTGGCCTTTGATATCGTTACCGTTTTTCTACTCGTTTGGGCCATGTCCTTTTCTGGACTCTCCGAGACCGCGAAAATCTTTGCGGTCACATTCCTGATCATCCTGCTCGCGGGAGTGTTCTATTCACTTAAGAAGGAGAGGATATTGTGGATATAGACCTGTCATTCCAGGCCTTGACCATGACGGGCAAGCAATTCGGTGAGATGACTAAGAATTTCATCCAAGAGACCGCCGTGGCCACAGGTGCAAAGAAGGCCATTGACAAGTTGACCGCCCCCATATGGTCGTGGGGGCAGAGGAATTCCGTATACCCTTTGCACTTCGGTATCGCCTGTTGCGCCTTGGAGATGGCCGCGTCCTCCGGCGCCCGATTCGATGCTGAGCGACTGGGCATCATCTACCGTTCTTCACCCAGGCAGTCCGATGTTCTTCTTCTTAATGGCTGGATATCCGCCAAGATACGCCCCTCTCTCAAGTGTCTCTACGAACAGATGCCCGCCCCCAAGTGGGTAATTGCCATGGGAGAATGTTCCATATCCGGCGGTCCCTGGTATGATGCCTACAACGTCATACAGGGTGTCGACTCGTTCATACCCGTGGACATATATATCCCCGGATGCCCGCCCCGCCCGGACGCCCTGATCGAGGGCTTCATGAAGCTCAACCGCAAGATCACCGCCGAGAACCGCGGCAGCTTCCTAGATGACTGAGGTGCTCTGATGAAAGTCATTATCTATGACAAGCCTGACAGGTCAGAGGATGAGGTGGCCAACGCCATCGGGTCCAAGTTCCCCGATATGGTGGAGGTCGTCAAGACAACTCCGCGCAATATAGTACTCAGGGTAAGGAGGGAGGGTTTCCTGGACGTCTGCAGGTTCATGAAGGACGAGCTGTCCTTCGAGCACAACACCTGCGTCAGCCCCGTCGATTACTTGGATCACTTCACAGTTGTCTATCACATATCCTCTTGGGCCAACCACATCATGGCCGAGGTCTTGGTGGACCTTCCGCGCGACGATCCCACGGTGGATTCTATAACCCCGTTGTGGGGAGGCGCGGACTGGCACGAGAGAGAGGCGTTCGATCTGATGGGGGTGGTCTTCAAAGGACACCCCGACCTGCGCCGTATAATGCTTCCAGAGGAGTTCAAGTTCCATCCCCTTAGAAAGGACTTCCAGGTCGGAAGGAGGGTCTGAAATGGCAGATGAGATGTGGGTAAACATGGGTCCCCAGCACCCCTTTAACCACGGACTGTGGAATCTGAGGGTCAGGCTCGACGGGGAGACCATCACGGCAGCCGAGCCGATCATCGGATATCTGCATCGGGGCTGGGAGAAGATGGTGGAGAACCGCACCTATCCCCAGATTGTTCCCCTGGCCGACCGTCTGTGCTACGGTTCTTCCTTTTCCTGGAGCCACGTGTACTGCCTGGCCGCAGAGAGGCTTTTCGAGGTCGATATCCCAGAAAGGGCCAAGTACATACGGACCGCGTGCCTGGAAATACAGCGCATAATCTCCCACTTGCTGTGGTTGATGGCGCTCGGAACTGACCTGGGCAGCTATACTATTCTTATATGGAGCCTTAGGGAGAGGGAGGTGTTCCTGGACCGCATGGTGGACCTCTGCGGTGCACGCATGACCTACAACTACCCGCGCATTGGCGGGGTCAGGAACGACATCCCGGAGCACTTCGCTCGCGACGTGACCCGAACCCTGGACCTCTTCGAGACCCGCCTGACCGAGATCGAAGCGCTCACCGATGCGAACAAGGCCTTCCGCATGAGGACCGTTAACATAGGCAATATTGGCGCCGAGAAGGCCATCAACCTCGGCCTCACCGGCCCCAACCTCCGCGCCAGCGGGGTGGACCTGGACCTGCGCCGCCACGACCCCTACGAGGTCTACGAGGACCTCGATTTTGAGGTCTGCACGGCCACGGACGGGGACGCATGGTCCCGTTACCGCGTGCGCATGGACGAGATGAGGGAGAGCGTCAAGATCGTCCGCCAGTGCCTGGACAAGATGCCCCAGGGCCCGGTCCGGGTCAAGGTACCCAGATGCCCTCCAAAAGGATCGGTCGGATGCAGGGTGGAAGACCCCCGAGGCGAGTCGCTCATGTATATCGTCAGCGACGGCACAGACAAACCGTACCGCCTGAAGGTGCGCTCGCCCAATTTCGTTAATCTGTCGGCCTCCCCGGCCATGTTGCTGGGTTACAAGATTTCGGACGTGCCGTCCATCATGGGTGTGTTGGACATGTGCATAGGAGAGACGGACCGGTGATCAAATGGCAACGCTGTACACCGTATTGCAGAGCTTATCCGAATGGCTTATGGGGCTCCTGGCCGCCATCGTCGACTGGACAAGGTTGGGATTCCTGAGCGGTCTGGCCGATTGGTTGGAGACCGAACCAGTGATCACCGCGGTCACCACTTTCCTGGTCACGCTCATATTCTTCATCACTTTGATGATGATCGGCCTGTGCTACATATGGATGGAAAGGAAGTTCCTGGGGCGCTTCATGGACCGGCGTGGTACCCAGGTCGGCATTCTGGGGTTCTTCCAGAACTTCGCCGACGGTATCAAGGTGGTGCTCAAGGAGCACATAGTTCCAAAGGCCGCTGACCGGGGACTTTTCGAACTGGCCGCCTTCGGGATCCTGGCCACTTCCTTCATGTTGCTAGGCTGCATCCCGCTCAGCCCCCAGTTCTACGTCATCGACGTCGACCTGGCCCTGCTGCTGGGGCTCGCAATATTCTCCTTCGCCCCCTTCAACATCCTGGTCGGCGGGTGGGCCTCGAACAACAAGTACAGCCTCATAGGGGGCATGAGGGCTGCCGCCCAGCTCATCGCCCTGGAGATACCCATACTATTGGTGGTCGTCTCCGTGGTCCTGATGACCGGCAGCCTGTCCTTCGTCGGCATAGTCGTCTGGCAGCAGGAGCACATCTGGCTCGGAATTCCGCTGTTCATTGGTATGCTGGCCTTCTTCGTGGCCGCCATCGGTGAGGCCGAGCGCGTGCCATTCGATCTGCCTGAGGCGGAGGCCGAACTCGTGGAAGGGTGGCAGACGGAGTACGGGGACGTGAGGTGGGGGCTGATCATGGCCTGCGACTACATGCGCGCCTACGTCATGTGCGCCATCCTCACCATGATGTTCTTGGGAGGATGGGACGGACCGGAGTTCATCTGGGCCGAGATATGGTTCCTGGCCAAGGCGTTCATCGTGTTCTTCTTCTTCATCTGGGTCAGGGCGGCCATGGTCAGGATCAGGACCGACCAGATACTGAAACTGGGCTGGAGGAGGCTCCTGCCCCTGGCCATTGTGAACCTGCTCATTGCCATCGCCCTCAAGACCGCGGAGGTGCTCTGATGAGGATCGAGGAAAGGACCTATACCAAAGCGGACCACCTGCGCCCGACCGGGTACATAATGAAATCCCTGGCGGTCACCTTCAAGGTGCTTTGGCGGTGCACCAAGAACCGCCCGAACACCATCCTGTACCCCTGGGAGAAACTGGTCTACCCTGACAATTATCGCGGACGACCCGGTATCGTGTTGGACAAATGCATTGCCTGCGCCCGCTGCGTCAAGATATGCCCGAACCAATGCATCGAGATGGTATCCATCGAGACGCCGGAACTGGGCAAGGTCAAGCGACCCCAGGTCAACCTGGCCCGCTGCATGATGTGCGGCTTCTGCGCCGAGGAGTGCCCCACCAATGCAATGATGGTCACACCGGAGTTCGAGCTCTCCACGTACAACCGTGCGGACATGATGTTCGACCCCTTCAAACTGCAGCATCCCCACAAGCCAGGGTACGAGGTGAACTATGAGTTCGCCCTCCTGTCCGAGATGAGAAGCGGGGATGCCAAGACCTACGCTAAGAACGATCCCAACGTGCATGACACCATCGTTCTGGAAGGCGCCAAGTGCATCTCCTGTCAAAGGTGCGTCAAGATCTGCCCGGTCGGGGCCATCGAGATGACCGAGACCGGAGAGTTCAACCCCAAGAACAAGAAGCCTATCAAGTGGCCGAAGTTCGACAACATCAAATGCGTGGTCTGCGAGCAGTGCGTCGAGGTGTGTCCCAAATCGGCCCTTACGATAAAGGAGGTGTTGTGATGGACATGACCACGTTATTCTTCCTGATATTCTCCGGTCTGACCGTAGGCTGCGCCATAATGGTGATCGCTTCCAAGGACATCGTACGTAGCGTGGTGTTCCTGGCGGCCACCTTCATCGGCGTGGGCATCGTCTACATGTTCCTGAACGCGGAATACATGTTCCTCATTCAGATATTGGTGTACGTGGGCGCCATCAACGTGCTGATACTCTTCGGTATCATGCTCACACGGCGGAAGCTGGTGGGTGGCGACAGTGTCTGTCAGGACAATCTCAAGGGGAGGTGGTTTCCATGAAGCGTGACGATTCGACCCAGGCCGTAGTGGTGAAGCTGCTGGTCGTCGGTCTGCTTCTGGAGCTGATGCTGTATTCCATCTTCTCCCTGGAATGGGGCGACATAGGCGACACGCTCATCGAGACGGCCGAGATCGGTGAGGTGGTGTTCAACCAATATGGGGTCGCGGTGCTCATGCTAGGCCTACTGCTCCTCTCCACAATCATGGGCGGGGTATTTATCGCACAGGAGGATGAGGAATGATCCCAATGGAGTACATACTGGTCATCTCTTCGTCCCTGTTCGCCGTGGGAGCGGCCGGGGTCATCCTGAGGAAGAACGCCATCATCGTGTTGATGTCCATCGAGCTCATGCTCAACGCAGCGAACATCAACTTGGTGGCCTTCTCCTCGTACTTGGGCGACGCCCGGGGGCAGGCATTCGCGCTGTTCTCCATCGGCATCGCCGCGGCCGAAGTGGCGGTTGGCCTGGCCATCCTGCTGAACCTGAACAAGCTGAGGAAGACCGTGAACGTGGATGACATCAACTTACTGAGGTGGTAAGCATGGACATATTGGAATATGCATGGTTGATTCCGGTCATTCCCCTGCTGGCCTTCGTCATAGTGGGATTCCTGGGTGCCAAGATGAAGGACAAAGGAGGGATGGTGGCCATCCTGGGCACCGCGGGCGGAATGGTCCTGGCGCTGTGGGTCGCCTTCGAGGTCCTGACCACAGGACGTGTTTTCGAAGTGTCCATGGACTGGGTCATACTCAGCTCCGAATACCGGCTGGAGATGGGAGTGTTCCTGGACAGCGTGGCGGCCATGATGCTCATCGTTGTCTCCCTGATCTCCTTCCTGGTGGTCATCTACTCCACCGCCTATATGCACGATGAGGGACCACGCCGGCACCGGTACTACACCGAGATATGCCTGTTCGTAGGCGTCATGCTCGGTCTCGTGATTGCCAACAATTTCATCCAGCTGTTCATCTTCTGGGAGCTGGTCGGCCTGTGCTCGTACCTGCTGATCGGCTTCTGGTTCGAGAGGCCTTCCGCGGCCAGCGCGGCCAAGAAGGCCTTCCTGGTGACCAGGGTGGGGGATGTCATGTTCATGATCGGCCTCTTCCTGCTGTTCACCGAGCTTAAGACCCTTAACTTCAACTTGGTCTGGGATTCCCTGGAGACCGCGGACGCTGCGACCCTGGCCTTCGCCGGCTTCTTCCTGTTCGGGGGAGCTATCGGAAAAAGCGCGCAGTTCCCGCTGCACGATTGGCTCCCGGACGCCATGGAAGGGCCGACCACTGTGTCCGCTCTCATACACGCGGCCACCATGGTCAACGCCGGTGTCTACCTAGTGGCCAGGGCCTTCCCCATACTCACCACCAGCGGTGAGGTCAGCCTCTTCGTGGGAGTGATCGGAGGGGTGACCGCCTTCATCGCAGCCACCATGGCCCTCTGTGCTCCCAAGATCAAAGGGGTGCTGGCGTACTCGACCGTCTCCCAGCTGGGTTACATGATATTGGCCCTGGGCGCGGGCGCGTTCATGTGGAATCATGGCCACGAGGTCGCGGCCAGCATCGCCTTCGGCGCCGGCCTGTTCCATCTGATGAACCATGCCTTCTTCAAAGGCCTGCTCTTCCTTGGTGCCGGTTCGGTCATACACTACGTGCACACCGAGGAGCTGAACAAGATGGGTGGACTGGGGAAGTACATGAAGGTCACCAGCATCACCATGCTGATCGCCTCCCTGTCCATCGCTGGCATCCCGCCCCTCTCCGGCTTCTGGAGCAAGGACGAGGTGCTGGCAGCGACCTTCGATGCTGGGGACATCAACCTGACCTTCGCCCTGCTATGGATATTGGGCGTAGCGACCGCCTTCATGACCGCCTTCTACATGTTCCGCATGTGGTTCATGGTGTTCAAGGGCCAGCCCAACGAATGCAGCAAGGACGCTATCGAGCACGGGCAACACAAGCACGAGGCCCCGCTAGCCATGCTGCTGCCCCTGGTCGTCCTGGCCACGCTGGCCTTTGGGTCCGGCTTCTGCCTGTTCATAGGGGACGGCTTCTTCGGCAGCGTCTACTATCACGACGCTCACATACTGGGCATAGGAGAACGCCTCACCGAGGTGTTCACCTCCCCGCTGACCTACATATCCATAGTCGCGGCGGTGGGCGGCTTACTGCTGGCCTACTTCAGCTTCTTCAAGACCAAGGTGTCGGCGGAGAAGGTCGTGGCCAAGGGTTTCCCCAAGGCCATGCGCCAGCTGCTACTGGACCGTTACAAGTTCCCGGTGACCTATGACAAGATAGGCTACGTAGGGTTGTACGGCTTCTCGCTGCTGCTGGACAAGTTCGATCGCTACGTCATTGACGGCATAGTCAACGCCATCAGCGCCTTCCTGGTGAGGGCCGGGGGAGTGGTCCGCAAGGCCCAGACCGGCTTCATCCAGAGCTACACAACCCTGTTGCTGGCGGGAGTCTCGCTGATCATCATACTCCTCTATGTCGTAGGAGCGCTGAGGTGATCCCATGCTAGAGAACATACCGATACTATCCCTGCTGTTGCTATTCCCACTGATCGGTGCAGTGATCACCTTCCTCTTGGGAAAGAACCCCAAGGCGGCCAAGTTGTCCGCCCTGATATTCTCCGCCATACCGTTGGTGCTGTCTCTGGTGATGCTCATCGATTACGTACAGACCGGCGGCGGCTATCAGTTCAAGGAATCGTTCACCTGGATCGATGCCCTCGGCATCCAGTATATCCTAGGAGTGGACGGGATCAGCGTACCCATGGTCTTCCTGAGCACCTTGCTGGTCTTCCTGGCCATCATATTCTCCTGGGACATTGAGCACCGCACCAACCAATACATGGCCTTGATGCTGGTGCTGGAGCTCGGAGTGCTGGGCGTCTTCATGGCCCTGGACTACTTCGTGTTCTACATCTTCTGGGAGATCGTGCTGATCCCGATGTACTTCCTGATCGGCGTTTGGGGAGGTCCACGGAGGTCCTACGCGGCGATCAAGTTCTTCATTTACACCCATGTCGCCAGTCTGGTCATGCTGCTGGGGATATTCGCCCTGTACTTCGAGGCCGCATCGGTGAACGGATACTACTCCTTCGGTATGGAGACCATCAACGCGGTGTCCCCCTTCTTCGCTGAAAGCTTCCAGGTGATCGTTTTCGGGGCCCTGTTCTTCGGCTTCGCCGTAAAGATGCCCATGTTCCCCTTCCATACTTGGTTGCCGGATGCGCACGTGGAGGCCCCCACCGCAGGGTCGGTCCTGCTGGCTGGCCTACTGCTTAAGATGGGCGCCTACGGTATCATTCGGGTGGCCCTGCCGGCCCTGCCCACTGGTGCCAATGAGTGGCAGTGGATCATGATCACCATGGCCTTACTCTCCATCGTCTACGGCGCGGTCATGTGCCTGGCCCAGAAGGACCTGAAGAAGATGGTCGCCTACTCCTCCATCAGTCATATGGGTATCGTACTGCTGGGGTTCGCTACCTTCACCGAGCTGGGCATCGCCGCAGGGGTCTTCCAGATGTTCGCCCACGGGCTCATCACCGCCGTCCTCTTCATGATATGCGGGGTGGTACAGCACAAGACGGGCACCAGGAACATCCCCCGCCTGGGAGGTCTGGCGGCCAAGATGCCTTACGCCGCGACGTTCATGATGATCGGCTTCTTGGCCTCCCTGGGCCTACCGGGAATGGTCGGCTTCGTGGCCGAGTTCGGGGTCTTCACTGCCACCTACGACGCCTTCGGCTGGCTCCTGCTGATCCCGATCATTAGCGTGGCCATCACCGCCGCGTATTATATATGGGCCATGCAGCGGACCATCTTCGGGCCGTTGACCAAGGAGGTGGACATCGAGCACCTGCATGACGTGTGCTGGTACGAGGCTCTGCCCCTGGCGGTGCTGAGCGGGTTAATCGTGATGTTCGGAATGTTCCCGGCCCTGGTCATGGACTATATACGGCCTGCCCTAGGCACGGTCGTAAGCCTATTAGGAGGGATCTAAGTGGATTACTCAGCAATATACCCCGAGATAATCCTGGCCCTGTTCGCCATCGTCATACCCGCGGTGGGCATGGTGATGAAGGACAGCAAGTTCCTGGCCGCGGTCTCCTTGGCAGGTATAGGCCTGTCCATGCTGGCCGTGCTCATGCACTTCTACGAGGGTTTTGGTCCCGCGGTCTTCGACAATGGACTGCTGGTGCTGGACGCCTTCAGTGGACTGTTCATGATGATCTTCCTGGCCGTGGCCTTCGTGGTCATACTCGCCTCCGGAAGGTTCATCGAGGGTGAGAAGCACGCTCCGGAGTACTACTGCCTGATCCTGTTGGCAACCGTGGGAATGATGCTGGTGGCCGCGTCCACGGACCTCTTCGTGCTCTTCGTAGGCATCGAGGTCACCAGCGTATCCTCCTACGCCCTGGTGGCCTTCCGTAAGAAGGACATCAAGGGTACGGAGGCCGCGGTGAAGTACTTCATCTTCGGCGGGCTGTCATCGGCCTTCACCCTCTTCGGTATATCCCTGATATACGGCATCACGGGCACCACATCCTTCGAGGGCATCGGCGCCGCGGTCGGTACCCTGGACGAGTTCCAGGAGATAATCTGGCTGGCACTGGTGATGGTCATCGTGGGCTTCGGCTTCAAAGTGGCCATGGTCCCGTTCCATGCGTGGGCCCCGGACGTGTACGATGGTGCCCCCAGCACCATCACCGCCATGCTGGCGGCCGGCTCCAAGAAGATGGGCTTCGTGGCCATGTTCAAGTTCTTCCTGATCGGCATGATCGCCATCAAGGCGGACTGGGACATCGTGATCGCCATCGTGGCCATACTGACCATGACCGTGGGTAACCTGGCGGCTCTGAACCAGACCAGCATCAAGAGGATGCTGGCCTATTCCAGCATAGCCCAGGCCGGCTACATCCTGATCGCCCTGCCGGTGGCCACCGAGTTCGCCCTGACCGGTGGGATATTCCACATCATGACCCATGCCTTCATGAAGGGCGGGGCGTTCATCATCGTGGCCACGCTTGCCGTGGCGGCCGTGGGCGAGAAGATCGCGGACTACAAAGGGCTGGCCAAAAGGTCCAATTTCATGGCCTTCTCCATGACCATCCTGCTCTTCTCCCTGGCCGGCATACCGCCCTTGGCCGGGTTCGCCAGCAAGGTGGTGCTGTTCTCCTCGCCGATACAGGGCTCGGTGGCCGGCACGGAATGGCTGGTGTGGCTGGCGGTGGCCGGGATAATCAACAGCGCCATATCCCTGTACTACTACGCCCGCGTGGTCAAGTACATGTACGTGGACGAGCTGGAGGAGAACGCCCCGGTCGAGAGGCTGAAGATACCCCGGAGCATGGCCGCGGCCGTCGCCATCTGCGTCATCGCCACCATCGGCATCGGTCTGTTCCCGGACTACTTTATCCAACTGTGCCGGGACGCCGCCCAGGCCCTGTTCGCCTGAAATCCTTTACCCCTTTCTCTATTTTCTTATGACTGGTGGTAACGCTGGAAGGTCTCATCACTGAGCAAGCGAGTAACGATTAAGTATGGATTTATCATATCCAGCGTCGATGTCTCAGTCTTGGGATTCCTCTATCAAGGATGAGCTGTATCAGGTGGA
>CAZXTA010000012.1:0-20986 GCA_964642865.1 uncultured Methanomassiliicoccus sp. | reverse complement strand
CCCATCGTCCTGGTGGCCTCGGAGAAGGCGCTGCAGGACAAACCGGAGGGCATCAGAGCGGTGCTGAAGGTCTTGGACCAGGGCAACCAGTTCATCCACGGCAATTGGGATGAGGCCATGGAAATATGCGCCTCTCGCACTGGCCTCAGCGTTAGCGACCAATCGAACTGCAGTTCGGTGGAGTTCTTCGAAGTGGGCTTCAATGAAAGTGACGTACAGAGCATGAACATGACCTCCATGGTTCTACTGGAGTTCGGGAAGATCACCGCGGTCCCGGTGATCATGGACCATGTGGACCTGAGCTTCCTGCCCAAGGATTGAGGAGGAAGGCATGAAAGGCCGAGCGAGGTTCATGTGTGCGCTGGAAAGGGGAATGCCAGACGCACCTCCGGTGTTCCTGCGGGACCTCACTCTGGCCCTGGACCTGACCCGGTACGGGACCCCGGAGGTGTGCGGCGGAAGGTACGATGCGAACAGATCGTCCGCATCGATCATCGCCCTCCACAGGCATCTGGGACAGGACGCGGTAGTGGGATGCATCCACTTCGTGGGCATGGAGACGGAGGTCTTGGGCGGCGAGGTGCGCTACCCGCAATGGGGGATACCGAGCGTGGTCAAGCACCCTTTCCAGGACACATCCGATCCGCTCATGGAGCCGTTAGACCTGAGCAAGGACGGTCCGTTCCCCAATGTCCTGGAAAGTTATCGGCTGGTGTCGGAGGTCCTGCAGGGGGAGGCGGCCATAGTCTGCAACCTCGAAGGCCCCTTGACCAAGGCGGCCCTGTTGCGGGGGATGGAGAATCTGGCCTTGGACATGTACTTCGAACCGGCGTTGGCTTCCTCCCTCGTAGGATATGCCACGGACCTGGGGGTCGAATATCTGCGGGGGGTGGCGGCGCATGCGGAGATCGACTGCTCCTTCATCGCCGCCGCCTCGGACAACCCGGACATCTTCGGTCAGGAGGCCTTCCGCACCTATACCCTTCCGAACATAGCCAGGCTGAGGTCCGCGGCCATCGAGCTCGGACTGCCGACCGTCTTCCACCCCCACGGGGACCTTAGCTCGAAGGGGAACCTGCCGCTGATGGAAGAGGTATTGGGAACGGGGATCGAAGGATACCAGTTCGCGGAAGGGAACGACGAGTTGGTTTTAAAGGACCACTTCTCTGAAAGGGTGGCCCTGATGGGGGGTGTGGACGCATTCTCCACGCTGCTACTAGGACCTGAGGAGAGGATCGTCCGGGAGGCGAAGGAGTACCTGCGCACCTTCCATCCATGGAAAGGTTACGTTTTCATGTGTTCCTGCTCCCTGCATCGGGGCATGCCGCTGCACCACGTGGAAGCCCTCATGCGCTGCGTTCGCAACTTCCCTGGCAAAGGCATTTGAACCTTGGACGGACATGCATTCAACCATATGGCTTCCTAGGAATCGAGAAGCGGCCACCCTGGCCGAGAGCGTCCAGGATAGGAAGGTGGACCTACCGGACCTTAAGGGGGACGTTCGGCATCATCAACCATGGGGTGTTCAGGGAACGTACGGTATGCCGATCGTCAACCATTCGGGGATGGTCAAGATGAACATCTGACGGACCTTGGACACCGCGATGGTTGCGTACGGACCGGTGATGGCCCGAAGGGTACCGCCATTGTCCCTAATTTTCGATCGCCAAGCCTACCACAGGGTGGTGACGGCCAAGTCCCTGATGGACCTGTGCACCTTAGAACCCCGAGCTACTGGTGATGAGCTAGCGGTCGAAGGTCCAGCCCTCGTTGGCGAAGCGCTGCCTGGCGATGATCTCTGCCCGGGCCATCTCGTCAGTGGTCAGGTCCCCCGAGTACCACTGCTTGTTCAGGATGAAGGCGTCTGTCATGGCCGCGACGACATATCCCCAGGGCACCTTCTTCTGCTCCCTGACGCTGGTCACCCGCTCCGCTGCCTGGTCCAGGCCTTGGGCGTCCAGTTTGTCCCGAGGGACTTTGAGCACCGAGAACATGCGGACGCGATCGATGTCGTAGAGCAGCGTCCCGTGCTGCATGAAGATGCCATGACGCCGGGATTGGGCGCTACCACTAATCTTCTTGCCGTCCACCAGCACGTCGTTTATGGGTTCGAAGACGGCCTCGATGCCGATCAGCCGGAGGGCGTTGACCAACCAGCCCCCTATCTCACGATAGGCCTGGTCGATGTCTCCGGGCATCATGTTCTCGGGACAGACCACGCTGTACGTTATCTCCTTGCCGCTGTCGTGGAACACCGCGCCGCCGCCGGTGCTGCGGCGCACGACCTGGACGCCTAGACGTTTGCACTGCTCCAGGTCCACCACCTCTTCCAGGTCCTGGAAGCGACCGATGCTTACCGCTGCCGGCTCCCAGCCGTAGAAGCGAATGGTCGGGCCGGCCACCCTGAAGCTGACCGCCTCGACGATGGCATCGTCCAAGGCCATGTTCGTGACGGCGTCGTTGGTCTCGTACCTCAGCACCCTCCATCTCTTCCTCAGCATCTCAATCCCCTCAACAGATAAGCGAGATCAGCGGGACCGAAGCCCGCCGTCCTGTATTCGTGTTCCTCCAGGAATCGGGCGATGTCCGTTTCCGGGTCTTCCACGCGCCAAAGGCCTGCGGTCAGCAGGAACGATTCCAGCTTCGAAAGTCCTTCTTCGGGGAAGAAGAAGAAATCGCCTTTAAGACGCAGCCCCTTCACCTCTTTCCCCTGACATTCGACCTTGAGAACTAGGGTCTTCCCGCCAGGGACCCTGACCCTTCTTTCCATCGCCCTCACCTCTTGGCCCAGGCCATGAGCTTGTCCAGGTCCACCCGGCCGCAGATGGCCTTGCCGGTGATCTCGTTATAGAAGGAAGGGACGCCCAGGTCGCCGCCGCAGGCCGGGGCTATGGTCTCGCCCAAGGAGCGCATGAGGGCGGCGTTCTCTTCGTTGTGCCAAACCTCCAGACGCACCAGCTTGACCCCGCTCTCCGCCTCGAACTGGTCCACCACCGGCTCTAGCTTACGGCAGTGGGGACATTCCCTTCCGTAGAACCATATGAGCCTCTGGTCGCTCATCTCGCATCCCTCTTGACGAAGAGTCCGCACCAGCACTCCCCGTACTCCTTGTAGGTCTGCTGTCTCAGGAAATTGCACGGGCATATCAGATCGAGGTCCTTCTTGCGATCACCGGTGGTGATGCGACAGGGGCAGTAGCGCTGCCCCTTGCTGCTAAGGTTCTCCAGGACCCCTTTGGACAGCAGCTCCACCTCGTCCGCCTTTTCTGTCAAACGTACCGTAAGGCTCTGCTCGGAGAACTGTTTCCAGGCGCCTAGCACGCCCTGCCGGTCGTCGAGGGCCTGGTGCTCATGGCCGATGATCTCCAGCGCCTCGTTCAGGTCCGAAAGGACGAAGGCGTTCTGCGCCCCGCATGTGGGGCACACCTTAGAGGGCTTGTTCCCCAGGTGTATGTCGTTGCACACGTGGCATCTCCAAAGCTTCTTCATGCTATCCCTCCTCGATACGTAAAATGTCCATATTAATGATTAGAGGTCACCAGCCGTCCTGGTGCACCCTCTTTTCCTCGTAACGGTCCAGTTGCCTCCTCTCTTCGTCCGGGTGACCGAAGGGGACCAGGGCGAAGGGAATGATGTGCTCCGGCAATCCCAGCACCCGCCGGAGGCCCTGCACCCGTTCCTCGATGGGGTACAGGCCCAACCACACTGCCCCCAGGTCCAGCTGCACGGCCATGATGAGCATGTTCTGCACTGCGGCTGAGCAGTCCTGCACCCAGAAGCCAGGATACTTCTCCAAGGTACGGTCCCCGCACACCAGTATGGCCACCGGGCTCTGCCTTAGCATCTGGGCGTATGGATGGACTTCCATGATCCCGTCCAAAAGGCGCCGGTCGTGTATGACCACGAAGTGCCAGGGCCGCTCGTTGCCGGCCGAGGGGGCGGCCATGGCCGCCTCCAGGATCCTTCTGACATCCTTTTCCTCCACGTCCTGGGCAGTATAGCGCCGAACGCTGCGGCGGTCGAGAATGGGGTCCCTTCTCATCGTTAAGGTCATGCGAGCCGGCCGGACATATAATTATCGAAGAGGTACGAAAAGTGCATATTGCACTTCAGACTACGGTCGAACATGCCGGGCATCGATGAACTGATCTACGCCACGACGCTTCTTTTCTTCATCTTCGATCCCTTCGCCACCGTGCCCATGTTCATCTCTCTGACCAAGGGGCAGACCGATAAGGAGCAGGCGACCAGCGCCAACAAGGCCGTACTGTTGGCCGGAATACTGTTCTTCATCTTCGCCCTCATCGGCACTGAGCTGCTGGGTCTGTTCAGCATCACCACCGATGCCTTCCGCATAGCTGGAGGCATCGTGCTCCTCCTTATGGCCATGGAGATCATCTTCTCCCTGCATCTGAGCAGGAGCGACGACACCAGCGTAGCCTGGGTAATCATCGCCACCCCCTTGCTCAGCGGGCCGGGTGTGATAACCACGGCCATCCTGCTGGTGCATCTTTATGGGCACTTCACCGTGCTGATCGCCGGGGTCATCGGGCTGGCGATCACTTGGGGCATCATGAGGAACTCCCTGCTCATCTCCCGCAAGGTGGGCAACAACGCCATCGAGATCTTCTCCAAGATAATCGGTCTACTGCTGGCGGCCATCGCGGTCGAGTTCATAATGCGCGGGGCGGTGGAGTACGTGCTAAACCACCTCCACTCCGCATTCCTGCTTCCCATGCTCTGAAACGATTATGCAAAGTCTTTTATCTATCGTGCACAAACGATGGTGAAGGTAAGTTCTTGAACGATCGCAAGAAGTGTGACAATGACCTCGAGACCTTACAAATGGATGAGACGCCCGAACTGGCGGTCAAGGGCCGGGAGATGGGCATCAACGACCCGGTCATGATCATGAACGAGGTACATGGACGAGGCCTTCCGGAAGAGCGTTCGGGAGGGGAGCTGTTGGAAAAGGTCAAACGCATAGACCATGTCCTCCCGTCCATGGGGAAGGACCGACCTGGCCGCCCTGGCCCAGGAATGTCGGGGCCGCTTCTGCTAATGTGCGGAACGGCGTTCGAATTGACGATGAGGGGGATCTAAGATGGAAGCTTTGAACGAGAGAGTATCGAAAGACCTGAGACTGGACATCGACACCGCGCACTTGAGGATACTGGACATGTCCGTGCATCTCCTAGGTCACATAAACTGCTATCGTGCCGTATCGGAACTACCGGAATACCTGGGCCGTAGGAGGACACGCTATTCGCTCCTGTTGGTCATGCTGGACGAGCTGGCCTCCCTTATGGAGCTGATGAACGAATGCCAGCACGGCATCACCGAGCATCTGACCGAGGTCATCATCGAGGATTTTCACTCCCCGCAACGCCGCCAGGAGGGGGTGGGGAGGGTGTTGGACGAGATTGGCAAGTCCGAGCTGCTGTTCCACAATGTCAAGAAGAACCTGGGCAGGGAGCCGTCCTCCATCGACTTCAAGGCCTTCAAGGAGATGTTCCGCCGGTCCGCGGGCAACCTCTTCCCCATGGTGGAGAAGGCCCTGCGCTACGATATGGACATCGGCAACGACGAGTCGGGGATCCCGACCGACGACGAGCTGGACATGATCTTCATCGCCGTGGAGCTCAACGTGCGTGGAGCGGCGGAGTTCAGCTACGAATGGACCAGGGCCAACGAGCTGGATCTGGACTTCCGGCTGGAGACCCGCTACGACAAGGATGGCGTGGACAAGCGCAAGGAAAAGGGTTATTGGGTCTCTACGCCCCTTTAGTCCCGATATGGAACAGAGGGACGACATCAGGAACGTCAGCGACGAGCTTTTCCTGGACCTGCTCAGGAAGGAGAGGGGGTTCATAGTCCTGGAATTCTGGTCCCCAGGCTGTTCGGTGTGCCAGCAGGTGGAGCCGGAGGTGCTCAGGACCCGTAAGGAGCTGGGCCCGGACACCCTGTTCATGAAGGTCAACACCGACCACAACACCGGCCTGGCTTCCAAGTACCAGGTGAACGGTACCCCCACCTTCCTGTTCTTCTGCAAAGGCCAGAGGGTAGGCGGGATCGAAGGCTACGTGAACGCCACAGTGCTGCGCAATACGGTAAAGGACCTCATCCGGCATTCCCCCTCTTGCACGGCCGCGAAGCGCCCTAACTATGAGATGGACGGCTACGGATGAGCATTTTATTTATGACTGTGTCAATCACCGTTATATGTGGCAGCCCTTGTCGGTGGAGTCCTGGAAGGCCCGCGGTCGATTGGACCTGAGCTCGGTCTTTTCCGCGGTCAACGACATCATTAAGCAGGTCAGGGAGGGAGGCGACCTTGCGATACGCGGCCTAACCACTCGCTTTGACGGGGTGGAGCTGGAACGGCTGCAGGTGACCGAAGAGGAGATCCAGGCGGCCTATTCGAAGATCGATCAGGCACTCTTGTCCGCCCTGAAGTTGGCCAAGGAGAGGATCGAGAGGTATCACCGGCGACAGTGTCCCGACGACGTCAGCCTGGTCAAGGAAGAGGGCAGCGTGCTGGGCTGGAAGTACTCCGCGCTGGAATCGGTAGGGGTCTACATCCCCGGAGGTAGAGCGTCCTATCCTAGCACCGCGCTGATGTGCGTTGTGCCGGCCAAAGTGGCTGGGGTACGCAGCGTGGTGGCCTGCACCCCGCCCCCGGTGCATCCCCTGACCCTGGTGGCCCTGGACCTGGCGGGGGCGGACCTCATATTCAAGTGCGGGGGGGCCCAGGCCATCGCGGCCATGGCCTTGGGGACGGATACCGTCCCCAGGGTACAGAAGATCGTCGGTCCGGGTAACGTGTATGTCACCGCGGCCAAGGTACTGCTGAGGCAGGAGGTGGAGATGGACTTTCCGGCCGGACCCAGCGAGATAGCCATATTGGCCGATATCAGCGCCCGCCCGCAGAACGTGGCCGCTGATATACTGGCCCAGGCGGAGCACGACCCCCGTTCGGCCTGCGCCCTGGTCACCGATGATCCCGCGCTCCCTGGAGAGGTGTGGACCATCATCGAGGAGATGAGCGAAAAAGGCCCGCGCCGAGAGATCATTCTTAGCTCATTGAAGAACAGCGGCTACATACTGGTGAAGGACATGGTGGAGGGAGTGGACGTCTGCAATCAGCTGGCCCCGGAGCACCTCTCCCTGCAGACCGACGATCCCCTGTCCCTGCTGCCCCTGGTGCGCAACGCCGGAGCCATATTCCTAGGTCACGATTCCCCGGTGGCCTGCGGCGATTACACCACCGGAACGAACCATGTGCTACCCACCGCTGGTAACGCCGCCGTGCACTCCGGCCTGGACGTGCTACACTTCATGAAACGCTCCTCAGTGCAGTTCCTGGACAAGGAGACGTTACAAAAACTGGCGCCAGCCACCATGAGGCTGGCGGAGGCGGAGGGTTTGTGCGCACACGCCGATTCGGTGCGCGTGCGGCTAGAGAGGTGAGGACATCTTAGACCATCTTGGTGCCGGCACTGTAGCCCGCAGTCTGGTTCCAGACCTCTGCGACCTCGAACACCCACACTCCGGTGGCCTTGAGCCCCATCTTCTCCAGCGCCGCGTTCATCTGGTCGTAGATCGGTCCGGCGGTCACGAAGTCCTTGGGTTTCGCCCTGATCTCGTATGACTCCTTCTTGGTCCCAGCGAGTATGGAGGCAATCTCCCCGGCCGCCTTCATGCTCTCCAGGTTCTTGCCGGTGCGCTTCATGAGGATGGCCCCTACAATGATCGTGTCCGGGGCAGGGGCCTTCAAGCTTCCCACCTGGATGACATGCACGTTCCCATCCTTTGACTTCGTTGCTAAGACCTTGACCGACGCATCGTCGTTCACCACTTTGAGTACTTCATTCGGTATCGCTACCATTTTTTCACCCGGGCCTTAATTAGTTTTATGTGTTATAAATCATTGCACCTGAAACACGATCGAAGAACATCTGGCCACAAAACTCGACCGGTGAGTTAATGACATGAGCATGACCATAAGGGTCATTGTAATGACTTAGAGGCTGGCATGCAACCCCTTTCCAACAAGGACCGCACCGCTTGACGCACCGCCATTTCCGTCTTCACCTCGATGAGCACGGACATGTCGTTCTCTTCCGCCAACTTGAGGAAGCGAAGGCAGTCGATACGACCGGTGAAGGGCAGCTGGTGATCGCTCTCCCCATTGTAATCGTGGAAGTGCATGTGCCATACGCGATCGAGGTGCGAGAGCATGAAATCCTCCTCCCGGTGACCGGAGCGAGCGTCGTGCCCGATGTCCCAGCACAGGCCGATGGAATCCAGGTCCAGTACCGATTCCGCCGCTCGGCGCATGAACGGCAATGCGAAATGGCCAGTGTTCTCCAGACAGATCTTGATGTCCAGCTCGGTGGCCAATGAGGAGAGCCGGGAAAGGGAATGATTCAGCGAATCCACATACAGATCGAGGTACCTTTCGTACACCCACACCTTGCGGTCCGGCAACGTGAAAAATACTCCTGGGTTCAGGTGCAGGTTGAGCAGGAACACGCCGTTCTTGGCCCCCCAGCGCAGGGCGACCTCACAGCGGTCCAGATGGCCGCGGCGCACCGACTCGTGCAGGGAGCCTAGGTCCAGCTCGTCATGAAGGTGCATGGAGAAACGCAGGCCCTCCCGGACAGCCTTCCTCAGCTCCCGAGAGCTGAGGTTCTCCGGAAAGGAGTAGGGCATGTTCATGTTCAGCTCCAGGAAGTCCATGCCCAATTCCTGGCACAGGTCCAGGTTGGGCCTCATTTCCTGATACTCGATCAGAGCCGGAATACCGAAGAGGTGCATCTACCCCCTTCACTCCGGCGATAGTAGATAAAGGGAGCGGTTTCACTCGAGGAGGAGCAGAGCTCGCCTCTCCTGCCTGATCTCTTCCTTGCCGTGGTACCGCTTGCTCACCCGCCTTTCCCAGGACCTTTGGACCGTGAGCGAGGGGAACAGGGACTCCAGCTCGCCTGGCGTAAAATAGTGGCAGAATATCCCATTGCCCCGCTCGAAGGTGCGCTCCTCCAGCACCCGCCCATTGCCGTAACGCATGTCCTCCTCCCCGAAGACGTTGAGGTAGATCGCTCCCCTTCTTCCCAGGACCCGTACCATCTCATCGGCCGCCCTGACCCGGTCTTCGCTCAGCAGGTGACCGAGCAGGTGGGAGGCGGAGATGAGATCGAAGCAACCGTCCCGGAAGGGCAGGGCGGTGACGTTCCCCTGCACCAGCGGCAGCGCGTGCCACCTCCGACAGGACCGCAGGGCCTGGCGGGAGAAGTCCAGGCCGATCGGCTCGGCCATATATGAAAGGACGGTGAGCCCTTTCCCGTTACCCACGCCCAGCTCCAGCACCGGTCCCTCGACCTGCAGCTTCGCCTCCGTTCCTCCTTTCCAAGGTCGGTCGTCCCTCGCATAGAAGAGGTCCCAGCTCTCGCGGGAGCTCATTCCCGGCGCATCTCCAGATGGTAATAGTTCACGTCGTCATATCCCCGCTCCAGCACGAACCCTGGAAAGAACGACGGTGCGCGGTCCATCGGTACCCTCTCGTGAAAAGGTGGCCCGTGCTCGGTCTGTCGTGCCTGCCAGTCCACGATGGTCAGACGTCCTTTGGGCCGGACCACCCGGAAGAGCTCTTGGGCCAGCCTGCCCTTGTCCTCCACCTCGTGGAACACGTTCAGCATGACCGCCCGGTCCAGTGAGGCGTCTGGCAGCGGTATGTAGGGAAGCTCCGCCCTGACCAGGTCGATCCGGTCCGATCCGCCGTCCCGGGTCCGGATACCGTCCAGCATCTCCTGCTGGAAGTCCAAGGCGACCACCTTGGCCCCGGCCTCGGCCAGGGGGATGGAGAGATAACCGATCCCCGCCCCCAGGTCGGCCACGGTCTCCCCGGGCGCGAGGCGCATGCGTTCGATGATGACCTCCACTGGCTGCCTTTTCCGGCGGCTCTCGTCCACCAAGCGGTGCTTTTCGGCCGCGGGGTACTGCGTGGGAGCTTGACCCATGTCCTTCACCATCCCAGAAGCGATATTTCAATCATCCTCAGTGGAGGGGGGCTTGTGCACCTTCTTGAGCTCGGTCCCCCCGACCTTCCTGAGCTTGCCGGTGTCCAATGCCCACCGGAAGTTCTCCATCTCCGATCTGGCGATGGTCACCTTGTCTCCGATCCTGTAGGTCACCCCGGAACTCCAATCCTTGAACCCGGCCACGGCCTTGTAGACATCGGCCATTTCCACCCCCTGAGCGAACTTCTGCCGGCCCTTCATCTCCGAATAGGTGCCGTTGTAGACCGATAGATTGCCATCCCGCAGCTCGCCCACCTTGGTGCACACTGCGTCCAGCAGGTAACGGTCATGGGTGACGATGATCATCGAGCCGGTGTATTCGCACAACGCTTCCTCCACCGCCTCCTTGCTGGGTATGTCCAGATAGTTGGTCGGTTCGTCCAGGATGAGCAGGTTCTTGTGCTGGGCCAAGAGCATGGCCAAGGCCAGCCTGGCGCGTTCGCCCCCGGACAGTGTGCTGATCGGTCGTTCCACGTCCTTGCCGGTCAGCAGCAACCGGGCCAGTACGGCCCTGGCCTCGGAGGCCTGCTGCCCCAAGGTCTTCTTCATCTGCTGCTCGGCGGTCAGTTCATGCTCAAGCAGGTCGTGCTCTTGGGCGTAGTAGCCGATCTTGACCCCGGGCGACACGTACAGCTCGCCCAAGTAGGGTAGCTTGGACTGCAGCGCCTTCAGCAATGTGGTCTTCCCGCTGCCGTTGATGCCGAATATGCCCAGCTTGTCCCCCTTCTCCAGCTCCAGCTCGACCTTGTCCAGGACCTTGTGTTTGCCCCGGGTCACCTCCAGCTGCTTGGCGATAATGACGTTCTTGCCCGATTTGCCCAGGGCGTATATGCGCACCTGCAGATCCTTCTCCTGGGCCGGGGGGTCTGGCACCTCCACACGTTCGGCCATCTTCTCCCTGGACTTGTGATAGGACTTGAACCTGTACTTGTTGTGCAGCTCCTCGGCCACCCGTTCCTGGCGTTCCTTCTCCTTGATCGCCTTCTCGTGGGCCAGCATGAGCCTCTCCCGGTCCAGCTTCTTCTTCTCCATGAAGATGGAGTAGTTGCCAGAGTAGTGCGTCAGCCGTCCGGTCTCCAGCTCGATGATGCGGGTGGCCACGTTGTCCAGGAAATAACGGTCGTGGGAGATGATGATCACCGCCCCCTTCAGCTTCAGCAGCCGGTCCTCCAGCCACTCCACGGTCTCGATGTCCAGGTGGCTGGTCGGCTCGTCCAGGAATATCAGGTCGGACTGCTCCGCCAGCGCCAGGGTGCGTGAGAGCATGACCTTGGTGCGCTCCCCTCCGCTCAGCTCCCCCATCTTCCCCTGGACCTTGTGCTCCAGGCCGAAGCCTTCCAGGAGGCCCATGGCCTTATCTTTGGTCTGCTGCGGCGACATATGGGCCAGCTCCTCCTGTATGGAGGCGTACTCGCGGGAGATGGCGTTCCAGTCCGTGTCCTGATCGCCTCCCGAGGCCATCACTGCCTCGATCTCCGCGGCTCTCGTCCGCAGGGGGGACTCCTCCTCCCGTAGCACGGTCATAGTGGAATCGACCGAGGCCGAACGGTCCACGTCGCTGAACTGGGAGAGGTAACAGATCTTATTGGTCCTCAGGTTCAAAGTGCCCATGTCAGGCTTGATCTGCCCCATCAACAGCTTGATCAGGGTGGTCTTACCGGCGCCGTTGCGTCCAACGAGGCCTATCCGATCCCCCATCTCGATCTGGATGTCCACATCCTTGAGAACCTCCTTGGGACCGAAGGACTTGCCCACCCCCTCCGCCTTAAGGAGCATGCCAAGGCAATCGTGCCCCGGGCCTTATGGTTTTCCCTCAGAGGGATATGACCATGTCGTCCTTGGATACGGTCAATTTCCCGGGATAGCGCTCCTCGATCTCCTCCCTGTCCCTCAGCGTCGGGTACTTGAAGGCGTCGAAGTGGGTGAGCACCAGCCGCTTCGCCCCGGAGTCCTCCTTGATCTGCAGGGCGTCCTCGGGGGTGAGATGGGGCCACAGCTCGCTGCTCTCCCCGCTGCGGAAGGCGCACTCGGTGATGAGCAGGTCCACGTTCCTGGCCAGCTCCACCGCGTTCTTGCACGGGCCGGTGTCGGTGCAGAAGGCGATGCTCCGTCCGTCCAGTTCCAGGCGATAGCCCAGGCAGGGCGTGGAGTGGAAGAGCAGGCGTGAATGGAAAAGGAACGGACGTTCGTGCACGCCCTCCTTGACCTCCAGTACCTCGATGTTGTAGGGGATGAGCCCCAGGGGCACGGAATAGGGGTCGCGAAGCAGTTCGTGCAGTATATTGTGAGTGCCTATGATGCCCACCACGATGACCTTGTTCGTGAAACGGAAGCGGGCCAGCTGGTGCAGTCCTATGATATGGTCTAGGTGATGGTGGGAAAGCATTATCACCGTGGGCTTGGAGAGGTCGGCGTAGCGGTCCAGCTTGTGAAACCCTCCTCCGGCGTCCAGGACCACGTTGAACTCCTCGCTGCGTACCAGGACGCTCAGGGTGTTCCCCGTGTCCGTGTCATACCACCCGTTTGTCCCCATGAAAACGACGTCCACTTGATCACCGGGTATGCTATGTCGGTGAAGGGCATAAGAACCATTCGGCCTTGGAACGAAAAAGTTAATAGGAGGTGCCCTTCCCTTTACCGCACAATGAGCGAAGCTGTGAATGGATCGATGGCAAAGGTCCTGGAGGAACATATGATTGAGCACAATCACCTTCACGATATCATGAAAAGGGCCGACGCACCGCAGGACACTATGGTGAGAGTGGGTGGCAGATTCGACGGGATCATCGATCATATGTAATTCAGAGGGAAGTGAGCATGTCTGGAAATGGAAGGTTGGCCATTGTGGGTTGCCCGGTGCTTGAGGATGAGATCGTCTATCTCCTGGCCAAGGACGAGGGGATTGCGGACATCTTCGTGGTGGATGATGAGCATTCCCTCAACCTTCTGAGGAAGCTGTCCCAGGTCAGACCGGGTATATGCAGGATCAAGGAAGGTGAGGTGGAGGGCCTATCACCCACCGAGGGACGATCGGTCCTGGTGTGGATGAAGTCCATGGGACTGCATGAGGAGCCGAAGGAGCTGGGCGCGGAGGTGGCCCGGACGGTCAGGAGACTGAATGGAAGATGTGACGCAATACTGCTGTTCTACGGTCTCTGTGGGAACGCCTTCAAGGACATGAACCTGCTCTTCGGGGAGGTGGAGACCCCTGTGGTCATCCTCAAGGATGAGAACGGACAGATCGTTGACGATTGCATCGCGGTGCCCTTGGGCGGTACGGACGGTTATCTACGCTTGCTGAGGCGCTATGCCGGGGTCTTCTATATGACCCCCGCCTGGGCCGAGAACTGGAAATTGCTGATCAGGAAGATGGAGATTGCCAGGGGTACCGAGATGGGTGACCTGGACATGCTGAAGATGCTTTTCGAGATGGCCGGGTACAACCGGGTATTACGGATCGATACAGGGCTGGGGGACCGTGAGAACTTTCACGATAGGGTCCGGGAATTCAGCCTGGAATTCAAGTTCCGAGAGGTGGACCTGGAACCGGGGTTCGTCTCCACCAAGGTCAGCGACCAGGCCTATCACAAGTGCCTGGAATTGGTCGAGAACGGGAAAAAGTAGGAAAGGGAAGGGGTTTTTCAGGACCTAGGCCTTTTTCCTCAGTGAGAGGACCAGCACCACCACGGCCACGATGACGGTTATGATGGCCAGTATCATAACGATCATCAGGTTGGTCGCCGCGGCGTCCAGCTTGTCATTGGCCTCCGTCAGGTCGTCATGCAACACATCCACCTGCTCCTGCAGGTCGCCGATGGTCTGATCCTGCTCTTCCAGCTGTTCATGCACCGTGAGCCCGTGCTCGAAGGTCAAGGACAGCTCGAAGCCCGGGAAGGAAAGGTCATCCCAGGTGTAGTACGAGGGCCATAGGCTGCAGAATTCCACTACGTAATCACCGCTGGGCAGGTCCTGAGGGACATCTATGCGGTAGTGGCCCGGATTGCCGTCCGCGATGTAGGCGGTGAGCAGGTAGCTGGCGACCACCAACTCCTGATCATTCCATATCCTCACATCCGCGGTCAGCTCCTCATAGTCCGCTACCGCGAAGTTGAAATCGGCCTGCACCAGGATCTGCTCCCCGGTCAGTGGATCGACCCCCTCCGGTTCCACTTGCCAGCTAAGGTCCATTACCCTGATCTTCTCCGCTTGGGCCGTGCTCTCCCCGACCGGTTCATCGAACGAGTACCCGCCCAGGACGTAGATGTAGCCCTCATCGTCGTATCCTATGGAGTGATACTTGCGATCATAGTCCATATCTGGCAGAGATATGTAATCACCACTGAACGGATCCATGCAGAAACCTGTGCGAGTGGTTACACCACTGGTGGAATATGCGCTGTTACCGCGACCTCCACCCACCAAATATATCAGACCGTCCGGGCCGATCAAGGCCTCCGCTCCGGCAAATTTCTCTGGGAAAGGGTTCATGCTACCGTACCAGAAGCCCTCATCGACAACATAGTACTGGATGCTGTTATAGCTATACGCTATATCAGGATTCGAACCCCCGATGTACATGATCACGTTTTCATAGATGGCTACAGTGGCACCGGCGTAACGAGGTTCGGACATGGAGGCACCGGTCGTCCAGGAATCTGCCGTCGGGTCATATATCTGCACGATGCCCAAGGGTTCCAAGGGGTTGACGTACTCATTCATTCCACTGATCACGTAGATCAGACCGTTGGGCATGGTCACCGCCTCAGCCATGGTCACTGCTGTTGGCATATCGGCTCCCTCGCTCCAGCTGTCAGTGTCTGGATCATATATCTGCACTGCGGACGGGTACTGGCCCGCCAGGCTTAGGTTCTTTCCTCCGAACACATAGATGCGGTCGTCCGGTCCGATGGCGGCTACGCCCCCGGCCACACCGATGGGTATGTTGGCCAGTTCCGTCACCTGCTCGGACCCCATGTCATAAAGGGTCACGTTATCGTATGATTGAGCGCTTAGCCCCGCTCGACCGCCGATGATATAGATATGATGGTCATCATCCTGCACCGATGCCGCTAGGTACACTGGATAGGGCAAAGGTGTCGCTGATCCCCATTCTGGCTCAGGCACGGTTGCAGATGCGTTGTCCACAACGGAAACGCCTGTTGACAACAAGAAAAGCGTGGCGAGCATAAGGCAAGCAAATTGCTTGTGTACAACCATGTCGGTTCCTCCTAGAGAACAGGCCATATTCACCTGTCCTTTGAAATTATTTTTTTAACGGATATAAAATCATTTCCATCACCTTGATCGGTGATGATAACCGAACAGCGGATGACCTGCTAGACCCGCATGTTGATCCCAAGGTGGGACCGGGTACGTGAGCTGCCACGCCTTCATTAATGAAGATATGGCCGAGAACGATGGAAGAAAATGAGCGGCGATTACATCTGAACATAGAATGATATTGTGCCCTTCACTGCATGTCGAATGTGAAAAATTCGGAGGGAATGAAAAAGGGAAGTGGTTTATCGAACACTTTTTTATTTCAGAACCTGTCCTTCGGCTTGTGCTTCTGAAAGCATTCCCTGCAATATACAGGCCTGCCTTCAGTTGGTTTGAAAGGAACCTGGCATTTTGCTCCACAGTCGGAGCAAATGACATCGTGCATCTCGCGGGGCCCGTCGTTTCTGGGGCGGTTGTATCCGCCCGACCTCTGTCTTCCGTACATTACTAATCTACCTATTGTTGTTGGCAAAGATCAGCTGATCCTTGCAACAAAGAATGAAAAGTCGTTTCTACTATTTATAATAAATACCTATGTTAGGTGCTCCAACCATAATATCAGTAGATAGGTTCTCTAGGGACCATTTGAACCATCGATGAGGAAGACCGAAGCCAATGTTTATTATTCACCAGCTTACGTGAAGATAATCATGAAGAAGACGGACGTCAAGAAGCGTACGTTTACGGATAATTTCGGTAGACCAGTGGAGGATGACCAGAACACCCTGACCGCTGGAAGGAACGGCCCAGCGGTGGTCCAGGACATTCATCTTATTGAGAAGTTGGCACATTTCGATCGGGAGCGTATACCGGAAAGGGTGGTGCATGCCAAAGGAGCTGGCGCTCACGGGTATTTCGAGGTCACCGAGGACGTCACGAAATACACCAGGGCCAAGTTCCTGAGCAAGGTGGGCAAGAAGACCGACGTGTTCGTGCGCCTCTCTACCGTCGGCGGGGAGAAAGGGTCTGCCGATGCGGAACGGGACCCTCGCGGGTTCGCGGTAAAGTTCTACACCGAGGAGGGCAATTACGACATGGTAGGCAACAACACCCCGGTGTTCTTCATCCGCGACCCCTTGAAGTTCCCGGATTTCATCCATACCCAGAAGAGGAACCCGGCCACCAACCTGAAGGACCCGGATATGTTCTGGGACTTCCTGTCTTTGACCCCGGAGTCAATACATCAGGTGACCATACTCTTCTCCGACCGGGGCATTCCGGCCACCTATCGGAACATGAACGGTTATACAAGTCACACCTATAAGTGGTACAATGTTAAGGGCCAGTACTTCTGGACCAAGCTGCACTTCAAGACCGAGCAGGGTATCAAGAACTTGACCGCGGAAGAGGCCGAGATCATGAAGGGCAAGGACCCGGACCACGCCACCAGGGACCTGCACGATGCCATAGAGAGAGGGGACTTCCCTTCCTGGAAGGTGGAGGTGCAGATCATGACCCCGGAGCAGGCCGAGAAGTATAGATTCGATCCGTTCGACATCACCAAGGTATGGCCGCACGGCGACTTCCCACCCATGACCATCGGCAGGATGGTACTGAACCGGAATCCAGAGAACTATTTCGCGGAAGTGGAGCAGGCGGCCTTCTCCCCAGGCAACTTCGTTCCTGGGATAGGGGCCTCTCCGGACAAGCTGCTGCAGGGGCGGTTATTCTCCTACCACGACACGCACCGTCACCGGCTGGGGGCCAACTATCACCTGATACCGGTCAATGCGCCCAGGTGCACGGTCATGAATAACTATCAGAGGGACGGCCCGATGCGCACCGACGACAACAGTGGGGGCGGTCCGAACTATTACCCGAACAGCTTCAGAGGCCCGGAACCGAACGTGGCCTTCGGTGAACCGGTCTTCGACCTGAAGGGCAAGGCGGCCAGGCAGCGTTACGACCACCCCAACTCAGACTTTGTGCAGGCAGGAACGCTCTACTCCAAGGTCATGACCGATGAGGAGAGGAAACGGCTGGTGGGCAATATCGTAGGTCACCTCGGCGGGGCGCAGAAGCGCATCCGGGACCGTCAGACGGCCATATTCTACCTGGCGGACCAGGACTACGGCAAGAGGGTGGCGAAAGGCCTGAAGCTCGACCTGAAGAAGGTCAAGGAACTGGCGGTCATGTCCCAGGAGTACCGGGTCGAGGCTACAGCTCAAGGCACTGGGTGGTGAGGCCGTAAAGGGTCAGTCTGAACTCTCTTCCCGGCCAGAAGATTATTATTACCGGGAATCTAACCCGTTTTAAATCGTATCTTCCCGAATGTTCATTCAGGCAGATCATGCGTTCGATATTTTTCTGCTCGTACCTCAATTATCAACCACAATTCCCATTCAATTACTGCGGAATATTTCCGAGGAATCTTTTTTCGATGGGCGCCCTAAATGAGAAGTCAAATATTGTTTGTTGTAATATATTTACAAATTTTAGAATGTTATTATAACAATTATTATTATATATATTAATGTTAATAATTAAAAAATAAATAAAATTATCTTATTTTAGTCTTGAATGATATTTATTACCACATAATATTAATATAGTATTTATTATTATATAATATTATCATAGTTATTAAGTGCATAACTTATTTAAGTGATGAGTTTTTTACTACACGTAAGATTAATTCGTATATTATATTTTAATATACTCAATAATTTAGGTGTTTATCTTGAATGATGAAAATGTTAGCGGGAGTATTCCATCTCAAGGATCGTCGTTCAAATTGCCCAAGGTCATTAATTCCGCCCGAAGCGGATTGGAAACGGTCGAAGGGCGACTCGAAGGATGCTTAGATCGAGTTTTTGACCCCTTGAAGAAACAGGTCACTGAGTTCTTCATAAGCCTGAGCAAGGACGACAGCACGAAGGAGGTTCCCACTGAGAAGGTTATTGCTCCTCCTACAGAAAATGACAAGATCGTCGTGAAAGGGCTGAGCAAGATATTCAATTCCAACCATCCTGAGAAGATCCTAGAGATGATGGGTGAGGGAGTCAACAAGGATAAGATACTCGACCGCACCGGAGCCACGGTTGGTCTATACGACATCAATTTTTCCGTCAAGACTGGTGAACTGTTCGTCCTGATGGGACTTTCCGGAAGCGGAAAATCGACCTTGGAAAGATGTATCAACCGCCTCATCCAACCTACAAGTGGCCAGGTTCTGGTTGATGGGGAGGACGTACTTCTGATGAGTCCCGAGGACCTCCGTAAGTTCAGGAAGCGCAAGATCGGAATGGTTTTCCAGAGCTTCGCCCTGCTGCCCCACCGTACTGTACTAGAGAACGTGTCCTTCGGATTAGAGGTGCAGGGGATAGCCCGGGAGGAGCGGTTCGCCGCCTCTCAGCGTGCCATCGAACTTGTGGGACTGAAAGGTTACGAGAACATGCGCCCCTCTGAGCTGAGCGGGGGAATGAAGCAGAGGGTCGGGCTGGCCCGCGCCCTAGCCACCGATGCGGACATATTGCTTATGGATGAGGCCTTCAGCGCCCTGGACCCCTTGATCCGCAAGGACATGCAGAACGAGCTTCTGGAACTGCAGGACCGTATGCATAAGACCATCATATTCGTCACTCACGATCTGGAGGAGGCTTTGAAGCTGGGGGACCGTATCGCTCTGATGAACGACGGCCGAATTATTCAAACGGGGACGGCCGAGGAAATCTTGACCAATCCAGCCGACGATTTCGTCTCCCGCTTCCTGGAAGGGGTGGACAGGGACAAAGTATTGACCTGCCAGAACATCATGATGAAACCGGAGCAGACCGTGACCATCGGTCAGGGCCTGAGGACCGCATTGGTCATGATGAGGGACGCCAACCTTCCAAACGTCCCGGTGCTGGACAGGGATAAGACCTTCCGGGGGTTGCTTTACGCGGACGACGCCCTGAAGGGGGTCAAGGATGCCAAGACCAAGATCATGGAGGTCACCAGAACTGACATTAGGACCGCGCACCCGGAGACCTCGCTTGACGAGCTTATTTCCATCCTAATCGTCACCGATTATCCTATCCCAGTGCTTTCCGATGAGGGTAAGCTCAAGGGCATGATCGCCCCCGGCAATGTACTTCCGTTCCTGAGCTCCCATCGGGGTGATAACTGATGATAGATAAGATTCCCTGGGGAGAGGGAGCGGAATGGTTGGTCGATGTTCTAAAGGACAACTTCGGTCTGGTCCTGGACTTCATATACGATATTTTGAGCGGATTGATGGACGTGACCTTGTCCATCCTGACCGCCCTCCCGGACCTGGCGATGATCTTGGCCATCGCCATCTTTTCCTTGCTGCTAACGCGCAAGATATTGCTCTCAACATTCATCGGGATCGCTCTACTGATCATCTGGAACATGGGGCTTTGGGAGCTATCGATGATGACGCTCACATTGGTGATGGTGGCTGCCATAATCTCATTGGTCACGGGGATACCGTTGGGCATCCTGAGCGCCAAGAACAATTCGTTCAACAACATCATGAAGGTGATATTGGACTTCATGCAGACCATGCCCTCCTTCGTATACCTCATCCCGGTGGTCATCCTGTTCCGCCTGGGGAACGTGCCGGGCATCATAGCCACCGTGATATTCGCCTTGCCGCCGGTGGTTCGATTCACCAGCCTAGGCATCCGGGAGGTGCCCAAGGAGTTCAGAGAGGTGTCAGATTCGTTCGGCACCACCTGGCTGCAGAAGCTGAGCAAGGTGGAGCTGCCCATGGCCAAGCCCACCATAATGGCCGGGATCAACCAGTGCATCATGCTCTCGCTGTCGATGGTGGTCATATCTTCGATGATCGGGGCGTTGGGGCTGGGAAGGAACGTGTTGATAGCCATTCAAAGAGTGGATGTGGCCCTGGGCTTCGAGGCCGGTCTGGCAGTTGTACTTCTGGCCATCATCCTGGACCGCATCACGCAGAACGTGGGGAGCAGGCAATGACGATTTCTCGCATCATAAGGACCGTTCAAATATAATGGTCTAGAGAAATAGATAGGTGAAAACAATGGAAAAGAAACAGAAAAACATAATGATCGGGGCCGTTCTGGTCGTCGTTGTGCTGATCGTGGCCGCTATAGCGGTCTTGGGATTCGGCGGCAACGGAGACGATGAGAGCGAACCCATCCAGTTCGGGTACGTCCCTTGGGACGGGGAGATAGCCTCCACCAACGTGATGACCTTGGTCCTTGAGGAAGCTGGATTTGAAGTTGACATGGTGAACGTTGATGCCGGGATAATGTACCAATCCTTGTCCACCGGCGACCTGGACATCAGTGTGTCCGCCTGGCTTCCGGCCACTCAGGCCAATTACTGGGACGTCTACGGTGAGGACATCGATGATGTGGGTATCAATCTGGATGGCTGCAAGATAGGTCTGGTCGTTCCGACGTATATGACGAATGTGAGTAGCATCTACGACCTGGCCAACTACTCAAGTGAGCTCGATGATACGATAACGGGCATAGACCCCGGCGCGGGCATGATGACCAACACTCAGGACGCCATTGACGAGTACGGCCTGGAAGGCTTTAACATTATGGCGAGCAGCAGCGCTGGCATGTTAACTCAGCTGACCTCTTTTTACGAGGATGAAGAGTACATCGTGGTAACCCTTTGGTCCCCTCACTGGGC
>CAZXTA010000011.1:0-21118 GCA_964642865.1 uncultured Methanomassiliicoccus sp. | reverse complement strand
GAGCGAGGCCCAGCGTCTTAACAGTAGGAAAAGGGCGGCGTAGGTGGGCACTTCAACGTCCCCCTCCCCCCGCACCCTGACGTCCTTGACGCGCACGTCCAAACGCTCCTTCAGGCGCACCCTCACCGGCGTATCCGGAAAAATATCCGGCACGGCGTCCCGCAGAGGATCGAAGCAGTCCATCTCGTCCCTGGTCATCGTCACCACCCGCAATCCGGTCTTGCCGTGCAGGGAATCGGGCAAACGGATCAACCGCTTGACGTCCCTGGTCACCGGCTCGTCGATCTGCCCGGCCATCCTCTCCCTGAGGGAGGAGAGCACCATCTCCACGAACAGCTCCTTGACCCGGTCGGAGGTCAGGTATTCCAGGCTGTCATCCCGCAGGACGAGCTCCAGCCCGGTGGACTCCCCCCGCCGAGAGTGCAACGAGCGTCTCATCTCGTCCAGGGTGTTACCTTTTGCTTTCTGCAGAACGGGGTATCTCTCCCGCAACCCCTGATTGCTCAGGGCCCCCACCTCCCGCGCCACCTGCTCCAGCGATTCCCGGCCGAACCGGCGCCAGCCCCCACAGTCCTTCCCAGGGACAATGTAGGCGCGCTCCACCCGCACATTGTCCTTGAAGTCCCTCTTCATAGTGACCATGGATGGGAAGACCGCCTCTAGGTCCAGGTCGGTGCCGGTGATGAAGTCGATGATCTCCCCGCGCTCGTGGGACCCAAGCCTGAGCAGCTTGGGGTGGCTCACGTGAACGTGATAACCGCGCCCCCCGGAGAAGCTGATGCGCACATGCTCCTCCTCGAATCCCAGCTCCCCGAAGATGTAGCGGTCCAACAAGGCTGCCGCTTCCTTCTTGACCAGGGAGAGCATTTCCTCGTACGACAGCCCCTCCGCCCCCCGGATATGGTCCGCGTCCAGATCGAAGATGAGGTCCGCCCCCTTCCAGCCCTTGAGTTCCATGGTGGGGGCGGACGGCCTTTCGTACAACGCCGAGGAGAAGTAGGCGTGCGAAGGGACCTGGTTGAGCAGAAAGCGCCGGAGGTCGTTCTCCTCCAGGAAGCCCATGTGCCTGCGGACGAAGTCCCGGTCAAAGAACATGAAGCCGAACTCCCGCTCCCGCAGGTCCGCCGGAGCGGGCGGGGGCGACCTCCGGTAGTACTCCCGGAAGAGGTTCATGACGAACTCGACCTCCCTGTTCACATCCTCCCCATGCCCGAGGCCGCATAAAAAGGTTGTAATAGCCTTATCACCGCCCGTTCATCGCACACCAAACTATATTACAGGCCCAGGATATTTTGCCCCGATTGACATGAAAGCGTACATCAGGGTCATCTATTCCAGCGACGGCAGCTCCCCCGGACAGATCGACAGCGTTTTCGTCGGCAAGGGGTTCAAGAAGGTCCCCGGCACCCCCGACTACGAGATCGAGGTGCTGAACGAGAGCGAGATGAAAACCCTGCTGGAGGAACTGCACGTGACCTTGGAAGGTCTGAAGGTGCGCTACATCCCCACCCTGGGGATCATGGAGGGACAACCACCGGTGGGGTACCGTCAGCGCCTGTCCCGCCTGCGGGAGTTCAACCTCGAGCCCATGGAGCTGAGCGGGCTACTGGAGGAGGACCCGGTCAAATTCAGGTCCGAGGTGCAGGAGAAGGTGGGCGCCTACCTCGATTCCATTTTGGCCGAGAGGGAGGGAGAGGTGCGAGAGGCCGAAGCCACGCTCATGGCCGAGCGGGCCCGCCAGCAGCTCATGGACCAGCTTAGGGAAGGGCGCACATTCAACGAGCTGTCCAAGGCCGTGCCCATGGAGGAGGAAGAGCTCTCCCAGCACCTACTGGAGCTGGTGGAGAAGGGGGCCATCCGCGCGGAGCAGAAAGGACGCAGCGTCATCTACGTGGCCGTATAGCCCCTTCCCTCTTTCCGGTACCAGTCGACGAAGCGGCGCAGCCCCTCATCGATATTCACCTGCGGTTCCCAACCCAGCAGCCTCTTCGCCTTGGAATTGTCGCCCCAGGTGTGGCCCACATCCCCGGGTTGCGGGGGCAGGTACTCCGGTTCAAGGTCCTCCCTCCCCACTTCCTTAAGGATCGAACTCACCACCCGATTTATACTGACGGTGAAGCCGCTGCACACGTTCAGCGGCCCTCCCCGCAGGTCAGGGCAGTCGGCGCAGCGGCGGATAGCATCGACCACATCGGTGATGAAGACGAAGTCCCTGGTCTGCTCCCCGTCGCCGAAGACCTGCGGCCGCTTGCCGTCCAATGCGCGGTCGGTGAATATGCGTATGGACATGTCCGGGCGCTGCCGCGGGCCGTATACGGTGAAGTAGCGCAGGGAGATGCTCTCCAATCCGTAGAGCTGGTAGAAAAGCGAGCAGTAGTGTTCCGCGGCCAGCTTGCTGACGGCGTAAGGAGAGATGGGAACGGTGCGATCCTCCTCCCGGACTGGCAGGCGCACCGCATTGCCGTAAACGGACGAAGAGGAGGAGCTGATCACCCTCTTCACCCCCCCGTCCCGGGCGGCCAGGAGCACGTTCAAGGTCCCGGTGGTGTTGACGTGATGCGACCTCAGTGGGTCCCTCACGGAAACGCGCACACCGGCCTGTGCGGCGAGATGGAACACCACGTCCGCACCCTCGAAGCTATGGCGCAGGGCGTCCAGGTCCAGGATGTCGATCTCCCGCAGACGGAAGGCCTCGCTACCCAGGTGCCGACCTAGGAAGCGCATCTTGCCTGAATAGTAATCGTCGAAGTTGTCCACAGCCACCACTTCGTGCCCCTCCATCAGCAGAAGGTCGGCAAGACTGCTACCGATGAACCCCGCCGCGCCAGTGACCACCGCTCTCATACATACCGCAACTGGGGAAAGCTGACGAGCTATTAAGGCTTACGCGAGTGTAGGTATGAATGCTGGATGACCTTTTTCTGAGATACTATTTTATAGAACCCTTAACAAATCTTAAATAATGCCGTCATCATGAAACGGAACAGGTGAAACGCGAAATGGGTGCTACCATCAGAACCCTGGGGCTCTTCGTCTTCATGTTCGGTCTGTTCGTGGCCGTCGGCTGGCTAGTAGGCTCCTTCTTAATCGGAAACTGGGTGGTGGGGACCTTGGTCTTCCTGGTGCTCGCCGGCCTTATCAACCTGATATCATACTTCTACTCTGGCAAGATCGTCCTATGGTCATACCGGGTGAAGCTGGTGAGCGAGGCCGAGTCGCCTCGCCTTTACCGCATGGTCAGGCAGATATCATCCATGAACGGTCTGCCGATGCCCAAGATAGGCATCGTACCCACTTCCACGCCCAACGCCTTCGCCACCGGTCGGAACCCGAAGAACGCGGTGGTCTGCGCCACCGAGGGCATAATGCGAATGCTGGACGACAACGAACTGCTCGGGGTGTTGGCGCACGAGATGGCCCACGTCAAGGACCGGGACATACTGATCATGAGCGTCGCCGCCACCATAGCCGGCGCCATATCCTTCGCCTCCCGGTTCGCCTTCTACGGCGCGCTCTTCGGTGGAGGTCGTCGCAACGAGGGTGGCATGATCATCGCCCTGATTGTGATGATCACCGCGCCCATTGCGGCCATGATAGTCCAGCTGGCCATCTCCCGCAGCCGGGAGTACAAGGCCGATTACGAGGGGGCCAAGCTCATAGGAAAACCCCTGTACCTGGCAAACGCGCTGGAGAAGTTGGACAAGGCGAACAAGCGCGATCCGCTGAAGTTCGGCAACCCCGCCTCCTCCAGCCTATGGATAGTCAACCCCTTCAGCGCGAAGGGGCTAGCGACCATCTTCACCACCCACCCGCCCATGGCCGAGAGGGTAAAGCGGCTGCACCAGATGGCCAACAAGATGGGCCAGTACTGAAAAACCCTTTCCAATCCACCTTATTTTACTTCGCCATGCCCGTTGAACAGCAACTGCTGGCAGAGCCCGATATTTCTCACGAAGCGCAACCCCCTGGAAATGTTACCCACCTCGACCAGGGAATGGTGCATGTCCGTACCTATTGATAACTTGACCTTTTTATCGAAGGCCCGGTAGAATCGCTCGGAGCTCTCGAACAGGAAGCGGCCGTCCCGAGCGTAGTGCTGCGAGGTCGACACCTCCACAAACCCCCTCATCTCCCTGAGCTTGTCTGCCAGCCATTCCGGGTCCCGGCGGGGGAAGATGCGGTCCATGTCCCAATGACAGAGGCCGAAGGGAACGCGCAACCCCCGTGTAAGAGAACGAAGCTCGTTCAGCGATATGCCGCCCTGCAAAGGGTCCTCGACGTACTCGAAGAGCACCAGGTCCAACTCGTTCAGAAGGTCCCACGGCAGCTCGTACAGATCGCAGCGCTCCGGGTTGGTGTCTATCTCCACCCCCACCAGCACCTCCACCTTGCCGGAGAATCTCTCTCGCACTTGCCGGATGTCACGCAGGTACGTTTCAAAGTCCATGCGCTTCAGCGGGTTGACGATCTTGCAGGTCTCGAAGTGATCGGTTATGGCCACGTGCGTAAGGCCGCTCTGGTAGGCTGAACGAACCACCTCCTCCACGGTGAAATCGCCGTCAGAGTACAGGGTGTGGGTATGCAGGTTGATACGGGGGGCTTGCATCATTCGTTCTAATTCCATCCCCTATGGTATTTAAACGCTTGTCCATTCAAACAAAATGAAAAAAAGGTTTGGGGGGGAGAGCACACCCCTCCCCCCAGAGCGGGATCACATTTCATCGTCAGCTCATATGGCCTCTTTGCCCCTCTCGTTGGTCCTCACCCGCACAACCTGGTCGACGGTCCAGATGAATATCTTACCGTCACCGATGCTGCCGGTGCAGGCGACCCTCTGGATGGTATCCACCGCCTTATCGGCCAACTGGTCATCGACCACCGTTTCCAGCTTGATCTTGGGCAGTAGGTCCACGTCGTAGACCGCCCCCCTCCATTGACGGGTCTGCCCCTTCTGCATCCCGCGGCCCTGGCTATCGGTGACGTTGAGTCCTACCACACCGATGTCGGCCAAGGCGGACTTGACCTCTCCCAGCTTCTCGTGCCTGATTATGGCCTGGATAATCTTCATCCGTGCGCCTCCTGGCTCATCGTTACTTCCTTGGTTACCATCTCCGGGTATGCCAAGATGTTATGCTCGCTGATGTCGAGCCCATGCATCTCCTCCTCCGGAGTCACCCTGATGCCCACGGTCTTCTTCAGCCCGTAGAACAGGGCGAAACCAGTACCGAGCGCGTAGACAACCAGCACCACCGCGCTGATGAGCTGTGCGGCCATGAAGCCGGCGTTGCCGTACAACAGGCCGGCCACCAGCGGTCCGTCAGTGGTGTAGACACCGTAGGTGCCGTCGGCAAACAGCCCCAGGGCGATAAGGCCCCAGATACCGTTGAGGCCGTGCACGCTGATGGCGCCGACCACGTCATCGACCTTCCTGCGCTCTAGGAACCACACGCCGTAGCAGACGATGGCACCAGAGACCACACCGATGACGAGGGCGGCCCATGGCTCGACCCAAGCGCAGCCCGCCGTCACGCCCACCAGCCCGCCCAGCATGCCGTTCACCGCCAGGCCGAGGTCCGGGGTACCGGTCCTCCTCCAGGTGATCATCACCGCGGACATGGCACCACCAGCCGCGGCTATGACCGTGGTAACGCAGATCTTGGCGATGACCAATTGATTGCCCGACAGGGTGCTGCCAGCGTTGAAGCCGAACCAACCGAACCACAGGATGAAACCGCCAAGCATGACCATGGTCAGGTTGTGACCCGGTATCGGCAGGGGCTTCCCTTCCTTGGTGTAACGGCCGATGCGCGGTCCCAGTACCATGCAACCAGCCAGCGCCAGCATGCCACCCATGGCGTGCACGACGCCCGATCCGGCGAAGTCCAGGGCGCCGTATCCGCCGCCCAGGTCGACCATGAAGCCCGCGGCCGCCAGCCAGCCCCCGCCCCATATCCAGTGCGCGTATACAGGGTATATCAGGGCCGTGACCACGGCGCTGTAGATAAGATAGGTCTTGAACCTGGGCCTCTCCGCTATGGCTCCAGAGACGATGGTCACCGAGGTGGCGGCGAAGACCAACATGAAGAACCACAGCAGCATGGTGCTCACGTCGAAGGAGTCACCGATCAGCATGAAGGCGGAGGTGGGGTCTCCGATGATGCCACCAACGTCCCCGCCAAGTAGCAGGGAGTAGCCTATCACCAAGAATGCGATGGTGCCTATGACAAAGTCCATCATGTTCTTCATGAGGACGTTGGCCACGTTCTTCACGCGCACCATGCCTGCCTCGACCAAGGCGAAACCGGCCTGCATGAAAAATACCAAGAAGGCGCATACCAGCACCCAGATGTAATCGATCGAGTTCATGACACCTTCCAGATCGGCGGGGTTCCCGGTGCCGCTGGGGTCGGCGGCCAGAGCGGTGGCCGGCATCAGTACCAGGAGTCCGAGGAATAGCAATAGGAACGCAGAGTACCTACGCACCGCTCTCCCCTCCGATTTTTGATTCTATGTCGTTCCATCTCATATTCAGCTTCAACTCGCCTGTGTTAATGCACCGGTACGCATCAGGGAGCATAGGGTAAGCCCCATCAGGAGCACAGGAGAGCAGGGAGAGGGCGGCGACCGATGCCGCGCACTCCACGGCGGTGAAGCGGTTCTGCACCCGCCTTTTTCGCAGTGGAGGGACCAGCTCCCGATGTTTGTCCCGTTTCCATATGTTCCAATAGATGTTTATCGACCACATCGATAAATGTGTAGACAATTGTATAATAAATAGTTATTGGAATAAACAAATGAATAGCTATTCTAAATATACTATACATTTGTCCAATTGGAATCAAACGATTCCGATAAGGATAAAATCGGAGAAAACCAGATTAAAAATGAATGACCCGGAAAGGATTTGAAAAATACGATCGCGTGTAGAAGGGGCTCACTTGATCTGTTCCCACTTCTCCAGCTCCTGCACGCTGGAGAGGGTGCCGCCGCGGCGAATCTCTTCCCTAATGCGCTCCTCTCGCTCGAAGACGTCCACCGCCCGGTTGGCCATTTCCACCGCATGCTCCTGCGAGATTACAATCACACCGCTCTCGTCGCCAACGATCCAGTCTCCGGATCGTACGAGCTGGCCGCCGCAAACTATTTCCAGTCCTATACCCCCAAAGCCCTTCGGCTCTCCCGCATGCGGCGAAATGTGGCGGCTGAAGCACGGCAGCCCGATGTCGATAATACCATCCAGATCGCGCGCCGCGCCATCAATGACCACCCCGGTAACGCCTCTCAGCTTGGCGCTGAGCGTCGCCAGATCGCCCCACACGGCGATGTCGCTACCCCCCGCATCGATCACTATGATATCGCCCTTTTGAGCGCGGTCTATGGCCTCCACCGGTTTGGCCCAGTCGCCCTTGGCCGTCTGCACGGTGAGGGCGCGGCCCACGGCCTTCACGCCATGCCCGTTTCGAAGGACGAGCCCCTCCATCACCCCGCGCTTGTGCGCCGCGTCGGCGATGTTGCACGTGGAGACCTTGCCGAACGCCTGGAAAAGCTCATCCTGCCCGTACTTCCTGGACAGGGCATCAGGCAATCCTTTCCCGCTCTTCATGGCGTCCTTGACCGCCTTGGCGGCGCTGCGCACGTCGCCGGTCTTGACGATCCCCCCGCCGACGATCACGATGGAAGCGCCGCGCTCGATCATCATCGGCGCCGTCTCTGAGGTTATCCCTCCGGCCACGGCCAAAGGTATGCTGATGGCGGACGCCACTTCGGACACCATGTCCAGAGGCGAACCGCCACCCTTCATTTGCTCGTCGATCCCCACATGCAGGCAGACGTAGGAGACGCCCAGTTCCTCCGCCTCTATAGCGCGAGCGACCTTGTCCGGCACGTTTATGAGGTCCAGCATGACTCCCGCCCCGTACTTGCGGGCGGCGAGGGCCGACTCGCTTATCGTCCCATCGTCAGAAAGGCCCAGCACCGTCACCACGTCCGCCCCGGCCTTGGCGGCGATCTCCACCTCGAAGGCGCCGACGTCCATGATCTTCATGTCCGCGACGAGCGTGCGGCCGGGGAACTCCTTCTTCAGAGCGCGCAGGCATTCCGCCCCCTCGCTCTTGATCAGGGGCGTACCAGCCTCGATCCAGTCCGCCCCGCCCTCCAGGGCTTCCCTGGCGATTTCCAGGGCGCGCCTGAGGTGCATGAGGTCCAGGGCGACCTGCAGTATGGGTTGCATAAACTGACTATCGCCACAGTGGTACTAATCTTTTGGTTCAAAAAATAATATATCCCCAGATGGTCATCATCAAGGCATGGCCGCATCCCCTGGCGTGAAGTGCTGCACTGGCATGGAGTGCATAGACCGCATCGTCGGTGGGGGCTTCCCCGCCGGTAGCATGATCTCCTTGGCCGGTCCCTGCGGGGCGGGAAAGACGTTGTTCGCCCTGGAATACTTGATACGCGGAGCGATGGGCGGCCAGAAAGGCATGTACATCTCCACGGTACACGGTACGGACAAACTGATGACCTATCTGCCGAAGCTGGATTACGCCGATTCGAAGATATTCGAGAACGGGTCGGTGATGCTGAGGCACATTGACGAGATGGGGTCCGGAGAGAGGGATGATGGGAAGATCACCAAGGCCGAATCGGAAGCCATCATCGAAGATATTTCCCAGGCCATCAAGGAAGGGGGAGTGAAACGCCTGGTCCTCGATTCCACCAATCCCCTGATAGTGGAGATGGAGAGTTGGGTGGCCCGCTCGTTCCTTTTATCGTTGTCCAAGGTATTGTTCAAGAACAAATGCACCGCCATACTGGTGACGGAAGGTGATGGGCTGGATGGCCACGAGCAAACGATGGCCGACGGGATCATAAGGCTTGGCAACGATGTGCGCCGCGGCGACAACTACCGGGTGCTCGAGGTCATAAAAATGGCCGGGGTGGCGCATTCCCGCGCGAAGTATGTGGTCGACATGACCCCCGAGGGGATACTCATCACTCCGATGCTCAGGGGGTTCTGATATGGAAGAGGCAGCGCCACAGATATTGAACAAGTTGAAAGAGCTCGGTCCGGCGGTGTCGGTGGATTTCAATATAGGTATGGAAGCCTACTTCGACACGCTCACGGCACTGATCGACCGCTTCTGCAACAAGAAGAAGCTGTCATGCATATACATATCAGTGACCGTCCCGTCGTCCACCATCCTCTCCGCCTTGGATTCCTTGGAGATCGACACCACGAACCTGCGCTTTGTGGACTGCATCTCCTTCGCCACCATGGAAGGCATGGGGGCGGGCGAAGCGCGCACGGTCTTCGTGGAAAGCCCCACCATGCTGGAATACATCGTGCTCAAGATGGAGTACCTGTTCCGCAAGGGCAAGGGGGAGGATTTCATGGTCATCCTGGACTCCGTGAACTCCCTGGCGGCACATAACGAGGTACGAATGCTCTACGAGTTCATGCAGGTGCTTCTGACCAGCATCAAGGCCCGGAGCGCCTATCCGGTTTTGCTGAGCGTGGAGGAACAGATGAAGCCCGAGGTGCGAGAGATGCTGCAATTGGTGTGCGATCAGATAATATCGTTGAAATGATTCCAAAAGGAAATTAAGTAAATAATGTTAATACGAAACATCGTATGCATCTTCATAAAAAACCCTGAAAAACGACGATGCTTCCAACGTTTTCTCAATTCTGAGGCAGATAATTATATATGCTCAAAAGTATAAACGGAATACGGTAGGGCAACCTACCAGGAGACTGAATACATGAAGAAGATGTGGAAGAAGAACAACAAGGCAGTTTCCCCGGTCATCGCGACGATCCTGATGGTCGCCATCACCGTGGTTCTGGCGGCCGTGTTGTACGTGATGGTCATGGGCTTCGGCGGCAGTGGAACTCCCCAGGCTCCCGCGGTCACTTTGAGCAAGACAACTATAGGTGGAGACTTAGCTGTAGTTATATCCATTGACCGCCAAGTTTCTGAGGGTGAAATTGGGATGAGGATAACCAATGGAACCAACGTCGCAACTATAGAGCTAACTAATGCTGGTGGCAGCGGAGTATCTGCGAATCAATATACTTGGACATTCTCTCCGCTGAATACAGAAAAAATCACAACCAGCGACAGGGTAGTATTTACCGTTAGTTACGGACAAACACTGCAGTTGGTATGGTCGGCCTCTAGCAACATAGGCTCTGGTACTGACATACAGGCTGTTGGAAATTCTGTTACCCTATAAACAAATTAATGGGACCTGCGCTATCGATGCAGGCCCAATTTTTCTCTCTCTCATGCGATAGTCGAACTCTAATTTTTCCGTGCCAATCCCAAATCTTAATATAAACTCTATATGATAAATGTCGACTATCTATGTGCTGATATAACCACCGTCGTCCCCGCCACCCCATCCACCCAACGCTGTCTAGGGTCCTTGTCGTTCGCCATCCCCACGAAAAGGTCTAAGGGGAGGAAAATATACCAGAACATCTTCGGAACGTTCCTAACGATTCCTTTGCTCAAAGTCATGGGTCCATCGTTCGAGACCACAAACAATCCCATGGTCTTCTTCCCAATTGTATAACCCGTCCTGGACTCCATCGCTGCCGAGTAGATGAACCAGGCGAAACCGGATAGCACTCCGGCTAGGATCTCCCTGGATTCTAGACCGAGGGCGTAAGTGATCAGAAGGATTGGTGTAAAGACGATTAAGACGTCTATCAACGAAGCAGCCAACCGCTTGAGCAGATGCACTCTAAAATCATGATTGTGCTCTATCAGATCGTATCCAGTTGGCATTTCCCATCCCATGATGAATATCGGAAACAGGATATTTTATTCTTATGCTGAAAAATTAAAATCTACCACTCAGCTCGCCCGTCTCTCATCACTGATCAGAGCTGGGTTTATCATCATCGTGGCAAGGACGCATTACGCGCCCTGGAAATAAAGGTATGCCGAGAAGGTCGAATCGCCTTCCGTGATAACGCGATACCCTGCCTTATATCCCTGAAGGGGATATCCGGAATTGAGAGAACGATAAGGTGTCCCGCCAAGGTCCGGGCGTTCCGGACCGTCACCGACACCGTTACCAGGTGTCATATAATGCTGAAAACCAAGGGCGATTCTCGAGCGTATGCCGGAGCGCTAATATCGGCAATAGCGGCGGTCAGTCTCATGGTGAACGACCTGTGGCCGCTTTGGTTGCTGCTGCTAGCGGTCGGTATGCTGCTGCTCATAAGCGCCATGCTCGACCGGTACGAGTACCAGTGCCAGAAGTGCCAGGCCGTGTACAAGCTGGGAATATTCGGCGCCCTGGCATCCAAGCACGGGCGGAACATGAGCGGGAACTGGGCCATCTCCCGCTGCCCCAAATGCGGGGCGATCACCAAGGCCAAGGAGTCACGATCACATGGGCAGGAGAAGGTATAACGGCACCATCGTCAAGCGGACGATATTGTTCGTCTGCATCGGGAACGCGTCACGATCGCAGATGGCCGAAGGGCACGTCAATGCCAAGATGGGCAATCGTTACCAGGCCAGCAGCGCCGGCCTGAACCCGGAGAGGGTCAACCGGAAAGCGATCGCCGTCATGGACGAGATCGGCATCGACATCTCCGGGCACCGCTCCAAGAGCGTGGAGGAGTTCTACGGCAAGGAGTTCGATTACATCGTGACGCTGTGCGACGAGGCGGAGGACGAATGCCCCCATTTCCTGCGTGGGAATGATTACATCCACCGCGGGTTCAAGGACCCATGCAAAGCCAGGGGCACCGACGAAGAACTGTTAGCCGTCTACCGGAAGACAAGAGACGAATTGATCAAGTGGATAGACAACATCTTCGGGCCCGAGGCATGATCAAGCTGTACGTTTACGATGAGAGGGACTGCGACCCCAAAAAGTGCACCTCGCGGAAGATGATCAAGTTCAAACTAGCGCAGGAACTGCCCAGCCTCAGATCCGTTCCGTACGGCATGCTGGTGCTGGACCCCTTCGCTCAGAAGGCCGTCTCCCGCGAGGACCTGGAACGAGTGAAGGCGCACGGCATCCTGGTCATGGACCTCTCCTGGGAGAACATCAAGGGTTTTCCGAATGTGCGTAGGGACACCGTTCACCGCGCTTTGCCGTACCTGCTGGCAGCGAACCCCGTCAACTGGGGGAAGCCGATGCGCCTCACCAGCGCCGAGGCCGTCGCCGCCGCCCTCTACATCCTGGGGGAGAAAGAACAGGCTCACCAAGTGCTCTCAAAGTTCAACTGGGGCGAGCAATTTATAATATTGAACAGGGAGCCGCTGGAACGGTACTCAGCTGTGGAAACGAGCCAGGAGGTCGTGGACATCCAATGGGACTACTGCGGCCCTCCGGAAAAGAGCGCGGGGGGAGGGCAGGCATAAACTAAATTTGGAATAAGGTAATACCCTTAGTCCTTACACGATAACCACCGGTTATCGCCTTACAGATGATGGAGTGAAGATTTTGCCCAACGATTACACCGACGAGGACCTGGTCGCCCGATGGGAGGAGTTCCTGGAGGCCGAGGACAACCGCCTCAAGCTGCTGGAGCTCACCGACCGCTATCCCGGGCTTAGGTCGCTCACCGTCACCTATTCCGACCTCGATCGCTTCGACCCCGACTTCGCCTCCTTCATCCTGAACCACCCGGATAGGGCGCTGAAGATGGGGGAGGGGGTGGTCAGGCGCCTTATGGACCCCAACAAGGTCAACCTGGACATTCATCTTCGCATCAGGGAGCTGCCGCGGGACAGCCGCATCGATATTCGTTTACTAAGAAGCGAGCACCTGGGAAAGCTGGTATCGGTGGAGGGGCTGGTGCGAAAGGCCACCGAGGTACGTCCTCGGCTAATTCTAGGGGTTTTCAAGTGCATGCGCTGCCCCGCGCGTATAGTCGAGCCGCAGGAAGGCCTGTTCTTCCGCGAGCCCATGGAATGCTACAAGGAACAGGAGGGATGCGGACGCACCTCCGGAAGCACCAAGTTCCAGCTGCTGACCGAGGAATCTTTTTACGTGGACACGCAGAAGGTGGAGATGCAGGAGTCCCCCGAAGGCCTGCGGGGCGGTGCGCAGCCCGAACGGTTGACCGCTTATCTCGAGGACGACCTGGCCGGGATCATCTCTCCGGGCGACCGGGTCGTGCTGAACGGTGTATTGCGCTCTCAACAGAAAGGGCAGCAGCTCAAGTCCACCCTGTTCGACATCGACCTTGCCGTACTTTCGATGGAGTTCGAGCAGCACGAGTACGAGGAGGTCGTCTTCTCCGAGGAAGACGAAGAGGCGATAAAGCGGGAAGCGAAAGACCCCGAGGTCTTCCGCAAGATCGTGGGATCGATAGCTCCGGCCATCCACGGCTACGATGAGGTGAAGGAGAGCATAGCGCTCCAGCTCTTCGGCGGGACGGCGAAATCACTGGAGGACGGCACCAAGATCAGGGGTGACATACACATCCTTTTGGTCGGCGATCCGGGCGTCGCGAAGTGCGTCACCGGCGAGGCCCAGGTGCTCATGGGCGATTGCTCCGAAGCGAACATCAAGGAGCTGGTTGAGCACTGGCTATCCAAGGGGGAGGTCAGGGAGGTGGACGACGGGCAGTACGCCGAGGCCGACTTCGAGGTCATGACCTTTTCTTACAAAGGCCGCCTGAACAAGGGACGGGCGGTGCGAGTTTGGAAGAGGGATTCCCCACGCCGCCTGATCAAATTCACTACCGCCGGCGGCAAGACCCTCACGGTCACCCCCACCCATCCCCTCTTTGTGCAGAACGCTTACTTTCCGGTGCAGAAGGAGGCGGACAAGATCGTGGAGGGAAACTTCCTGGCGGCGACCACGGACAAGAAGAGCGGCGGGAACCTCTGCGGCTACGACTGGGGCTACGACTGGGACCAGGTGGTCAAGCGCGAGGACGTCCAGGCGGAGGACCGCTTCGTTTACGACATAGAGGTGGAGGACACCCACATCTTCGTGGCCAACGGTATCATCTCCCACAACAGCCAGATCCTACGCTACATGTCGGAGATGGCTCCCCGGGGCATATACGCCTCCGGAAAGAGCTCCTCGGCCGCCGGCCTGTGCGTGTCCGCGGAAACGATCATAGAAGTTGATGGAAGGCTCCAGGCCATCGGCGACTTCGTGGAATCGCGCATGAAGACCCCCCGGGAGATCGAGCCCGGGGTGTGGCGACAGGAGACCCGCGTCAACGGTGTGCTTTGCGTCAAGGACGATCGTCATACCGACGTCCGACCGGTCTCAGCGATATTCCGTCTCCGAACCCCTTCATTTCTTGTGGAACTCGAGACCGAGTCTGGAGACCGTATAAAGGTCACCCCCGAGACCATGTTGAGAGGGGTTTCCGGCCCCGATCCGCGGTGGGTCCGGGCGTCCGACGTCACAGCTGACGAAAAGCTGCTCATCGTCACATCTGGCTCCGGTGCAGGACGACCGCTATTGAAGAAGGTCAGAACGGTCCGGGAGGTGCACGAGGACCTCCCCCCCTACGTATACGATCTGACGGTCGAGGGGGCCCACAGCTTCATCGGAAACGGATTTCTTGTGCACAACACCGCCGCCGCCGTCAAGGACGAGTTCGGGGACGGCCGCTGGACGTTGGAGGCCGGGGCGCTGGTGCTCGCGGACAAGGGACTGGCTGCGATAGACGAACTGGACAAGATGACCGAACAGGACCGCTCCTCCATGCACGAGGCCATGGAGTCGCAGCGGGTGAGCGTGGCGAAAGCGGGCATCACCGCCTCCCTGCAGTGTCGCTGCTCCATGCTCGGCGCGGCAAATCCAAAGTTCGGGAGGTTCGATGACACCGAGGCCCTCGCATCACAGATCAACATGCCCCCCGCATTGCTATCACGTTTCGACCTCATCTTCGCCCTCACCGACAAGCCCAACGCGACCAGGGACCAGAGGATCGCCGAGCACATTCTGAAAGGGCACGTGCGCGGCGAACTGCGCAACGTGCCCAATCCCGAGGCCATCCGCGGAATAGATTACCAGCGTATCATGGAGGAGACCGACATGCTCAGGCCGGTCTTCGACCGGGAGTTCATGCGAAAGTACGTCGCCTTCGCCAAGCGCTTCACGCCGGTGCTCAGCGACGAAGCGAGGCAGATGATCATCGACAAGTACCTGTCCATACGCAAGCTGGGGGAGAAGGCCGGCTCGTCCGTCCCCATCACCGCCAGGCAGCTGGAGGCCTTCATCCGGTTGTCCGAGGCGTCGGCGCGCATACGCCTCTCCCAAATCGTCGCCCAGGAGGACGCCGACCGGGCCATCAAGATCGTGGAGCATTACCTGAAGAAGATGGCCTCGGACGAGGGCACCATCGACGTGGACAAGCTGATGACCGGCACCACGCGCAACGAGAGGAACCGCATTGCACTGGTGAGGCAGCTCATACACGAGCACTCCGACCCCCGCTCCGGGGTCTCCGAGCTCACCCTCATCCAGAGGGCCGCCGACCGCAACCTTTCCGAGGGGGAACTGAAAGAAGTGCTGAAAAAGCTCAAGCAGGCCGGGGACATCTTCGAGGTGCAGGCCGGGCACTACAAGCTCATCTCCAGCGACTGATGCAGGTATGCTGAGGAAAGGTTTATCATCAAGGCCCATGACTCCCGTTCGAGGTTGAAGATGATCCGGGTGAAGGTGCATAGATACGGTGCAAACACGCTCATCGCCGCCTGCGACGAGGACCTGCTGGGCCGGATGCTAAGGGACGGCGAGCTGCGCCTGGAGGTGAGCCCTGAGTTCTACGACGGGGACCGGGGCGGGGAGGAGATGCTGCTCAGTCGTCTGACCGCCGCGACCATGGCCAATCTGGTCGGGGAGGAGGTCTGCCGCATCGCCGCCGAGCATGACTTTATCGACCCGGACCGCGTAATAACGATAGAGGGCGTGCCCCACGCCCAGATGGTCAGGTACTGAGATGCCCTTCTGCGTCAAGTGCGGGGCCGAGGGCCCCACGTTCAGATCGCTGTGCGAGAGATGCTTCCTGGAGGGCAAGGTCTTCACCTCACTCCCGGACCACGTGGATGTGTTCCAGTGCGGCCACTGTGACGATTATCTCCTGGATGGGAAATGGGTGAAGGTGGAGGCCAGGGAGGAGGTGGCGGAGAGGGCGGTGGAGCTGGCGCTGAACGTCGATAAGGACGCCCAGGTGGTAGGTTTCGGCGTGCACGCCGAGAAGATCGACGAGACCAATTATCACGTGGGCGTGACCATCGGCCTGACCGTGGAAGGGCTGAAGGTGAACGAGGCGCGCAGCACCATCGTGCGCTTCAAGAACACCTCGTGCCCACGCTGCAACAAGCTGATGGGCAATTATTACGAGGGCACCCTGCAGGTGCGCACCAGGGACAGGAAGATGCCCGAGGACCTACGGGAGGAGATCATGGAGCGCATCTACAAGTTGATGGACGATCACACCAAGGACAATCGCGAGCTCTTCATCTCCAAGGTCAATCGTCTTACCACCAGCCAGGGTGGCCTCGACGTGATACTGTCCTCGTCCGTCGTCGGACGCGCCATATCTCGTGATCTGGCCGACCAATACGCCGCCGAGATCAAGGAGACGGCCAAGCTCGTCACTCAGAAACAGGGCAAGGACCTCTACCGAGTGACCTTCCTGGTACGATTGCCGGCGTACCGCTTCGGTGACATCGTGATGTACGAGAAGAAGCTGTACTTGGTGGGGGCGCTCCGCTCCAACACCACCAAGCTGACGAACATTAAAACGACCCAGGGGGTCATGGTCAGCAACAGCGACATGATCTCGGCCAAAGTTATTGGTCGCAAGGAGGACCTACTGGATGCTGTGGTGGTGAACGAGACGGACCGCGAGGTGCAGGTCATGCACCCCACCAACTTCAAGGTCTTCGAGCTGAAGAAACCGCCGAAGTTCGAGAGAAAGGGAGACACCGTCAAGGTCTTCCAGTACAACGAGGATTTCTATCTGCTTCCATTGCAGGGTTGAAAAAAGAAGAAAGGAAAGGGCGGACCCCGCCTTTTCGCCTTTATGAGACCATCTCTCTCCGCTTGAAAAGGAACATCCCTAACAGCAGGCAGACCACTACATAGATCGCCAGCACGACCAAGGAGAGGCCGACGTTCGGAAAATAGGACCAGTAGGTAAAGTTCTCCCCCCCTCCTATGGGGATCGTCTGGAGCACATCCTGGGGATAGGGGGTGCTCATTATGGTGGTGATGACCCCCCCGCAAAAGGTCAGCAGGAACCACGGCTTTATCTCACCCAGTGGCAGGATCCCCGCGATCATGGGGATGATCATCAGCAGGGTGAAGAAGGTCAGGACCAACGAACCGGTCGACCCCTTGAACACCGTGGAGATTAGGAAGCCCAGGGCCGCCGCGGCCGCGCCGTAGCACAAGGCGAAGAGCATGGAGTACACACACAGCACGGTACTTCCGCCGGTCATGCCCAAGGTCAGCACCGCCGCCACGCCGTAGTAGGTGATCAACATCAGGAACACGATCCCCAGGGTGGAGATGTACTTGCCCACGAATATGGTGGAGCGCTTCACCGGATTGGGAAAGAGCAGATAGCCAGTGCGGTTCTGGAACTCGGAGACGATGGCATCGCCGGCGAACATTGTAGCTCCCAGGACCACAAGTATCTCCACCCATCCGATGTACCCGGACATGTAATCGGCCGGGTCCTTCGCCGTCGGCTGGTCCAGCAATATCGGCAGGCCGAACATGAGGCCAAGGATTACCGCCTCCAGGACCAAAAGGCCGAGCAGGCGCTTGGAGCGCAGGTGCTTCAACAGGTCGTATCGGGCCACGGTGAATATCTGAGCCATGTCGGAGGGCAGTCGCCCGCGGTTGTCAACAACGTCAGCGCTTTCCATCTTCTCACCCCGAATCAACGATGAGGGACATGTACAGAGACTCCAGGGCCAGTCCCGACTCCTTGAAGGTCAGTATGCGCAGGCCCAGACGTTGCAGCTCCAGCAACAGCGCCGCCTGCGGCTCTTCCGTCCCCTCGAAATCAAGGGTGAAGGACAGGTCGCCGGTGACGTTCAGCCCCCGGACCCCGGGAACTCCCTGTAGCACCGGGAACATCTCCGGTGTCAGGGGGTCCAGCGTGCGCACCTCGATCTTGCGCGTCTTGACCTCGTTGAGCAGCGAGACCACGCTGCCAGACCTCAGCATCTTGCCGCGGTTGATGAGAGTGACATCGCTGCACACCTCCTGCACCTCGTTCAGCAGGTGCGAGGACATGAGCACGGTGACGTCCATCTTGTGCAGATGCTTCAGAATGTCCCTCACCTCCACCATGCCCCGGGGGTCCAGACCGGAGGTCGGCTCGTCCAGGATGATGACAGATGGCTGCGGCAACAAGGCCTGGGCTATGGCCAGTCTCTGCTTCATGCCCTTGGAGAACTTACCTACACGCTGATCCTTCCACTCGCTCAGCTTGACCAGGTCCATAAGGTCCCGGCTCCGATTGTTTATCTCGTAGGCGGACATACCGCGCAGGGAACCCAGGTAGAGCAATGTCTCCATCGGCGTAAGATAGGGGTAGAACTCCGGGGTCTCCACCACCGCCCCCACGTCGGCCAGGGCGGTCTTGGGGTCCCGCATGACACTGACCCCGTTGATGAAAACCTCCCCGGTGGTGGCGGTGAGCATGTTGGTGGCGATCTTGATGGTGGTGGTCTTCCCAGCACCGTTCGGCCCCAGGAAGCCCATGAACGAGCCCCGCGGGACCACCAGGTCCAGGTCGTCCACCGCCCTGAACCCTCCGTTAAAGACCTTGGTCAGGCCTTGAATGTGGATCGGTCCTTCCATGATGATCAGGCGCAGAATTCGTGCCACTCTATATCATCTTAACCCTGATAATAAAATCCCCGTCAGGCCAAGGATTAACTCCCCCGTCGCTCATCCAGTGCTCGAGATGTACTCTTCCGCAGTGATCGAGGAGACCGTGGTCAGGCTGCTGCGCGAGGCCGAGTGCCGTCTCCCCCCGGACGTGGTCCGCTCTCTGGAGGAGGGAGCCGAGAACGAGCAGGACGAGGTGGCCCGCTCGCAATTGCAGACCATCCTTTCCAACGTGAGAATGGCATCCGAAAGGATGGTGCCAATGTGCCAGGACACCGGCCTGCCGGTATTCTTCGTGCGCGGGAGGTACGATGGGCGCATCGAGCGGGCCATCCGCAGGGGGGTCTCCCGGGCGACGGAGACGATACCGTTGAGGCCCAACACGGTAGATCCGCTGTCCCGGCACAACAGCGGAGACAATATGGGCGCTGGGATGCCGCCGGTGCACTTCGAGCCCGCGGCCCTCGATTTCCTGGAGCTGGCCGTGCTTCCCAAGGGCGCCGGATCGGAGAACTGGAGCGCGCTGCGCATGCTGTACCCCGCGGACGGCGTGGACGGTATACGGCGCTTCGTCATCGATTGCGTCACCAGGGCCGGCTCCCGACCCTGTCCGCCAACGGTGATCGGGGTGGGCATCGGCGGCACGGCCGACCTGGCCTGCGCTCTGGCCAAGAAGGCCCTGCTGCGCCCCCTGCGCTCCAGCAACCCGGACCCGGGATTGTCACAGCTCGAAGTTGCCCTGCACGAACAGCTGAACACCCTGGGCCTGGGACCCATGGGACTGGGGGGCAGGACCACCGTGCTGGGGGTACTGATCGAGAAGGCGCACTGTCACACCGCCAGCCTTCCCGTGGCGGTCAGCCTGAACTGCTGGGCGGCGCGCAAGGCCTTGGCCCGGATATTCCGGGACGGGCGAGTACAGTTCTCTCAGGGGGGTTTCGATTGAAGGTCAAGGACATCAGGTCCCCGATGACCGAAGAGGAGGCCCGCTCGCTGAAGGCCGGAGAACTGGTCTGTTTGAGCGGGGAGGTGATCACCGCCCGGGACGAGGCCCACATGCGCGCCCTGGAGCTCCACCGGAACGGATGTAAATTGCCGTTCGAGATGGAGGGAAGAGCGCTGTACCATTGCGGGCCGATCATGCGGCGCACGGACCGATGGGAGGTGGTGGCCGCTGGCCCCACCACCAGCGCCCGGATGGACTCACTGGAAGCGGAGTTCATGAGGGCCTTCCGGCCACGATCGATCGTGGGGAAGGGAGGGATGGCCTCCGATGTCCTGGACGCCTTAACGGAGGTGGGCTGCGCCTACCTCGCGTTCACCGGCGGGGCGGCGGTGCTGGCCGCGGAGAAGCTCCCGGAGGTGCTTGGAGTGTACTGGGAGGACCTGGGCATGGCGGAGGCGGTGTGGCGCCTGCGGGCGGAGGGCCTGGGGCCCATGGTGGTGGCCATGGACGCCCACGGCCGCAGCCTCTTCCGAGAGGTGGAGGACCGTGTAAAACGGAACGCATCATTCCTTCTCTGAGGGTTCCTCTTGTTTCTCCAGTATGTGCGGCTTGCGCCGGACCTTGTTATTGATGTAAAGGCCGATGATCAACACCGTCAGAGAGATGGTCAGCCCCATCACCATGAGGGAATGGGCCAGGTCGAACCCCAGGATGAACTTCTGGGTGGTGTTCTCCTGGTCGAACTCCAGCACCACGTTCAGGTGCCTGACCTCGAAGGGGGACAGCCCCACGGACTGGGTATTGGTGTAATAGTTGTCCTTGGTGAAGGTGATGGTGTAGCTGCCCACTGGCACCATCTGGAAGGAGTAGTTGCCCTCATCGTCCGTCGTCGTCTCGGCGTTGAACAGGGGACTGGAAAGCTGCACCCTCACCCCGGGCACCGCCTCGCCTTGGTAGAAGACCTGCCCGTTCAGCTCCGCCGGCTGCTCCACCAGCTCGAAATCCATATGATTGATCACGTCGCGGGCCATCTCGATGGGCGGAAGAGGGTCGGAACTATAATAACCGACCTTGCTGGCCATGACCGTGTAGGTGCCCGGCTGGACCTTGGTGATGATATACTGGCCAAACGGATTCACCGATACCCCGCTGTAATTGTACTTGTTACTGAGCAGGATCACCGTGACCCCGTAGATGGGCGAAGTCCCGTTGGTCACGTACCCGGTCAACGTGCCCAGCAGCTCGATCATGGTGAAGTTGAGGCGCACTTCCTGCCCCGTGTTCACCAGGACGCGCACGGAGCTGACGTTGCCGGTATAA
>CAZXTA010000010.1:14116-22028 GCA_964642865.1 uncultured Methanomassiliicoccus sp. | reverse complement strand
TCGGACACACGGCCACGCACCGCGGCGCCAGGCCCAGGACCAGCCGGTCTTCGCCCCCGAGCCCGTGGCCGAGCCCTCCCCCGTTGAGGAGCTGGTGGAAGAGGTCGCGGAAACGGTCGAGCCCGAGCAGTAAACCACTTCCCCGAATGCCGGGGTGGCTCAGCCTGGTGGAGCGTCGGACTCATAGGGATCAGGAGCGATACAAGACCCTCTCCAGGGAAATCCGAAGGTCAGGGGTTCGAACCCCCTCCCCGGCACTCCCACCTCATTTTATTATTTCATTGCGTGGGGCGCCCATGCAATCCTTCAAGTAGGACCGCTTGTGTTGCTCTCCTCCGGTGAGAGATTGAGGGTGATCATCTATACTGGCAAGGGCGGAGTGGGTAAGACCTCGGTCTCCGCGGCCACCGCCCTGCGCTGCGCTGAAATGGGGCATCGGACCATAGCTATCAGTACCGACTCGGCGCACTCGCTGGCCGATTCCCTGGACGTGCCATTGACCGGGGAAATCAGGAACATCTCCAAGAACCTGGACGCCATCGAGGTGGACGTCATAAACGAGATGGAGACCCGCTGGAAGGAGATCGGGCAGTACCTTTCGGACTTCATGGAGTCCCAGGGTCTGGACCCTATCTCGGCCAAGGAGATGACGGTGTGGCCAGGCATGGAGCTCATGTCCGCGCTGTTCTACATCGAAGAGTTCATGAAGAGCGGGCAGTACGACGTGGTTGTCATGGACACGGCGCCGACGGCGGAGACCCTCCGCCTGCTCAGCTTCCCGGACACCGCGAACTGGTACTTCGACAAGATGTACAAGATATTCAGGAACACCGTCAGGCTGGCCAGGGCCACCGTCGGCAAGGTGATGAGCACCCCCATCCCATCGGAGGCCTTCCTTAGGGATCTAGACCATCTGAAGGACCGCATGAAGCTGGTGCGCCAGATACTGCTGGATTCGGAGACCACCTCCGTCCGTCTGGTGGTCAACCCGGAGAAGATGGTGATCAACGAGACCAAGAGGGCCTACACCTACCTGTCGCTGTACAACCTGACCGTGGAATGCCTGGTCATAAACCGGTTGCTGCCCGAGGGGGACCGGGGGCACTACCCCGAGGCCAAGTACGAGGAGCAGTCCCGTTACATGCAGCTGATCGAGGAGTCCTTCTCCCCGTTGAAGATGCTCAAGGCCTATCAGTCCTCCACCGAGGTGGTTGGAAGGAGATCGTTAGAAACGCTGGCCGAGCAACTGTTCGGGGACAGCGATCCCTCACAGGTGTACACCACCGAGAAGAGCATGGAGATATTCACCCGGGACGGTGTGGACACGCTGGCCTTGAAATTGCCATTCTCCAGCAAGGAGGAGGTAGAATTATATAAAACGAACGATGTCCTAATTATCAAGGTCGGCTGGTACAAGCGTTCGGTGGTTCTGCCGTACTCCCTAGTGCACAAGGAAGCCGACAAGGCGGAGTTCAAGGACGGCCGGCTGATCATAAGCTTCAAGTGAGGGACCAAGATGACGGTAAAGAAAGACAATTCAAAAAGTGAGCAGCACGAAAAGCCCAGTCGACCCTCAAGGAGCGCCGGGCCAGGTCCAATTCCTCAGGACACCGTGGTCCATCTGATGAAATCCGGCACGGAGTTCCTGGCGGCCATGGACAGCCTGATGCCTTGTAACGTCATGCCTCCTGAGGTCAAGGAGCACTACAACAACATCAAGAAGGAAACGCTACTGCTCTTCCGTTCCTTCATAGACAGCCATCTGAAGGAAATGGAAGAAAAGGGGGAGGCGCCCGCGCCCCGCATCAGAAAGATCAACCTGGATTGAGGACCTATTCCTCCCGGCAGTTCGGACATAAAAGGAGCCCGTTCTCCAGCCGCAGGTCGATGGAATAGGACTCGCAGTTCTCGCAGTATCCGGCCACATATCCGAGTCCATTGGAACGCATCCCTCCTCCCTGTCCGATCCTGGACCATTCCCTGGTCAGCTCGATGAGGGAAGGGGAGAGACGGAGCATGTCCTTCTCCGTCAGCATGCCGATGAGCTTGCCGTCCTCCACAACCGGCAGCCGCCTCATGTGCAGGTCGGACATGCGCTTGGCGGCCACGGAAACGCTGGAATCCGGCGACACGGTGATGACCGGCGAGGACATGACATTCTCCACCCTGGTGCGCGAGGGTATCTTGCCCACCGCCACCACTTTATAGAGAAGGTCCCTCTCGGTCAAAATGCCCACTGGCTCCCCGTCCTCCAGAATCACCAAGCTGCCCACGCCCTCCCGGAGCATTAGGGCGGCTGCTTCCTTGACGGTCATGTCGGGCCTCCCCTTGCGGGGCTTGCTTGACATGACCTCCCGGACCAGTATCTCCCTTACCTCCTCGGCCTGCATAATATATACTTGTCGATACGGCACTAAATATCTTTGCTGGACCTGGTCCTCTTCATCGATGCTGTGACGACATGATCTATGCAGAGGTTTAATTAGCGGCAATATCACTTCAATCAAGGAATCGGTATGAAGGACCAAGAGGGCACACTAGCGGTGAAACTAGCCCGCCGGGGCGTGGACGCCGAGACCAGGGACCTAGACATCGACACCTTCGACGTTCCGGACACCTTCCGGCAGAAGAGCGGGGCGTTCGTTACGCTAAAGACCTTCCCCGGGGAGGGGTTGAGGGGCTGCATCGGCTACCCCGAACCCATCTTTCCCTTGGCCGAGGCCATATTACGTGCGGCGCAGGGGGCCTGCCACGACCCGCGCTTCCTTCCCTTGAGCCCAGAGGAGCTGGACCAGGTAGTAGTGGAGGTCAGCGTGCTGACCGTCCCGGAGGAGCTTAAGGTGGATCGCCGGCAGGACATGCCTGACAAGATCATCATTGGACGGGACGGTCTCATAATGGAACGGGGACCGTACCGGGGACTGCTTCTTCCACAGGTCCCGGGGGAATGGGGCTGGGATCCCCGCACATTCCTAGAGCAGACCTGCTTCAAGGCCGGGCTGACCCCGGACATGTGGCTGGACCGGAAGACGCGAATATTCACCTTCCATGCCGAGGTCTTCCGCGAGGAATCGCCATACGGTCAAATACTCCGGGAACCTACCCAGTGATCGCATGGACGTGGTAGGGGGACAGGTCTTCTTCCAGGGAAGGCTGCAGAAGGCATGCGTGGGCATCGAGGAGGGACGCATCGTCAAGGTGAAAAAGGTGCTGCAGGGCGAGGAGCACCACGATTTCGGCGACCTTCTCGTTCTGCCGGGAGCGATTGACCCCCACGTACACTTCAGAGAGCCCGGGCAGACCTACAAAGAGGATTTCTCTTCCGGTTCGCTCTCAGCCCTCTTCGGCGGGGTGACCTGCGTCCTGGACATGCCCAACAACGTGCCGCCGATCACCGATGCGAAGGCGTTGAAGGAGAAGAGGGAAAGGTTGAAGGGCCGTTCATGGGTGGATTTCGGGCTCTTCGCCGGCCTGGCCCCCGATACCGACGTGGGCGCGCTGTCCTCCTGTCGGGCCTTCAAGGTATTCCTGGGCTCTTCCACCCAGAGCGTCATGATAAGGGAAGATGGGGACCTGGCCAGGGCCATGGACGCCGTGGCCCGCACCGGCAAGGTGATCAGCGTGCACGCTGAGGAGGACGACATGCTGACCCGCATGGACGAGCGCTCCCTACGGGATCACGAGGAGTGCCACCCCCGCCAGGCGGAGACGAGGGCCATCGAACGGTTGCTCCGCTACCAGGAAAGGGCCCGCCTGAATATCTGTCACGTCAGCTGCCCGGAATCGCTAGCGCTGCTCAAGGACGCCCGGGCGACCTTCGAGGTCACCCCTCACCACATGCTGCTGGACTCCAGCATGGACCTGGGGGCCTGGGGGAAGGTCAACCCCCCTCTGAGGCGCCGGGCCGATCGCGAGGCGCTGTTCGCCGCCTTCTGCAGGGGGGAGGTGCCCATGCTGGCCACGGACCACGCCCCGCACGCGCCGGAGGAGAAGGAGAGGGGATTTGGGGAGGCCCCCTCCGGGCTGCCGGGGGTGGAGACCGGCTTCAGCATGATGCTGGCCCTGGTGAAAAGAGGGTTCATTTCGTTAGACGTCTTGCTTAAGGCCGCCTCGCTCGTTCCAGCTAGGACCTTCGGGCTGAACAAGGGGGAGATAGCCGAGGGCCGGGACGCCGACCTGGTGGTCATCGATCCCAGGAAGGTCCGTAGGATCAGCGGCAGGGAACTGCACAGCAAATGCGGCTGGACGCCGTTCGAGGGCAGGGAGGCACTGTTCCCGCAGGCCGTCTTCCTCAGGGGGGAACTTGTCCTGAGGAACGGTTCGGTGAGCTGTGATCATTACGGCAGGGAGGTGCCGCATGCTTAACGGCCCCCTTCCGCTGGACCTTAGCGAGCTGGAAGGTCGGCGCTTCATCTGCCAGGACCCCTGCAAACTGTGCTGCCTATGCCAGCCGGAGTGCCTGCCGGCGGAGGTGGACTACTTCAAGAGGAACCACCCCGACCGCCTGGTGCTGAAGAAGGAACCGCACAGGCATTACGCCCTGGCCCTGAAGAAGGGGCAGGGCTCCTGCTCTTTCCTGGAGGACGGCAAGTGCCAGGTTTACGCCCACCGCCCGCACTTCTGCCGCCAGTTCCCCTTCCACATCCACGTGGGGAGCAGGGTACAGGTGGAACTGGACCTCAGCTGCCGCGGGGTGTGGTCCGATCAGGGTGAGGAGGCCATGAGCGAGGGCCTACGCCTGATTCAGCAGAACGAGGCGGTCATCCGGAGGACGTTGAAGGAATCCGTGCCGGTCTATCGGGAGTTCATCAACAACTGCATCGAGTCCGGGCTGAAAGTGGACGTTCCCAAGGTCCGGTCCCAGGTGAGCGCCCGCCTGGACGAGCTGACCGACCTGCGGCTGATCGCCTCGCTGCTGGAAGGAAGTGTGGAGGAGGACGAGCTGTCCATACCCGGCCTCGAGGCCAAGCCCATGCTGGAGGGGAACATCATGAGGGAGCTGTCCCAGTCCGCATTGGAGATGGTGACCGATTCCCTGGCCGCGGACGAGCTGTTCCAGGCTCCGGTGTATTGTACCCAGGACGGCAGCTGGAACCTGTTCCGGGTCTCGGGACAGATGGTTGAGAGGCATCTGATGGAGAGGGACGGCGAGGTTCGGAGGATAGGGGTAAAGCCGATAAAGGAGATCGTGCTGAAGCAGCCGGAGGGCCACGACCGCCAGGTGCTGCGCGATTACCTAAGGATATTGAACAACCGGGACAGCTTCATGGGCTACGCCTTCCACCTCATCGACCAGTACGATTACGAGGACCCATGGCCCAACGTCTACGGTGGGGTGCTCTCCACTTCCGTGCTCGATCTGCTTTGGCGCTCTTCATTGATAGCTGCCTTCTTTCCCGGGTCCAGGGAGGGGGAGTGGATGAGAGAGGGCATCATCTTTTATGACATGGACCGCCTGGACGCCCCGACCCTGGGGGCGTTCATCTGACTGGATGCGGCGTACAGAGAAGGCAATCGCAAAAACTTCATATAGTGAACGCTCATTCGACCTCGTAAGGTGATTCAAGCGATGCTGAAACCTCTGAACGTCCTCAACCAGACGATCAACAGTCAGGTCATCGTCACGTTGAAGGGCAACCGGGAGTACCATGGGGTCCTAGACGGGTACGATCCCCACATGAACCTGGTGTTGAAGAACGCTGATGAGCTCATCAACAGCGAGGTTGTCCGCAAGCTATCGGTCGCCATTGTCCGTGGGGACAATGTAATTTACATTTCACCATGAGGTTACTCTTATGTCGAAAGGAACAGCTTCACAAGGAAAGATGGGAGACCGCAAGACCCATGTCCCCTGCCGCAGGTGCGGGAAGAGGGCTTACAACATACGTGCTTCTTACTGCGCCTCCTGTGGCTACGGCAAGACCGCCACCATGAGAACGTATAATTGGGCCAAGTCTCATTAAACGTCGAGGTTAGTCCCTTGGAGGATGACCGGCCGAAGCATTTCTGTGGCGTGGTGGGCATGGCCCTGAAGGGCGATGCCGTACCCAATCTGAAAAGAGCATTGAGGGTCATCCAGCATCGTGGTCAGGAGGCCGCGGGCATTGCGGTCCATGACGGCCGTTCCATCATTTACCATCGTGGCATGGGTTTGGTCCACGAGGTGCTCACAGGCCGCCAGTACAATACCCTTGTGGGCACCAGGGGCATCGGCCACGTGCGTTACTCCACCACCGGAACGTCCTGTGCGGAAAACTGCCAGCCCATAGTGGTCACCACACGGGCCGGGGACCTGGCCCTGGCTCACAATGGGGACCTGGTCAACGCCGACGACATACGCAACCGTCTGCAGGCGGAAGGATGGGCCTTCCTGACCTCCACGGACTCGGAGATAATCGTCCGCATGATGGCCACGGAGCTGTCGATGAACCCTGACCCCATTAGGGCCATCAAAACGGTGATGAAGGCCCTGGAAGGGGCGTACTCCATAACCATGATGCTGGGTGACAGGGTGTTCGGTTTCCGCGATCCAATGGGCTTCCGGCCCCTGTCCGCAGGTAAGTTACCTGGCGGATATGGCATAGCCTCGGAAAGCTCCATCTTCGAGGTCATGAACGGAGAGTTCCTCAGGGACGTGCTCCCGGGGGAGATCGTGGAGGTCTTTCCCACCTCGATGACCTCCACCCGCACCCCCGCCCCAGCTCATACCGCCCACTGCATGTTCGAGTGGGTGTACTTCGCCCGCCCGGACGCCATCATCGAGGGCCGGGAGGTATACCAGGTCCGCCTGAGGATCGGACACATACTGGCCAAGGAGCAGCCGGTCGCGGCCGACGTGGTCGTTCCCGTCCCGGACTCGGGTCGTGCCCATGCATTGGGCTATTCGGAGGCCTCTGGCCTACCTTACGCCGAGGGCTTCATGAAGAACCGCTACATCGAGCGCACCTTCATCATGCCCGACCAGTCCCAAAGGGACGAGGGCGTGCTGCTCAAGCTGAATCCCATAATCTCCAACATGGCAGGCAAGAGGGTGATCATCGTGGACGATTCCATCGTCCGCGGCACGACCATGAGGAGGATCGTGCAGATGACCAGGCGTGCCGGGGCCAAGGAGGTCCACGTGCGCATAGGATGCCCGCCGGTCATCGCTCCCTGCTTCTATGGCATTGACATGAAAACGAGGGAGCAGTTCGCCGCCATTAACCGCACCAATGAACAGATCGCTGAGCTCATCACCGCCGACTCCGTGGGGTATCTGAGCCATGAAGGCCTGGTGAAAGCGTTGGAGATACCCGAGACCGAATTATGCCTGGCCTGCGTAAGCGGCGAATACCCGACCAAGATAACAGGCGAGAAGATGCGTTTCCAGAGCACTCTGACGGTCCATTGATCAGGACGATGCATTTTGCATTTTAATATACATTAATAGAAAAATTTATAATAATATTAATCTATATGAGCACATGCAAGGCAAGGAACGCCCCCTGGGCGTGACACTAATCGGAATCTTGCTGTTCCTGTTGGGGCTGATAATGATATTGGGGGGGCTGGCCCTCTTCGCCCTGGGCGACCTGGTCGATGTTGAGGCGTTGGCCGTTGCCACCGGGGCGATTTCTGTGGTCATCGGGATCGTGTACATAGTCCTGGCCTTCGGCTTCTTCAAAGGCTGGAACTGGGTCTGGGTAATGACCATGGTGGTCCTGATCATAGGGATTCTCTGGAGCATCATACAATGGGTCCTGAACGATATGGAAACGGATCAGATAGTGAGCATGCTCCTCGGGCTGATCATACCGATCATCATCGTGCTCTACATGAACAGCAAAAATGTCAAGGCGTTCTTCGGAAAGGCCTGAAAAACCTCTATGTAAAAGTGGCCTGACTGGCCACTCCCTTATTCTTTTTCTTTCAA
>CAZXTA010000010.1:0-14016 GCA_964642865.1 uncultured Methanomassiliicoccus sp. | reverse complement strand
CGTCACCTAACCGACCTACCGAAGGTAGGGGCAAAGGAGTCGGACAAACCTCTATGTAAAAGTGGCCTGACTGGCCACTCCCTTATTCTTTTTCTTTCAACTTCATACTTTCGTCACCTAACCGACCTACCGAAGGTAGGGGCAAAGGAGTCGGACAAACCTCTATCCGCGGTTCTCCCGCACTATGGTCGCTCCGTCCAGTTGTCAGGACCTGCCCCAATCCTCTTCTCGCGCTTCACGCTGCAGGTTTTAGCACGGGGTTGAATCCATGACTGTGATATTCCTCACCGTTCAACATCATCCAGTAGATGATGTGCAGCAGCTTGCGAGCTGCTGCCGTCGTAGCCTTGTGCTTCCCACGCTTCCTGGAGATCTTGTCGTAGAACCTAGATAGGTTCGAATCGGGCTCGAAGCGGCGGTGCGAATGCACCGCCTCGGTCAGTATCCAACGCAATTGCTTGGAACCTTCCTTGCTGATGCCGCCGTAATGCACCGATGACGCCGACTGGCTCACCGTCGGCGTCAGCCCAGCGTAGGAACAGAGATGTTCAGGATCAGGGAATCGTCTAACTTCCCCGATCTCCGCGAAGATGACCAGGGCGGAGTAGATGCCGATGCCGGGGATGGAGGTGAGGTTCCTCACCTCCTCGCGCTTTTCGAACTCCTGACGAATGAGGCCGTTCACATGTTCGATTTGCCCTTGAACCGCCTCGATCATTATCAGCTGGACATCCACCGCCGGGATGTCCAGCGTTCGCATCCAATCATGTGATTTTTGAGAGAATGACTTCACCATGTCCTCTGGTCGTCTGATCCCTCTGGACAGCAGTTCGGCGTGCGTTCGGTTCTTCAATCCGGTGTTGGTCTGTGTCAGATAAGACCTGAGGCGGGTCAGCCGCCTCAGGTCTCGGATCTCCCTGGAAGGTACGTACGATTCCGGAACCATGTCCAGACGGAGCAGTTTCGCCAGAGTGCGAGCGTCGACCTTGTCGGTCTTGACGCTCGCCTCGGCGATAGCCCGTACCTTCAGCGGATGTGCCAGCTTCACCGGGAATCCCTTCTCCTCGATTATCTCGTACACGAACTCCCAGACACCGGTGGATTCGAGGACGAACGCGGCGTCCTCGAATCTGGACAGGTATGATTCCAGACCACGGCGAGTGGTCGGGAATCGCTCGTTATCCTCCTCAAATCCTTTTTCGTTCAGTATGCTCGCTTGGCAAAATTCTTTATGGACGTCCAGTCCTACGTATAGCATGGTCTGATCGCCTCCGTTTTTACTTCAAACTAACGATAGGCGTCAGGCCACTTTTAGCATTCCATCCTCTTTCCCTTTTTCATTCTCTCGTCTGAAACCTATTTGTTGGCCATCCCAGTCATTAAGGAAAGGTTAAATAATGAAAACGGATTTGCCAATCCCGCACGGGCAGGTAGATCAGCTGGAAGATCGCTACCTTGGCATGGTAGAGGCCGGGGGTTCAAATCCCCCCCTGTCCACTTTTCATCTGGCTTTCGTCAAAAATTACCGTTTTCGGTAAAATAGCCTTCTGGTCATACTGGTAGTATGTTTCCATCGCATGGGATAGATCGTCATGATCAAGCCCTAGATACCTCAGGGTTGTTTTGGTGTCCTCATGTCCCAAGATACTAGCTATCTCCTCGACCTTGACTCCTGATCGATATATCCTCCGTCCCATGGTCCTTCGTAGATCATGGTTGGAAAACTTCACTCCAGCCCTTCTAGAGAGATTTTCCAGGATCTTATCGATCCCAGTCTTTCCATACGCTTTCAAAGAATCTCCCCAGTGATGGACCAGTAGGATACCATTGTCAGCTCTACCTCGTACTATCCCTTTGCGGATCTCCAAGTATCCTTCCAGGATCTCCCTGGTGTCCCTTCTGACTGGTATCCTCCTATATTTTCCCCCGTTCCGTCCCTTTCCATGGATGGAAACATAGTTCTCTCTGCCAAAGTGGAACGAATCCAAGCGAAGCCTCTGGACCTCGACCCTCCTCAGTCCTAACGCCAACTCACAGTGGATGATTAGTTCCTCCATTGGCGTTTCAACCGTTTTCATAAGAGTCGTTACCTCCTCCTCGCTCAACCATCTCACATTGGTCCTGCTGGTATCTCCGAAATTCAGCCTTATCTTTCCAATATCGGTATTCCCAGCCCACTTACAGAAGCAAATGAGCATCGAGATCATGTTCCACTTATACCTCGGCGTTACCTCGAAGAAATGCTGATCTCGAAGGAAGAACAGTTCTTCCTTCCCAACCTTCCTAGGGTTGATGACCAGATTCTCCTCGGACAATGCCTTGAACTGTCGGTATAACGCATACCGATAGTCTCTGATGGTATAGTCGGAATAGTTTCTCTCCTCATCACATTCCAGTAAGTATTTCTCTATCTCTTGGCAGAGGGACCACCATGTGCTAGGCACTTAGTATCCCTCGGAAAGAGCATTAGTCCAACTCATTGTAATAATATCGGACGATTTTGAAGCCCTAGGAAAACTGAGGGGGGAAGGAACGACTGGGCTCATGTCTCAGAACCATCCCCTTTTTGTAGCCTAGCTCTACGAAGCCTTTGCTTAACTCCTTGATGGCTTAGGCCAACTAACTCTCCTATCTGCCTAAGGCTGTGTCCTTGGGAGTGCAGAACCTCAATCTCCCCGTCCAACGCCTTGTTAGGAGGTCTCCCTATTCTCTTTCCCTGCGCTCTCGCCCTCGCTAGGCCATCTTTGGTCCTTTCCCGTATAAGTTCAAGCTCCAGCTCAGCGACAGCTCCTAGGACCGTGAAAAGTAGCTTTCCAGCAGGGCTTTTCGTGTCGATCTCCTGATCAGAGCATACCAATGCTATTCCATTGTGATCCAATTCCTCCAATATGGTAAGGAGTTGTTTGACAGAGCGAGCTAGACGATCAAGCCTCACGATCAAGACCGTGTCGAAGTGTCTCGCTCTGCTCTCCCTGATCATCTTGTCCAAGGCAGGGCGGGAGGGAGACGCTCCGCTAGCGTAATCCTGATATGTCGCATAGATCTCCCATCCCCTCGAGATAGCGAATTGACGGAGCTTGATCAATTGATTCTCAGGATCCTGCTCCTTATCGGACCTGGAGACTCTAGCATAGAGAGCCTCTCATGGAAACCCGTCCTTCCATCCGCTATGATATCCACAATTCAGACAGACATACTCTATACGGTCCTCGTAGGGGATCCTTTGACGGCACATAGGACAATAGAGCATCCCCGTCCTTCTGACTCTCCAAGCCTTTTTCCATATCTTTCCTTCCTTGATCATGATTCGGGAGGAAGCTCCGCAGGAAGGGCATAACTCGATTTTTGGATTCAAGCTATCCTCTCCTGGTGTCCCCCTATGCCGTCACTAATGTCACTAACGTCACTCGATTTTGATTTGAGAGGCCTATTTGCTGGAATAAAGCGTTTTGTAAAAGTCGCCCTCAGATTATCAGGAATAATGTATGGGCGCTTGGAGGATCCTCTTTTAAGCTCAAATCCCAGAGCTACAAGCCCTTTTCCAACCGATTGAGGGGAGAGCTTACCGCCGTTCACCTCGATTTTAGCACTGATCTCCTGGGCAGTGAAAGAAATCTTACTGTCGTTCTCGCCGTCCAGCTCAAGATCAAAGAAAGCCCTCACAATCTGCCCATCAGGACTTTCGGCTTGGGCCTCAACGACTCTTTGCTGGAGATCGAATACCATCCCTTCTATTTCCTTAAAGAATGACCTCTTGGGCTCAAGATCACCAATTTTGGACTTAGTGTCAATTATCTTAGCTAGCGATGCCAAAGGTTGTATGATTTGATTGGATCGTGGGGATAGCTCATTAAATTCCAATGTAAAATCGTTCTCAAAATCTATTATATTTTTGAATCTAAAAAATAATAGAGCGTTCCGTAGGTTAAGAGCTTGATCGTAATATTCTTGGGGGAGGTTTAACGGAATGTCCTGCCGTTTCTTCTCCCTCATCGGAACATTAATACATCTCGATTCCAGGGCGTTATCCCCGAATACAGCTCGAGTCGTTATGACCGTTGGACCGTAAGCGTTGAAAAACTCACAAGTTAAAGAATCTGGATTGGTTCTCCAAACATTCCCTCCCTTTTCATACCTCTCATTAAGGTATTTCACTGTCTCAGAGGTCTCCTTTGAGTTATGGAGATCCCCCTCATTGATGCATAGTGCCCCTTTCCATCTCTCTACCGTCCTGAACATGGCGGAGAAGCTCAGGCATCCAGAAGCCCTCATACCTCGATAACATGTCTGCCTCATGGTCTCGAGTAAGCGAGTTTTTCCAGTCCCAGCTCCTCCTCGAGCGTTTATTATGGGCATTGTGGGACACTTATCATAGATCCAAGTGAGCATCACATATCCTGCTAGGAGCTTTTCCATGTCCAGATCTATCTCAACCCATTGGTGAATAAAAGACTGGATGGCTTCTAAAAGCTCGATCTCGCTTTGATATTCTACTGGGTAAGAAGGTAGTTGGATTATCCCCATCTCTACCAATTCGTCCTTGATGGGAGCTAGAATATCTCCCGAATCTGTAAGAAAATCATCACACGCCTCATATTTTTTAATCCCTTTTTCGGGATTCCAGAGGTAGTAATATGCTTTTGTCCCATCCCAGCATTCTTCAAGGATCCTGCCATCAGGGAAGATCTTGCCAGGAACGAGGAGTGGCTTTCTCCCCTTATCTGGTTTATCAATCATCATTCTCCCCTCCCTCTTTGATCCAGAGCTTAGAGGCAGAGGATTGACTGTGGATCATGGTCACATTCGGATATTGATCAAACAATAGCTCCAACCTTTCAATTAAAGATTGAATTGCTAACACTTCTCCACGGAGCACAATAGCATGGGTAATTTTGATTTCGTTTTTCATTATATAACTAATTACAAAATCGTTATATAAACATGAAATATATAGCTACATAACGAAGGGACGCTCAATGAATGGGAAACAAGTAACGAAAAACGGTAACGACTCATTAAATGAGGTCGTGGATATGTTAATGGAAAGTTATGATCAAATGGCCAGTGACGAGAAAATAAGAGGATTGGTGTTGCAGGGTGATTTCTCTAACAAAGACTTCGAGTGGTTAGCGAAAAGGTCAAGTGTCCCTCCAGGGGAAAGGAGGGCTATGGACAATTCTGATCGTCAGCACAAGCTAAGGGTAAAAAGGACGATTATCAAAGCTATGGCTACCTTATCCTGGGCTCATTATTTTTCGGATGTCTTTGAGGATGAAGAATGGGAGGATATCAGCCCAATCAATTCCATTTATGGTCTAGTCTTTATGTCAGCTCTAAAAGGTGGTTACGAAAATGCACTCACCCTTTCCATAGCCCTCGATAATGGATTGAATGAGAGGATGAAGGTCGAGAGTAGTGGAATGATGAGGGCAGAGGTCCGAGTGATTTTAGTCCCTGATTCTGAGGGCATGAAAAAGGCTAATACTGAGATAGCGGAGCGGTTTGTTAGGAGAATACAAGGTAAGATCAAGGACGAACAAGACTCGCAGTGACACCAATGACGGTTATGACGGCAACATAGGACACGGTACAGAATCGGTGATTTATGCAACAAGAGAAAATTCTACATCTTGATGATTTTAACAAGTTTTTACATGATTTTTGTTAAAAATAGATTGATTTAACATAATTTAACCTGAAATAACCCAGATTTAACGTAGATTCTCGCTTGATATACACTAACAAAGCACTACAAACCTACAATAATCCTGCTTGATCACACGGTTCAAATATGGCTTAGATCCGAATTTATTATCCCTAGAATCTAAGCGATGATGTTTTATGTCTTGAAACGCAAGCTAACTTGGGGGATAATATGGAAGAATCTAGTAAACCCGTTTCATCTAAAAAGAAAAAGCGGATCATAATCGGTTCAATTGTAGTCATAATTATTGTGATTATTCTATTATTTTATGTATTATCTCCATCGCTCTCTCCCATCTCAAGTATCAGAGATACAGATGGTGATGGTTATGTTGATAGCGAAGATGCATTTCCAACAATAGCTTCTCAATGGAGTGATTTGGATCATGATGGATTTGGTGATAACCCTAATGGCATAACTCCAGATAAATTCCCAAATGATGCATCGGAATGGTTTGACTCGGATGATGATGGTGTTGGGGATAATTCAGATGTTTATCCCTATGATCCATTATACTCGGCTGATGGTTCAGCAACAATTATTGTAACAATCACTGCAGATCATATTATTTATGGAATACACTACAAACTTTTCCTCAACAGCGCATTAAAATCTGAAGGGGACCTTTCTGCCGGTGCGTCAACTGTTGTTACTCTGATTCATGCCTTTAAGATCGGTGTCAGTAATTCAACAATAGTTACTGTATTAGCCACATCAACCGGTGGTGGTTGGGGGAGCGAATCTGATTCTTCAAGTGGGTTAATTGTTAATGGAGGAACATATCCAGTTCATCTTTATGTGTAAAAAGGATGAGGAAAGGATTAAGCCCTTTTTTCCATCCATTGAATAGCTTGCTCTATCGTTCCCATTTGGTTATGGCCAGATGGATTTGGGACCCCAAATATTCTTCCACATACTGTACAGGCATAGACATTCACACCTTCCGAATTGTAAAAGGGTAGGAGATATCCTTTGTTGCATTTTGGACATTCAGGATGGGTGGTGTTTGCCATAATATCAATGATTATTCGACTTGATGGTTTAAAATAATACCGACCTCCGATATAAAAAAAGAAAGTAAGAGGTTTAGCGTTGAATTTTCAGCTCCTCTCTGCCAAGAGATTCCTGGGACTTTTTCCACTTTAGGAAATTTTGATACTCTAGCCAGTCAGAAAAGTGGGGGGTAATCCCCCCCTGTCCACTCTAATTAAGTCCATTTTGTTCGTTTTTCAAGCCTACTATAAGCTCTAGGAAATGCCATCTTTAGCGCTGGTAGTTCTGCAATGCGCTTGATCCCGCATTATATGTGAAAACACTTCGGCTCGTGGTACTAGTAGTACAATTAGGAAAGACGGTCTATACTGAAAATAGATTGGTGCTCAGGTACTTTTCACCCCGGTCTGGAAAAATGGTCACAATAACACCGGACTCTATTTGCTTGGCTATCTCGATGGCAGCGTACATCGCGGCACCGCTGCTCATACCGACGAAGATCCCCTCCTGTTTGACGATCTGACGGGTCATCTCGTAGGCCATCTCCGTCTCTACCATGATGGTCATGTCGATCTGGCTAGGGTCGTATATCGCCGGGACGATGGCCTCCTCCATGTTCTTCAACCCCTGGATATAGTGTCCCTTCACAGGATGGGCGCTGACTATCTTTATTTTCGGATTATGCTCCTTCAACGCTTTGCCTACACCCATCATCGTTCCGGAAGTGCCTAATGCCGATACAAAATAGTCTATATTGCCCCCAGTTTGCTTCCAGATCTCATCCCCGGTCGTCTTGTAATGAGCGATCTTGTTGTATTGGTTTGAAAATTGGTCCGGCATGAAGTACTTTTCAGGATTTGCCTTGACCAGTTCCTTTGCCTTTCTAATGGCCCCGTCCGTGCCGTATATCCCCTCACTTAAGGTGACGGTTCCACCGAACGCTTTGATCATCTGCCGCCTCTCTACTGAGACGTTATCGCTCATAACGATCTCTACATCGTAACCCTTGACCACACCGATCATCGCCAAGGCCACACCGGTGTTCCCCGATGTTGGTTCGATGATAGTTTTACCTTTAGTCAGCTTGCCTTCATCTTCAGCCTGCTGAACCATGTTCAAGGCAATCCTGTCTTTAATACTGCCAGTAGGATTGAATCCCTCCACCTTGGCATATATCGTCGTGTTCTTGTTCGGATTCAACTTGTTTATCCTGATCAAAGGGGTGTTGCCGATTGACTGGAGGATATTGTCTTTAAAATCAACCGATAGCTTTCTCATATGATATTCTCTTGGTGAAAAGGAAGAGCATTTATAATAACTATATCACAGCTAAGAAATATATGCGATAAGGGCAGTTTTTATAAAGTAAGTGGGGTTACACCGCATGCTAGGCCTGGCCACTCTTCAAAAACCATTTTCACCGAGGTCGATTTTAAATCAGGGGCGTGTTCGAAGGCTTTTGCCCCAGGTATTCCTTTAGCTCTTAAGTACAGAAAATAAACCAACTATTTGCTCAAATTCAATCATTATATTTTTCATAATTTAAATATGAATGGAACTGCTCAATTAATAACTGACCAATTCAATAATATTATTACTTCAGTTAGAATTAAAAATGGGAAACGGTTTCAATTTAATTTCATGACCTCTGCCAAGATCCGTTAAGGGATTTCCATTTGAGGAAACTTTACTACTCTGGCCATTCAGAATATTGGAGGGTTATCCCCCCCCGTCCACTCTTTCATGATTTCTAATCGTTGACCTTACCCCACCTACTTTCTATGCATCAATGACCGAATGATGCCCAAGAGAAAATTTGCTCGAGGAACCCTCTGCATATAATTCCTGTAAACATCTCCGAATTTCTCGATCATGCGTTCATCCTCTCTATCCATATCGATGTATGTGAAGGGTATGATAGGAATACCCAACAAGATAACGATCCAGTGTTGAAAAAGGAGCATTCCAGCAATTGCCCACAGCATCCATGTCAGGTATTGAGGATGACGAACGATGGAATAAAGGCCTGTATCAACAAGCTTGGTCGTATGGATGTAACTTTTCCCTTTCTGTACCTCACCTCTCATGCGAAATTCAAAGATCGGTAGCATTCCGAAAATCAATCCAGAAAAAGAGTAAAGACCGACGCCGATGTATGCCGCAATTTGATTTTGAGAAATATCAGGCAACAAATAAAAACCGGCTATGATTTGCGATAGGAAGAACAGACTGATAAAGGTCATCGGAAGGACGTCCATCCAAGATATTCTTCCTCTTGTCATTCAATTTCTCCTCTGTCCACGCATTCTCGATCTTCGGACATCATTTGGATTACATTTGCTCAGTCAAGTATTTTCCGCCTTAAAGTGGTAAATGAAGGGGGGTGCACCACCCTTTATGCGTTCCATGACCGACGTCAAGGCTGCTTAATGGCTATATGAACAAACCCTTTCTTAGCTGCCCTGAGCAACTCAGGAGTGATTGACACTCCATTGTCATCGAAGTTACCCCGTTCGATCTCTCAAATTCACCAGAATCATCGCTCAAGACTTCAGTCATCGAAGATGAAGACCTCCTCGATGGTCATGCTAAATACCTTGGCGATATCGTAAGCCAACTTCAAGGACGGATTGTACTTGCCCTTCTCTAGGAACAGGATCGTCTCCCTCCTGACCCCCACCCTCAGGGCCAGGTCCTCCTGGGTCAGATTGAACCTGGCCCGCAGCTCCTTGATCCTGGTCCTTATCATATCACCCCTGCACGACATCCCCTTTCCTAGTGAACCACCACCAGAACGCCACATACACTCCCACCAGCACCATGTCCAGTGCCAGGAAGTACTCTGTAGGGCTGAGGCTGGGCGCCTCGAACACCTGGACGAAGATAAAATCGTAATACATGAAGCCCAGTATGATGTAGATGGCGGCCATGAATGCATAATGGCCTGCCTTCCGCTTGATAGTGGCTCCCCTCTCATCGACAAGAGGGAATCCTTGCTTGAGGTCACGCTTCACCTTCATCAGGAGCACGATGGGCAGTAATACCACGACCGCGGCTATCAGAAGCATGAGGAGGCCGAACTCACCGGCCAAAGGCTCCATCAGGACCAAAATGACCAGAAAGGCCAGCACGCCCACGGTCACCAGAACAGTGGCAACGGTCAGCATTTGTATCTTGGACTTTTCATCCATTTTCATCACCTTTATGTGAATTTTCTAACTAAATATGAAGTATATCTAACATAATATTAATAATTCATCACATAACGTTCCTTAAAAAACGTTGCAAATGATCATTCAGTTCAGAATTAAATATGGTAATCATTATGAAATATCGATGGAAAGGTCCTCTCCATCGATCAATACCGGATAGGTCCTGAGGGGCTTGGCCTTCCCTATCAACGGGATTCTTAACTGGGAGACGACCTCGCCGGTCCGAAGGTCGAAACGAGAGCCGTGCCGGGGGCATTTTACCACAAAGCCATCCAATGTCCCTTTCCATAGCTGTCCGCCCAAGTGCGAGCAGGTGCCATCCATGGCATAGAACTTGCCCTCCACGTTGGCGATCAGGTAATAAATGCCCTTGATCCCAATGCCAATCATCGTGCCCGGAGGTATCTCCGAGGTCTTGGCCACCTTGATACCGGTCATGACGCTCCAAATAATATTAGAGCCGTGCCATTTATTGCTTGCGGCGAGGGCAAAGGTTAACAAATGGTCCATTTGTTTCCATAAGAGATGATCATCGACAGCCACGTCCATATATGGTTGAGGGACCACCTTCCCGATTCGATAGTCCGCGCGTACCTGGAACCAATGACCCTGCTCAAGGAGGTCATGGACTGGGAGGTGGAGGTCGATACGGTCTGGCCTGATTACGCCGTCGCTGTTCCCAAGCTCCTGGAGATGCTGAAGATCGCCAAGGCAGATATGGCAGTTGTACTTCCCATAGATTTCAACCTGGTGGAACAGGCTCGCATCGACATTCACGAGTACAACACCTGGGTCTTCGAAAGCTGTGCCCCTTATCCGGACAAGATCATACCGTTTGTCGGAGTGGACCCCCAGAGGGGAGATGCAGCACTGAAGTTACTGGACCATTTCACCGCCAAGTACGACGCCCGCGGGGTCAAGCTGTACCCGTCCACCGGGTGGTACCCTCATGAGGAGAGGGTCAATGCCTTCTATGAACGGGTGAGCGACCTCGGTCTCACGGTGATCACTCACGCCGGGGCCGCCTGGGGCTCTCTAGAGGAGAAGTACTCCGAACCGCGGTTCTGGACCGGAGTGCTGGAGAGGTACCCTGACACCAACATCGTCCTGGCCCATCTGGGGGGCAGGTGGAGACACCAGGTCTTCGAGCTTTGCAAGGAATACTCCAACTGCTATACCGACTGCTCTGCCTTGCAGGGATGGCTACCCTCCGATCCAGACACCGCCCTGTCCAGGCTAGAGGAGGTGGGCGAGAAGATACCGAACAAAGTCTCCTTCGGCTCAGATTTCCCGCTGTTCGACCTGAGCTACGAATCCCCGCTCTGGCTCCGCTTCGTGCGGGAACAGCCCTGGGCGGACGAGGACACCAAGGCCAAGTTGCTTGGCGAGAACATGCGCAAGGTCCTGGGGATCTGAGGTAGGCATAAAGAATGCATTTCAGTAAAGATATTCTATAGGTTAGTCGATTCCAAAAGAACATGATCATTGACGGTCACGTCCACCTATGGCTCAGACCAATGTATCCAGATGTCATCATGAACGCCTATCTGGCTCCCTGGCTGGAGATGGGGGAATACCTGGACATGACCCGCGACAGGGAGGAGAACTTCCCCACCTCCCAGGTGCAGCCCGAGTTCCTGGTGGAGTACATGGACCGGGCTGGGGTGGACCGTTCGGTCATACTTCCTCTGGACTTCGGCACGGTGCAGGAGCCAAAGGTGGGGGTGGAGGACTACAACGACTGGATCTTTGAAAGCGCGGATATCTACCCGGACAGGCTCATCCCCTTCATGGGCATCGACCCCACCCGGGGCGAGCAGGCTTTACGGCTCATGCGCAAGTATCACTCCAGGCACGAGGCGAGGGGCATCAAGATCTACCCGCCCAACGGCTTCTATCCTTACGAGGAGAAACTGAGGCCGTTCTGGGAGGAGGTCCGGGACATGGGACTGATCGTGGTCACCCACGCCGGCGCAAGCTGGGGTCCACTGGACGAGGAGAAGAGCCGGCCGATACACCTCCGTCCCGTCCTGGAACGATACCCGGAGGTCAACGTCATCGTCGCCCACCTGGGCGGTAAGTACCGCATGGACACCTATGAACTGGCGCCGGAGTTCGACAACCTGTACACCGACTGCTCCGCATTGCAGGGGTGGCTGCCCGGCGAACCAGGTGTGGTCATCGACCGGATGATAGAGGCTTTCTCCCACATGGGCGACCGGATCATCTTCGGCAGCGATTGGCCTTTGTTCGACATGGCCTACCCCTACGAGTCCTGGTGCTGCTTCGTCAAGGAGCAGCCCTTCTGCTCCGAGGAAGGGAGGGAGAAGCTTTTAGGCAGGACCATGCAGAGTTTGCTCGGTCTTTGATCAGTTCCAGGACCGTCCCCAAAGTCCTTCGAAGAAGTTATCCCCCACCGGCTTCCTCGGGGGCCTCTCCTTTTCGGCCAGCAGCTGTTTCTCCGATAGCAGGGAAACGTCCGTACCAGGGTAACCACATATGACCAGGGTGATGAGCACGTACTCCTCCGGTATGCTCAACTTCTCCTTGACCGCCATAACATCGTACCCGGCGATGGGGTGAGCGATGAGCCCCAGCTCTGTCGCCCGCAACATCATCTCCCCCACTGCCAGTCCGGTGCTGAAGAGGTAGTAGTCGCGCCTGTCGGCCAGCTTGCAGTCTTCGTCCAAGCGAGCGCAGACCACCATCATCAGAGGCGCCTTCCGGGCCCAGGAATTGCCCTTGGTCAGGGAGCTTTTCATTGCATGCAGGGATTCGGGGTCGCGGGCGACGATCACCCGCCAAGGCTGATTATTATTGCAGGAGGGGGAAAGCCGCACGGATTCAATCAACTCCGTGATCATCTCATCTGGCACCGGCCGCTCGTCCAAAACCCTAGTGGCCCTCCTCCGCTGCACTGCTTCCTTCACTTCCATGAGGATCATGATAAAAAGTGAGTCTTTCGTTAATATCCATTTCCCAGGCCAAGCCCTTATTAAGCGTCCGGCCAATGACCACCGGGAAAATTCATGGTGGACCTGAGCATAGTGGAGGGAGGGCTGGTCGCCGGAGGTCTGGTGGCCATCGCCAGTGCCTTGTATGGTCGGAGAGAGACGTCCTCCTGGGACGAGGTATTGCTAATCCTGGGATTCATCGTAGGCATCGCCATGATCGTCATCGGGGCGTGGGCTTGGAGCGCCGGTGAGTACGATATATCCACCCGCTTCATCCTGATCTTCCTTGGCCTTTCACTCTTCCTCAAGGCCATCAAGGGAATAAAGCTGGCATCGCTCATTGCGCTCATCGTGGGTGGAGCGGTCGGCTACGCGCTCTACTGGCTCTCGAAGACGTATGACCTGGAGTTCCTCAGCACCACGGTCATACTGGTGGTGGCGTTCATAGTCCTTGTCATCATCTACGTGATCTTCAAGTTCGCCGAGGACCTGATGGATATGGGCGGTGTGGTACTGGGCTTCCGTCCCCTGCAGTTGATCATGGGCTTGATCGCCCTGGGAGAGGCGGCACTGCTGTTGGCCGGATACTCAATATGGCACTTCCTGGCCTGATCCCTACCGTAAACCTTTAAATCAGGTGATGATTATTGCGGAGCGTTCGGGCCCGTGGCTTAGCTGGATATAGCACTGGCCTTCTATTCCCTGGAAATAGGGGAGGAGCAAGTCAGTGGTCCCGGGTTCGAATCCCGGCGGGCCCGCCACATGTAGAAAACTTATTAAATACCCATTGAATCAGGGCAGATAGTCTGGTGTGTTTAGATGAAACGAAGTTCACGCGCCTGGAAGAAGAAGGGCAAGCAGCGCTGGAAATGGCGCAAGAAGAAGATGAGAAGGCGAAAACATGCCCAGAAGATGCGCAAGCGCTAACACTGAACCAGTGGGGGTATGGGGTAACACGGTATCCTCGCGGGCTCCAGTTAATATGGAGTGATTGCTAACGGGTTTACTGATCCGGTGATGAATAACTGGAGCGATGACCTGTTAATTCGCGTGGGGTCGCTCCCCACGTGGTGGAAACCCGCTGATCTGGGTTCAAATCCCAGTGCCCCCACTTTAACTGTCTGGCACAGGTGGAAAATTGCCCCCCTTTATT
>CAZXTA010000009.1:0-22149 GCA_964642865.1 uncultured Methanomassiliicoccus sp. | reverse complement strand
TTTTCGGCCTGCCGGCCGGATGGCAGGCAAGAGAACTGGGTCCGGGGGAGAGCGGAGCTCCGGGCGTGCTGCTGGGAGGTTCGGCGTTCACCACCTTCAGCGGGGTGGAGGCCGTCCGGGCGGCGCGTGCCGCAGTTGTGCATATTGCTAGCGAAATGAAGCGAACAACAGCCCAGGTCCCCCTGGCCAGGGTGGAGCCCTCGAAATGCTCCCTGTGCCTGACCTGCCTGCGCCTGTGTCCCTACCGGGCGCCCTTCCTGGAGGAAGGGAAGATGAAGATATCCTTGGAGAGGTGCCGGGGCTGCGGCATGTGCCTCTCCCTATGCCCCAGCCATGCCATTGAGATGCCCCCAACGGACCTGCGCGGGGAGATCGACGGCACCAGTATGGGGGAAGGAGGTGATGGACGATGATCGTCTGCTACTGCTGCTCGCGCTCCGGTCTACCGGCCGCGCTGAGGGCCATGGAGGCCGGGGGACTGGACGACGTGCTGCTGAGAGAGGTGCCCTGCACCGGCTCGGTTGAGGGGTGGGAGGTTCTGCACAGCTTCCGGCAGGGTGCTGACGGGGTGCTGCTGGTGGGCTGTCTGCTGGAGAACTGCGCGCACCATTACGGCAACGAGGTGGCCGGGCGAAGGGCGACCTCCCTGGAACGGACGCTAGTAGAGCTGGGAATGCCCCCTGGAAAGGTGGCAATGGTGCACCTGGCGGAGCACCAACCGGAAAGGTTCAGGAAGGCGGTGGAGGCCATGAGGAGCGATGCGGGAAAGGTCGAGGGGAGGAAGAGATGATCATCGCCGAGAGGAAGCCGCTGGCCGAACTGCTTGGAATGCTGGAAGGGGCCCAGGAGATCACCGTGCTGGGCTGCCGGTCCTGCACGGCCATCTGTCTGGCCGGAGGGGAGAAGGAGGCCCGGGAGCTGGCCGAGGCGCTCTCCCTGCATTCCGAGCTCAAGGGAAAAGGGTGGAGGGTGTGCACCGTCACCGTTGAGAGGGCCTGCGAGAGGGAGCTACTGTCCCCCTTGGAGGGTTCCAAGGGGACGTTGGTCAGCCTGGCCTGCGGCGTCGGTGCCCAGGTGGTGCAGGAGGCCTTCGAGGACCTGAGGGTGCTCCCGGGGGTGAACACCTCTAGTATGGGCGCGCCGGAAGGTATGGGCGTGTTCGTCGAGAGGTGCGCTGGCTGCGGGGAGTGCATCCTGCACTTGACCGGAGGCATATGCCCCATCGCCCGCTGCGCCAAGAACCTGCTGAACGGGCCATGCGGCGGCAGTCAGAACGGCCGGTGCGAGGTCTCTCCGGACACTCCCTGCGTCTGGGACCAGATCGTGCGCATCCTGGAGCGGCAAGGGAGGATCGACCTTCTGGAGGTCTGCATCCCGCCCAAGGACTGGCGCCCCAGCGGCAGCGGGGGGCCGCGAAGGACCGTGAACAGTGAGGCGCTGCCGGGAGAGGTGCAGAGGGCCTGGAGGGACGGGAAATGAGCGTCAGCGAACTGCAGTCCGCCTTGGACGGAGGGAGGTTCGCGGTGACCGCCGAGATCGGGCCGCCCCGGTCCTGCGAGCCGGAGCACGTGAGAAGGCTGGCTCGACAGATGAAGGGCTGCGCCCATGCTTTCAACCTTACGGACAACCAAGCGGCCAGCGTGCGCATGTCCAGTCTAGCCTCCGCGGTGATCTGCCTTCAGGAGGGCCTAGAGCCGGTCCTGCAGATGACCTGCCGGGACCGGAATCGCCTCGCCCTGCAGAGCGACCTGATCGGGGCATGCGCCCTGGGGGTGCGGAACGTGCTGTGCATCAGCGGAGACCACCAGGTGTTCGGCGACCAGCCCCAGGCCAAGAACGTGTACGACCTAGACCCCATCCAACAGCTGATGGTCTTCCGCAGGATGAGGGATGAGGGGGTCAATTGGGCGGGGGGAACCCTTCCCCGGCCGCCGCAGGCATTCCTGGGAGCGGCGGTCAACCCGTTCGCAGATCCGTTCGAGTTCCGGGTGACCCGCCTGACCAAGAAGGTGAGCGCAGGGGCGCAGTTCGTGCAGACCCAGAGCGTGTTCGACCTCGACCGTTTCAAGAGGTTCATGGACCTGGTGACGGAACGCGGCCTGCAGGAGAGCGTCCACGTCCTGGCCGGGGTCATTCCCCTGCGCTCGCACAAGACGGCCCTCTTCATGAAGAACAAGGTGGCCGGCATGAGCGTCCCCGACATCGTGGTGGACCGTTTACGCCGGGCCACCGATCCCAAGGAGGAGGGGATCAGGCTATGCGTGGAGATAATAAACGAGCTGATATGCATGAAGGGAGTGCACGGGGTGCACATCACCGCCATCGCCTGGGAGGAGATAGTGCCCCGCCTTGTGGCCGAGGCGGGCATAAGGCCTTGAACTAGTGTTCCTACTTTTCCGTGGCATCGCCGGCAAGTATTATTAGCACTCAGTGACAAATCACTATATGGAGTTAACAATGGTAGAGATGAAGGTCGATTGCACCGGGAAGAACTGCCCGGTCCCACTCATCGAGATGAGGAAGGCGATCAAGAAGGCCGCTATGGGGGACGTGGTGGAGATCACCGGAGATCATCCCGCCTCCAAGAGGGAGATACCCATGGCCGTGGAGTCTCTGGGCCAGGAGCTAGTGGAGGTCCAGGGGTCCGGCGCCAAGTGGACCATACGCATACGCAAGGTAAAGGAGTGATGCTATGACCGAGAAGACCACCATAATCGTGCACAGCGGGGAGCTGGACAAGATATTCAGTGCCCTGATCATCGGCACCGGGTCACTGTCCATGGGCATGGAGGTGTCGCTCTACTTCACCTTCTGGGGGCTGCAACGGCTCAAGAAAGGGGAGCTGGACAAAGGTCCGCTGTCCAAGATGAACATGCTTGGCCTGGGACGATGGATGGTCAAGAAGCGCATGAAGGCCGCCGGTGTTGAGGAACTGCACAAGCTGATGAGCGACTTCCGGGAACTGGGCGGAAAGGTGATAGCATGCGAGATGACCATGGAGGTCATGGGTATAACGCGCTCCGAGCTGCGCGAGGACCTGATCGACGAGTACGGGGCGATCGGAACGTATGTGCACGAGGCAAAAGGATCGCAGATAACCCTTTTCATCTGAGGTGAACGAATGATATACATGGACAACGCCGCCGCCACTCGCTTGGACGATAGGGTACTGGAGGCCATGCGCCCCTACTTCCTGGATTCTTATGCCGTAGCGACCTCGGAGTTCGGTCATTCCATGGGCATCGAGGCCCGGGAGGCGCTGATGGAGGCCCGCCAGAAATTGACCAGGAGGATGGGATTGCAGGAGGGGGAGCTCATCTTCACCTCCGGGGACACCGAGTCCAGCAACACCGCTCTGAAAGGTGTCGCCTTGTCCCTGAGGGGCAAGAGAGGCAAGCACATCGTGGTCAGCGCCATCGAGGACTTCCCGGTTCTGAACTCGGCGAAGGCCCTGGAAAGGCAGGGGTACCAGGTCACCTTCCTACCGGTGGACGCGGACGGGTCGCTGGACCTGGAAGCGTTGAAGGGCGCATTGACCAAAGAGACCGTGCTGGTCTCGGTACAGCAGGCCAATCAGGAGATCGGTACCCTGCAGGACATCAAGGCCGTCGGGGAGGTGGCGCATGATAAGGAGGTGCTCTTCCACACCGATGCCACCCACGCCTACGCCCGGGTGCCCACAAACTACGGGCGGCTGCCGGTGGACCTGGTGACCTTCAGCGCCCATACCATCCACGGCCCCAAGGGGGTGGGCGGACTGGTGGTGAGAGAGGGTACGCCCCTCTCCAAATTGATGGACGGGGGGTTCCAGGAGAACAATCTGCGGGCCGGGCTGGAGAACATCCCCGGCATCGTAGGCTTGGCCAAGGCCACGGAGCTGGTCACCGAGGAGGAGAACGAGCGGTTGCTACGGATCAGGGACGTTCTCATCGACCGTTTGCTCGCCGAGGTGGAGGACACCACTCTGAACGGGCATCGCACGAAACGCGTCCCGCAGAACGCCAACATCACCTACCATTACGTGGAAGGGGAGTCGATCACCCTGCATCTGGACATGAGGAAGGTGGAGGTCTCCACCGGCTCCGCCTGTTTCAGCCGTTCGCTGGAGGCGAGCCACGTCATCATGGGGATCGGAGGGGACCACGAACGGGCCCACGGCTCCATACGCTACTCCCTGGGACGGTTCAACCGCCTGGAGGAGGCGAAAGAGGTCGTGCAGGCCATGAAGGATATCGTGAAGAGGCTGAGGGATATCAGCCCCTTGAAGAAAGGAGGAAAATAACATGCCATTGCCGTACAACGCCATCGTGATGGAGCATTTCAAGAACCCCCGCAACGTGGGGAAGATGGAGAACCCGGACGGGAAGTCCACCGTGGGCAGCCCAGCCTGCGGGGACATGGTCTCGGTGTACCTGGAGGTTGATGAAGATACGAAGGTCATAACGAAGGTCATGTTCGAATCTTATGGATGTGCGTCCAACATCGCCACCGGCTCCATAATAACCGAATTGGCCAAGGGCAAGACCCTGGAGGAGGCCAAGAAGATCACCTGGAAGGAAGCCTCGGACGCCTTGGGCGGTCTTCCGAAGATCAAGTCCCACTGCTCCGTCCTTGCCGTGGAAGGACTGCGCGAGGCCATCACCAACTACGAGGAGAAGCACGGATTGGTCGTCGAGAAGGTGCCTACGACCCTGGAGGTCATCCGGCGCCGACTGAAGAACGTGCTGAATCCGCTGACCGGCCTTGACATCGTGCGCACCAACCTGGTCACGGAGATGGGCATCAAGGACGGGGTGGTGACCATCCGTATCGACCTGCCAGAGGAACACCAGTTCGCCAACAACATAAAGGATGAGATAAGGGAGAAGGTCGAGAACCTGTGGGACGTGACCAAGGTGGACCTCATATTCAAAAAGTGATCATCCACCCAGGAATATGACCAGCACCATGAAGAACATATAGAGCAATCCGCCCAGGAACAGCCCGGACATATTGATCTCCCGGTGCGACGACTCCTTGTAAAGAATGACCGCAGACAGCAATGCTATCAGCATGCTGATGCCCTGAAGCATCTGCCCGCTCTGCCCCCAATCGATGGTCCATTCCGTGAACACGATGCCGATGGTCACCGGGATGCAGCTCTGGAAGACCATGGCTCCGGTGATGTTGCCGATGGCGAACGTGTCCTTTCCTTCCCTGATCCAAAGGACAGAGTTGAACTTTTCCGGCAGCTCCGTGGCCACTGGCACGATCAACAGCGAGAGAATTAGCGGACTGAGGCCAACGGCCTCCGCCAGTGCTTCTATCTCCCCCACGAACATGTTGGCGCCGACCACTATGGCGGTCAGCGCCAAAACGATCTGGAAGAGTATCATGGGCGTGGATGGTTCACCCAGACGAATGACATTGTCCAATGCGCGTCCCACCGGGTCCTCCAGGCAGGGTATCTCGTTCCCCTCGCGGTCGAAGCACTTCTTGGCAATGAGATCGCAGTACAGCCCGTCCACATCGTCGTCCGCACACGTGTCGCCCAGCTTCATGATCCTATGGACGTAGACAACGTAAAGACAGGTCAGTCCGGCGCCCGATATCACCTTGACCAGGTGTAGGTCTACCGGCACCAGGGCGACAATTATCGCCAGAGTGTACGCTCCAATGAAGAATTTGAGGTCCCGGCGGATGAGCTTGCCGTCGACGCGAAGCACACTGACCCCTCGTTTCCTACGAAATATGAGCACCGCCAGACCGGAAAAGAAGATCGCCAGTGTGGCCAGCATGAAGGGGGCGCCGAGAATGGCGCCCACGCCTATCTCTCCACCAGCCCCGCCGTCCTGCATGAAGAAGATGGCGATGATGGGAATGACCGTCTCCGGCAGGGCGGTTCCGATCGCCGCCAGCACCGATCCGACCGCTCCCTCGGAGAGCTTGAAGCGCTTTCCAGCCCACTCGATGCCATTGGTGAAGAACTCGCAGCCGATAAGGATGATGGCGAAGCTAAGAATGAACGCTAAGATGTCCATTTTTCATCTTATCTACATATATCAGTAAAAGATGATAATGATTGAGCGACCAATTTTATTGTTACTGAAATGGACAATACCCTTCAATTATCGGGACCGACCTCGTTCATGGAATGTTATTTCCATTGCGCACTCCCGGCGATCAAGCCACTGTATTCCCAATGATATCAGACTCGGTCAACATGTATCAAGGGAGTTTAACCTCCGCCTGCGCTGGCCCCCGCTCCAGCCGCGGCCGCGTCCTCCGAGGCCAACACCGCCAAGTACCAGCAGAGGGTGACGAACAGGGCGATGTCCCGATGGCTCAGCCCGGCCGGGGAGATCATCACCTCGCCGCTGTGCTTGAAGGCGGTCCATTCCTTCTTCAATCCGAACAAGTGCGTACCCCGTTGATCGCTCACATCGTAATTGAAGTGGACCATCCCGGAGCGGGAGAACTTGTACCACTGACCGTTGCTGAAGACCAGCTCCCCGTTGCCCTTCCAGTCCAAGGTCAGCTTTGCCAGTTCGGTCTCGAACTCCTGTCGGCGGACGGTCACATGGGGATGGAGGAAGCCTCCCCGCTTAAAGGTGTACCGACCCTCCCTGGAGGAGGCCAACCCCAGCGAACGGAAGGCCTGCGGCCATTCCAGGGTGGCATAGGTCATCTCCCCCGAGACCAAGCGGTGGAACCGTTGCGTCCACTTGGGCTGTTCCCACCTGAGCGCGGGAACGTCTATGTTACCGAACTCCCCGATCATGATCATACCATTACCTGGATGGAATATGGATTTTCCCACCACAGTTAGCAAATATGCCCTGCTTCCTGCCTCTGAACATGACCGCTGTGGAGGACATGTTCGCTCCGATCGATGATGAGTGGCACAAAGAGGCAAGGCAGCGTTTCGCCTCGCCATTCCTGGGCACCAATCACGGTCACGTGCCGGTGGACCCAATGATGCTGTCGCATGCCGCGGTGGCCTACGGTCACACCATACGCGAGTTCTACGAGAATCCCGAGCTGGGAGCGCATTGCGTGGCCTCCATCCAAGAGCTTTACGATCTGTTGCCGGTCACCCATTGGTACTTCTCCTTGGTCTGGCTGACTGAACTGGGCATGGAGGTGCAGTACATGGACCTCATGCCCCCGGTCCCCAAGGCCCCGATCATCCTGGACCCCTCCCAGGTGGACGAGCTGCACGTCCCTAGCCCCGAGGACCTGGCCAAAGGCTGGACCTTCCACCAGATGTGTCGGGCCAACGATCACGTGGAGAAATACATTCCACAAATGTTCACTCCCCTGGCAATCGCTTCCGATCTCACCGGCAGCGCCGCCCAGCTATGCGGTCTGGAGAATTTCATCATGTGGACGCTGAGCGAGCCAGATACGGCCCACGCTCTGGTACGAACCTACATGGAGACGGCGGCCAACGGGGCGGAGATCATCGCCAAGCGCTACGGAAGCGCGGCCATCACCACCGGCTCGGTATTGGGCAACAACGACATATTCTCCGATGAAATGGTGAGAGACTTCTCGGCCAAATATCTCAAGGAGTTCGTGCTGAAGTGCTTCAAGAAAGGTGCCGGGCCGCAGTTGTTCTACCATCTCTGCGGCAACCACTGCACCGACTTCAAGGTGCTCAAGGAGTACATGGTGTGGTCCCCCATGACCATCGTGCACATAGGTTACTTGCAGAGGGAGGTGTTCCCCTCCGACCTGCTGGTCAAGGAGTTCGGCGGCTTCGCCACATGCATGGGGACGGTGGACACCAAGCTCATGGTCAACGGGACGCCCAGGCAGATCTATGAGCAGGCCAGGGAGCAGCTGTTAAAGGGGAGGGACTGCCCCTCCGGCTACATCCTGGGCACGGCCTGCGAGGTGCCTCCGTTCACTCCCCCGGGCAACATTGCCGCCTTGAACAAGGCGGCCAAGGACTTCGGGACATACGGGACCTGGTGACATTTAGGGACAAGTTACTTAATGTTACACCGTGAATATTAATCTAGTGTGAAAAAGATGGATGGCCAGAGGGAATGGGTCCTATGTCAATGGCGGGCGGAACGGGAGTCCCATCCAACCGCTCAGGAGAGAGACCTTTGGTGCAAGACCATAGATGGTATTCTGGCGAGGGCCCACGCTGAGAAGGACCCAAATGTCCTGGCCGAACTGTACCAAAGGCTGCTGATAGCCCATCTGAAGCTGGAGGACTACGGCACCGCCTTGGGATGGGCGGAACAGGGGTTGCTCCTGAACCTGCCGGCCTGGAAGGGCAAGTTCACGGAGGGAAAGGCGGAGATATTGTTCCTGCTGGGGCGGGAGCGGGAGGCCATGGAACAGCTGGACCAGGTATACCCCGTCGAACCCCAGACCGTCTGTTCCTTGAAGGGCAAAGAGGCCCCCCGTCCTGAACGGAAGACGACCTCATTGGCCGTGGTCTGCCCGGAATGTGGGCAGGAGAGCGATTACGGGGCCACCACCTGCCTCGGTTGCGGGCGACAGGTGGACGAATGCTTCCATCTGGTCAAACGGACCAGGGAGGTCCTCGGACCTTACGATAAGGGGACGGAGTGCCAGGTTCCCAAGGGGCATCGTCGCAAGGAGTTCTCCCTGTTCCATACCACCTACACGGTGGACTTCGACGATCGGGACCACTATCTCACTGGACGTCAAGTAAAGGTGATGGGCACGGAGTCGGTGGTGACCACGTCCAAGGGCTGGACGTTGTGGCCGCCATTGCTGGCCATTGTCGTACTTACGTTGTTCTTCATATTGGCCGAGACATCAGCGCTCGACATGGGGAATGAACTGTTGGCGGTAGCGCTCGCCATACTATGGATCACGGTCGTCCTGCCGCTATCGATGTTCTTCCTTTGGGCCGTTCTGCCCCCGCAAGCCATCGATCATGACCAGATGAGCGCTGAGTGATCCGGGCGACACCGCAATGCTCCTCCTCACCGAGAGCGGCCGGTCCTCTCATTTCCATGCGTCATATCGCAGACATCGTCGCTAGCATCTTCTATTGGAAAGCGGAGGGACAGGCGGGATTCAAGATCGTCGAAATAATAAAGGTGCCAGGTCTTGTACGACACTCCGCGGTTCAAATAGTCGACATTCTCCGTCAGATCCAATTCACATTCATGCATGATCCGAAGTCAGGTCCCGCCAAAGCATGGCACTGGAGATGATGATATGCCGTTGTATATGGCAATTCATACCTGGAAAGCAGAATATTTTTTGGTGATAGGTAAAAAGGTGATAGAGGCGATGCCAAACCGGCCCAAGGGTTCGACAACGATCAACAGTTACACAGATGCACGAACAAACCGGAGCTTGGCGCGTCTACGAGACCGAAAGACCGGAACAAGCGGCAGAGCTCTGAAATGAGAAAGCCCCAGAGAAAGGCAGGACCCAGATGGTCCCATTGATGCAATTCCTCCCTCCAGGGCCTGACCTGAACAAGATCGTTCATGGAATGACAAAGTAGGTACGACCGTGCTCCTTTTATCATATACTTATGAATCTATAAAATGGCGGACATCTTCCGAAAATGTCGGTCGTCTCTATCTATCGACCCACGCAGACATCATGCCCTCAGGAAGTCGTCACAGTACAGCTTCTCGGCCCTCAGCAGCTCGCCAGCCTTGACGAGCTCCATCAGCTGGACGTCCTGAACGTCCACGATGGCGGCGCTCAGCCCCGCTCCGATGAGCATGCCCAGGAACGTGCGGTTCAGCACGCTCCTCTCCTTGGCCCCGTTGGACACGTTGGAAAGCCCCACCACGGTGCGGGGCACCGGATCGTTCAAGGTCTGGAACAGGTGCATGGCCTTTATGACCTTCATCGGTTGGTCCTGAGCGGCCTTTATTGGTAATATGAGGGGGTCCAGAAACAAGCGGTCGGGCATTATCTCATACTCCATGGCCGTGGTCATCATGAGCATGGCCATCTCCGCGCGCGATTCCGCGTCGTTCGGAACACCTCTCTCATCCATGGTCAAACAGATGATGTCCGCGTCGTGCTCCCGGGCCAGGGGGAACAGCGCCTGCATCTTCGCGGCCTCCGCCGTGGTGGAGTTGATGATGATCCTGTTCTTGCATGCCCTAACGCCGGCGGTCATGGTCTTGATGCCCGGGGTGTCGATGCACAGCGGGACGTCCACGGCCTCCTGCACCGTGCGCACCAGCCACTCCATGGCCGCCGGTCCGTCGTCCCTCCCCGGTCCCACGTTGAGGTCCAGGGCATGGGCCCCGCACTCCACCTGCTGCAAGGCACACTCCTGTATGAATCCGGGGTCCCGGGCGTCGATGGCCCTGCCCACCGTGGTGAACAGGCCGTTGATCCTTTCGCTGATGACCAACATCTTCCTTCGCACGTCTATCGACGGCTTGCGTTTTAAGCGTTCCCGATGGACGCCTCACCTCGTAGAAGAGGATCGAAAGATTAGATCGCCCCCGCTCAGCCGGCCACGATCTGCTGGGATGCACGTACGGTCGTTATCTTTAATATGAAACGGGCAATATACCCCTGGCATACCTTCTTGCGCGGTGTGCCTTACCCGCTGAAGGAATTCACATGGTCAAGATCGAAAGGGCAGTCGTTAGCGTCTCGGACAAAGATGACATAGTCGATTTCTGCAAAGGACTTAGCGAAATGGGTGTGGAGATAATCTCCACTGGCGGCACAGCCAGGCTACTTACCTCCAACGGCCTGAAGGTCACTGGCATCTCAGAATATACCGGTTCCCCGGAGATGATGGACGGGAGGGTTAAGACCTTGCACCCGGCCATCTTCGCCGGGCTTTTGGCCCGGAGGGACTCTGCCGATCACATGCGCCAGCTGAAGGAGGCGGGGCTCAAGGCCATCGACATGGTCGTGGTGAACCTGTACCCCTTCAAGCAGACCGTGCTTAATGGCGAGGAGGACCTGAACGAGGTCATCGAGAACATCGACATCGGCGGCCCGTCCATGATCCGCGCGGCGGCCAAGAACTCCGATTCCGTGGCAGTGGTCATCGACCCCGCCAGGTACGGGACGGTCTTGCAGGAGATGAAGGAGAGCGGCGGGGAGCTTTCCCCGCTCACTCTGCGCTCTCTCATGTTGGAGGCCTTCCGCTCCACCGCTTATTACGATTCGCTCATCGCCGCTCATCTTGACGGGGTCTTCGGCCAAGGCGAGTTCCCGGCCACCTACTGCATGGGATTGGAGAAGAGGCAGGACCTGCGGTACGGCGAGAATCCGCACCAGACCGCCGCTTTCTACTCGGACCCGTTCGCCAAGGGCGTATGTGTCTCACGGTCCGAGCAACTGCACGGGAAGGGACTCTCGTACAACAACATCCTGGACCTGGAATCCGCTCTGGAACTGGTGAGGGAGTTCGATAGGCCGACCGCTATAGTCATCAAGCACACCAACCCCTGCGGGGTGGCGTCTGCCGACACGATCTCCACCGCTTTCGTCAACGCCTACGACGTCGATCCTATGGCGGCCTTCGGCTGCGTCATCGGGTTGAACCGGAACGTGGATATGCCCACGGCCACCGAGATATCCGGGCACTTCGTGGACTGCGTGATCGCCCCGGACTTCGAGGTGAAGGCCCTGGAGCTGCTGAAAAAGAAGAAGAACATCCGATTGCTGAGGACAGGCGCCCCGATCGACCACGACGAATCCCCGGAGTGGAAGATGAAGCGCATCAAGGGAGGATTGCTTGTACAGACCAACAGGAGCGTCAGCATAACCCCGGCCGACCTGAAGGTGGTGACCAAGAGGGCGCCGACCGACGAGGAGGTGCAGGAACTGCTCTTCGCCAACAAGGTGTGCAGGCACGTGTGGTCCAACTCCATCATCCTGGTCAAGGGGGAGATGGTGGTGGGCATCGGGGCGGGTCAGATGTCCCGCGTGGACTCGTCCATGATCGCCGCGCACAAGGCTGGAGGAAAGGCCAAGGGCAGCGTCATGTCCTCAGACGCCTTCTTCCCCTTCCGCGACGGGGTGGACGAGGCGGCCAAGGCCGGCGTGACGGCGGTGATACAGCCAGGCGGCTCCATACGGGACCAGGAAGTGATAGACGCCGCGAACGAGCACGGCATGGCCATGGTCTTCACCGGCGTCAGGCTGTTCAGGCATTGACTCAGCCGTTCACAATTTTCCTTCGGCCGTCGCACCAGTGGTCGTGGTCAAGAGCATTAAATAACGTGTGAAAGGATTCGCTTTGGATGAGCCCCCAGGTCAGTTTCCATCCTAAAGGCCGGACCATCGAGGTCCCGGAAGGCACCAGCTTACTGGAGGCTGCCATCCTGGCCGGGGTGGAGGTCAACAGTGCCTGCGGCGGAAAGGGGGTGTGCGGACGATGCCGGGTCGTGGTCGAGGGGAAGGTCGAATCGCAGACGTCGCCCGAGATCACCGCTGAGGAGTGGGCCTTCGGATACCGGCTCGCCTGTCTATCCAAAGTGAAGGGGGACTGTTCCATCTTCGTGCCGGAGGAGAGTCAGCTGTCGCCCATGCAGATAGTGGGCGGCAAGGTCAAGAACGACCTGAAGGAGCTGTCTCCCCTGGTGCGGGGGGCATACGTCCCGCTCAGTAGGCCGTCGCTGCAGGACAACGATGGAGATCTAGAGCGATTGGCCAAGCAGATAGGGTACGATCCAGGGGACCTGAAATGTCCCCTTCCCCTGCTCCGCGAGCTTCCCGGGATCATCAGGGAAGGAGAATGGATGGTCACCGCTTTCCTGGACGGCGATCTCTTGGTGGACCTGCGGCCCTGGAACTCCCTATCTCGCAACTTCGGGGTGGCCATCGACATCGGCACGACCACGGTCGCATTGCAGCTGGTCGATCTCAACACAGGTGAGATGATGGCCCAGGTCTCCGATTACAACCGGCAGCTGATGTACGGAGAGGACGTACTGGCCCGCATAATGTACAGTGAAGACCACGGCCAAGACATCCTAAGGCACATGATAGTGGAGACCATGAACCACATGCTGGCCCGGGTGTGCACCAAGAGTGAGGGATGTGTCGGTAAAGGTAAAAAGGTCTGCGCCGAGGAGGTCACCGCCGTAAGCGTGACGGGGAACACCACCATGGTCCACCTGTTCCTGGGACTGGACCCCAAGAACATACGTCACGACCCCTATGTAGCGGTGACCAACCTGCCCCCGTCTTTCAACGCCGGAGAGCTGGGACTAAACGTCAACCCCATGGCGACGGTCTATATGGTGCCCGGGCGGGCCAGCTACATGGGCGGGGATGTGGTGGCCGACGTGGTGGCCAGCGGAATGGTGGAGGGCGAGGGAATAAGCCTTCTCATCGACGTAGGTACAAACGGCGAGGTGGTGCTAGGCGGCAAGGACTGGCTGCTGGCATGCTCGGCCTCCGCAGGCCCGGCCTTCGAGGGCGGCGAGGTCTGCCACGGCATGAGGGCGGGCGACGGGGCCATCGAACGGGTCTCGCTGAGGAACGGCATCGAGTACTGGACCATAGGGAACGCCCGCCCCAAGGGCATCTGCGGTTCAGGTCTCATCGACCTCCTGGCGCAGCTCTTCATCACCGGGGTGCTGGACAAGAAGGGGCACCTGAAGGACCAGGTGAGGGTGCGGGAGGGCGAGTACGGCAGAGAGTACGTGCTAGTGAGGTCGGCGGACGTACAGAAGGACGGTTACGACATCAAGGCCACCGGAATGAGCTGCTTCCCGGTGGACAAGATGGAGAGGCAGCGGGACATCACCGTCACAGAGGAGGACATTGCGAACGTGATACGCACTAAGGCGGCCATATACGCGGCGGCCGAGGTGCTACTGGACACCGCTGGCATATCCTTCCAGGACCTGGACCGGGTGTACATAGCCGGAGGTTTCGGGCACCACATCGACCTGGACAATGCCGTGGCCATCGGTCTTCTTCCGGACCTGCCGCGGGACCGGTTCACCTTCCTAGGGAACGCCTCTCTGGACGGTGCCAAGCTCTGCCTGCTTTGCGAGGAGAAAAGGAAGGAGGCCCTGCGGGTGCATCGGTCCATGACCTACGTGGAACTGTCCACGGACCAGCGCTTCTTCGACCGCTTCTCGTCGGCGTCCTTCCTGCCCCACACCGAGCTGGACCGCTTCCCCTCGGTGAAGTAGCTCAGAGGGTGCGGTCGAATCCGTTGCCACGGACCCGCACCCGGGGTATGTGCTTGCGCGCCGCCTTGCCCAACTCCATCATGGTCTCCTCCGGCGGTCCGGGATTGAAGATCCCGGCGAAGGACATGTCGTTCTGATTGGACATGAACTGGGTCAGCAGCATCTCGTCCACGTAACCCTTGAGGTCCTTGGCCACCCTCTCCACCTTCCCCACATCGTAGTGGTCTGGGATGATGCGCAGGGTTGCCCGCACATTCTGCCCCTTAAGGATATCCAGCGCCTTCCTGGTCATGCTAAGCTGCTCCTCGGCCCCGGCCAGGTCATAGGAGGTGAGCTTCATGTAGCCCTGCGGGTCATCCAGGGGGGTCTTGACCTCCAGTACGTAGCGGGAGACCATGCCCTTGGTGGCGGCAAGGAAATCGGGGTCGTAACCGGTGGTCTTGAGCACGATCTCCTTGCCCCGCTTGCTCAGGATGCGTATCAGGTCCAATGCCTCCTTATTATGCAAGGCGGGCTCCGCCCCGCCTATGTAGACGCTGCGTATGCCGTTGTCCGAAAGGGCCTGCACCACACTTTCCAGGGTATGGTCCTTGAACATGGCGAAGGTGTAGGAACAATACTTGCACTGCATGGGGCAACCATAGAACTCCACCGAGGCGTTGGGCTTGGTCCGGTTGATGGTTATCAGCCGCATGGCCTACATATTCCTGAAATGCGGTATATGTTTTTCCCAACAGCGTTGATATAATCACCCGTTCATACAGATCGGTGAGCTCGGACATGGTCCAGCAGGTGTTCGGGAAACGAGCCTCGTTCTATGTGGACAGCAAAGCCCACACCGATCAAGAGGTTCTGCGAACGGTCGGCCAAATGTGTGGCGATCTGGAAGGAAGGACCGTTCTGGACGTGGCCACCGGCACCGGTCACACCGCCCTCTTCCTCGCTCCGAAGGCCGGAACGTTGGTGGGACTTGACATCACCCGGGAGATGCTCCGCCTGGCAAGGAAAGCCTCTGTGGAGAAAGGGATTCCTAACATATATTGGGTAAGGGGCGACGTCATCTCCCTCCCCTTTCCCGACGAACGGTTCGACATGGTATGCTCTCGCCGCGCGCCGCATCACTTCCCCGACCTGGAGGCGGCCTTGAAGGAAATGGGCCGGGTACTGAAGGAGGGCGGCAGGTTGGTCGTGGACGACCGCAGCGTGCCAGAAGATGGTGAGGTCGACCGCACCATGAACCTGCTGGACCGTTTGCACGACCCCTCCCACGTCCGGGAGTACGGGATGAGGGAATGGGAGGGTGCGCTACGAACGGTGGGCATGAAGGTCGAAAAGGTGCATCAGTACCGCCGCCACCTGCCCCTGACCTCATTGACAGGGAACGCCGAGGAGGGGAACGCTCGGGAGATCGAGAGGGTGGTGGCCGCGCTGCCGTCCGACCTTCGAGATCGCATGGCGGTGGAAGAGGTTGAAGGAGATACCTATCTGGACCATTATTTCATCACCCTCCAGGCCGTCAAACGGTCCGCCACCAAATAGTTTATTAGCGACTCGGACAACTGGGGGCATGGCCTGGAACTGCGCCGCCACCGGCATAGGATCGCTTCCACACGTGGACCCCCAGAAGGCCATCGACCTGATGCTGTCCAGCATGCAGGAGGTGCCCTACTGGCCCCAGCTCCCCTCCCTAGGCTTTCGTGAGAACATGTACGCCCAGTTCTCCACACGGCTTCCAGGGGTCAGGATCGACGGGCGAAGGAAGCGCATCACCGTGGACCTGAACGATTACGACCCGGAGGAGTTCTACCTCTCGGTGGTCTCCGAGGACGTGTCGCACTTCTCCTACCCCAAGGACAGCTTCCACGGGCTGTACGCCCTGTTGGAAGCATCCAAAGGCAAGAGGTTCAAGGCGGTGAAGGGACAGATCACCGGGCCGGTCAGCGCCGGGTTGCAGATATTGGACCAGAGTGGAAAGCCGGCCATTTATGACGAAGCGTACGGTGAGATCATCCGAAGGAACCTGAACATGCAGGCCAAGTGGCAGGCCGACAAGCTGAGGGAGCTCTCCGACCGTCCGCTCATCTTCCTGGACGAGCCTTCGCTGACCCTCATCGGCACCCCGTTCGCCTCCGTGTCGCAACGGCAGGTGGTGGAGTGGATCGACGAGGTGCTGACCGGGGTGGTAGCGGTCAAGGGGCTGCACTGCTGCGGGAACACCGACTGGCCCCTGGTGCTCTCCACCGGGATCGACATACTCAGTTTCGACGCCTATAACTACGCGCACACGGTCTCTCTCTTCCCCCGGGAGGTCTCATCCTTCCTGGAAAGGGGTGGGGTCATCGCCTGGGGTCTGATACCCAACATGGAGGAACAGATCGCCAAAGAAACGGTGGGCACCCTGCTGGACCGGTTCGAGGGGTACATGGACATGCTGTTCCGCAAGGGCATGGACCTGGACCTCCTGCTGGAAAGCTCGCTCATCACCCCGCAGTGCGGCCTCGGCGGGCTGGAGGAAGAGAAGGCGGAAAGGGTGCTGGAGCTTCTCAACGGCACCGTGGAAGCGATCAGGCAGCGCTATCGCCTGGGCGGAATGGCATGAGCTTCTTGGTGGCCGTGGCAGGGAAGGGAGGTGTAGGCAAGAGCACCATATCCGCCCTGCTGGTGCGTATCCTGTCGGAGGATGGGAGCGCTCTAGCCGTGGACGCCGACCCCAACAGCAACCTGGGGCAGAAGCTGGGGGTGGATGTCCCAGGCACCATCGGGAAGGTGCGAGAGGGGCTGCTCACCAAACAGGGACAGCCGCCCCGGGACATGAGCAAACAGGAGTACCTGCGGCTGAAGCTCCGGGAGATATTGGCGGAAGGAGATACCTTCGACCTTCTGACCATGGGGAGGCCGGAAGGTCCCGGATGCTACTGCTACGTGAACAACCTTCTACGCGTGTTCGTCGACCAGTTGATGAACGGATACCGGTACGTCGTCATCGACAACGAGGCCGGCATGGAGCACCTCTCCCGCCGCACCGCCCGGGGGATGGACCTTCTTCTGCTGGTGTCCGACCCGACCGCCGTCGGCGTGGCCACCGCCAAGCGTCTGTCGGACCTCGCGGAGGAACTGGAGCTGAAGGTGAAGAGAAAGGTCCTCCTGATCAATGGCGTCCGCCAGGGAAATGAAGGGGTGGCCGAGGCTTTAGCTTCCGCCTCGGACATGGAGCATTTCATTCTTCATGAGGACGAGGAGGTACGCGAGGCCGCCACCACCGGAGGGCCGATGAGCGGCAACGAGGCGATGGCGGAAGAACTGCGCAGCATCATGCCCCATCTCTTCCCTTCCAGTAAGCGAAGATGAGGGTTCCCGCCACCACGGTCAATAAGATGATCATGACCATCACCGGATAGCCGTCCGAGGGAGGGTGGACCGCTATGATATCACTGAGCGTTCCCTCGCCCTGCGTGGTGTACGCGCTTATAGCGTAATAGTACGTCCATCCACGCACCACCTCCGTATCGTAGCCGGCGGTGTAGTTGGCGTCAACGGAGTCGTAGAACGTCAGGTCCCCCGGTTCCGTGCCCCTGTAGACATTGTAGTGCAGCACCGTTGCGCTGTCAGCGGGCGGTCCCCAGGACAGGTATATCCTGGAACCATCCCGTTCGGCCGAAAAGTCACTTGGCGCGTCCGGCAGCTCATCCGCCGCGACGGCCGGGAAGAACGCAATGACGATGACCGCGAGAGCGAGAAGGACGACGGCGCACTTCACGGACGCCCATCGGTCCGAATGCAGAAAATCCTTTCTGAAGAAAAGTAGAAAGAAAGGTTTGGGAAGGGGTTTAATCGAACTCCACGTCCTCCGGGTCCGGCACGTCGTAGTCGTCGAGGTCCACTTCGTAGCACTCGAAGACCATGATCTCCGACCAGCCCGCCCCCGAGCCGAACGTGCTTGCGCTGCTAGAGTAGGCGTCGCCCAGGTATCCGCTGTAGCTCACCTCTTCCCATATCTCCTGCCCGGTGGACTCGATGTACAGGGCAAGATAGGAAATGGTGATGTGCCAGGTTATCGGCTGGTCGCTCTCGTAGTCATCATCGTGGTCCGCGAAGTAGTGCACCGCTATCTGATACGTACCGTATAGATCGGTGCTCTGCTGTTCCCCGTAGTCATCGTACATCACCATCTCGTCGGTGGCGTAGTAGTGCTCCGGTCCGTAACCGTAGGTGTTGTCGAAGTCCAGATAAGGTCCGTCGGCGTCGGGCATCTTGTTGCTGTAGTAGATGTGCCGTCCATACGGCTCTAGCACGTGGAGGTCCACATCGCTGTTGTCCTGACCCCAGCTGAGGGTGACGGTCAGCGCCCCGCGGGCGGCGGTGCTCTCGATCTCGGTACGATAGAACCCGGCCCAGTTGGTGAAGGTGTTGCTGTCGGTGGCCAGGACCACCACGTCATTGATGCCCTGCTTCAGCGGGACCTCGATGCTGAACGCCCCGTCCACCACCGCGGTCTCGTACTTCTGACCGCCCACGAACACCAGGGTGGTGTTCACGGCCTGCTGCCCTCCGGTGATGGTGCCGGTTATGTAGCACTTGGTCTCCGATGTGTCCCTGACATCATCGTCGTCCGTGTCCACCGGCGTGTAGCCGTAGGGGGCGGTGTCCTCGTCGGTCAGCTCGATCTCCGGGAACACCGAATCATCGTCGAAGTCGTCCTGGGCGCTCTGGTACAGGCCGGTGTAGGCGTTCAAGGGACTGAACACCTTGGCGCTGGCGTGGTAGAACACGTTGAACTGCAGCGGGTTGGCAGCGTTCAACCCGGACTTGAATATCTTGGTGAACCCGTTCGAATAGGTGAAGGGCATCTGCTGCTGGTCGCTGTCCATCGAGCTTCCCGGGTTGTTCGGGTCGTACATGTAGAAGCGGCCGTTCTCGTACTTGTAGGCCAGTATCGCGTGCCCACCCGCTCCCCAGTTGCCATTGGCGTACTTGGTCTTCAGGCCCACCAGCTGCGGCTCCCCGGAAACGAGCATGCCATGGATGATGCTCAGCCCGGTCTGCTTGCCGGTGATGTTCGCCCTCTCCTGAGCGGTGAGGGAGCCCCAGATCCCCTGCACTCCCATCTGGACCCGGGTGGCCAGCTCTATGGCGGTGTTGTCATCCCGCCACTCACCGCTATCACCATGGCGGTACATGTTGTACAGCCCGGTCCCTTCGCCCTTCTGGTAGGTATAGTACCACTTGGCGTAGGATACCATGCCCAGACAGAGTCCCCCGTTCTCCAGATAGCTGCCGTAGTTGGGTATGAACCAGCCGTCGCTCTTTGGGCGGAAGCCGGTGTCCACGGCGAAACTGGAGTTCATGCTCTCGAAGATGCTCATTGCCAGTTCCACGGCCACGAAGTCGGAGAAGGTGGCGCAGTTGAAGGTGATCGTATCGGCGGCCACATCCTGGGTGACGAACCCGGTCGGTTCCAGGCGCTCGTTGACCGCGTCATACTGATAGAAGCGCACGCCCTCCTCATCGGTCACCAGGGACCCGTCGTAGGGCAGGGTGACGGTGAGTACCTGATCGAACATCTTGAAGACGTCCCAAGCGTCCGTTCCATCGGTGTCGATGGAGATCATCCTGCTGACGATCTCCCCGGTGTCCGGAAGCCCTTCCACGCTGGAAACCACGGCGCTGCTTATGTCGAAGTCGACCGGGGAGTCAAGGGCTCCCTGGGGAACCTCGATCCTCAGCCCGTCCAGGTAGTTGGAGGGGTCGTTGATGGAGATCATCCCACCGATCGTGCCGATGGTCCCGGAGGCGGCGTCCACGAAGGTCCCGGTCTCGATGATCTTGGACACGATGTTGTGTATAGGACCGTCCTCATTCGTTTCGCCGGGCCAGAAGAGCACGGCCAGGGAGGCCATGAGGATTATGGCCACAACGGCCACAGCCGCCACGATCAGCATGGTGTTCCGCTTCTTCTTCGGGGGCGGGTAGTACTGTTGCGGCGGGTACTGCTGGTACTGCGGAGGTTGCTGTGGATATTGGTCCGGTGGGTTTTGCTGGGGCCATTGCTTAGGCCCCTGCTGTTGGCCCTGATTCTGTGGAGGGCCACGCTGGTTCGGGTCGTATGGTCCTTGCTGCATCTGATTCCACCCTGAAGAGATAGATTGAAATGCAATCACATGAAGCGTTAATAATGTTTTGATGGCTAGACGGGGAACGGCCCTTCAATCCCTGGAACGCAGGAACTTGGGCAGGCCAGAGGACTCCTTCGGACCGACGATCACCTGCAACCCGGTGGCCTCGTTCAACTTGACGCTCATGCGGGCGACCATCCCAGGGATGACCAGCACGCCCTTGCTGGAACGGTCCCTGGCGCCGCTGGCGTCCAGCGCGTCCTTGACCGATTGGGCGGTCAGCTTGCCGGCCGAGTACGCCGTCAATACCGACAGCCCCTCGGTGTCCACCACCTGCAGCCACACCGGCACCTTGCTCTTCTCGATGTCCGAGAGCACGGTGAAGTAAGTCAGGGAGAAATTGGTGGTGAAGAGCAACGGCGCCTCCGGTCCAGGATTGTTCACCGCGTACAGGTCCGGCTTGACCTGTATGGGCACCTGCGGGTCGGTGAATATGTTCTGCCTCAGGACCATGAGCGGAAGCGCCTGCGAGGGGGGCAGCTCGTCGAAGGACAGCAGGCTGCCGTACTTCATGACCGCGGTGAGGGCCATCAGCATGCCATCCTTTCCGACGGGCATGGTTAGGTATATGGGGTATCCCAGTCCCCGGAAGGTCTTGCGTATGGCGCTGCGCCGGATGACCGTGCACCTCTCCAGCAGGTCCTTCATGTTCGTGGGCATCGGGTCCAGAACCAGGTCCTCCAGCCCCGCCTTGCGGGCCGACCCGACCAGGTCGGCCAGCTGACCCAGGTCCCCGGAGCACAGGGCCAGGGGGCACCCTGCGGCCTTGGCCACCGCGACCATCTCATTGACGTTCCCGGCGTCGGCCCCGTGCAGTAGCGGTCTCCTCTGCTTCACTTTCTCCAGCGCCGTCGACATCACGGCCGGATCGTGACAGCGCAGCACCAGGGGCCAGTCGATGGTCTTCGTCACGGTTTCCAGAGCCTGGACGTACTTGCCAGCGTCCCCGGAGAGGCACTCCACCTCCAGCAGGTCCATTTTCAGCACCTGCCCCACCCTCTCGAACCGCAGGCCACGGGCGAATTTGACCTTCTCCTCCAGTTCAGCGGTGCTCATGTCGTCGTCGACCCGAAGCGCGAACGCTGTGGGATGGAAGAAGCGCTTCTCATGACGGTACAGCTCCGTCTCGTCCCCCATGTCCACCGCGTTCTTGCCGGCCCCGATGCGGACGAGCCCTATCGGCGGGGCAGTCGTCCAGCTTGGCCTTGTTGTTGGCCAGCTGCATGGCGAAGGCCAGGCAGGTGGGGAACTTGCACTCCCCGCAGTTCTTCTTGGGGAGATGTTTGAATATCTCGATGGCGGTGGGCATCAGGGCTCACCCCCCAAACCTGCCAGGGCCCGGCGGGCCAGGTCCATGGCCTCCGGGTGTCCCAGCACCAGTATGTCGGCGCCCGAAAGAAGCGCCGCCAGGGCGGTGGTCCCTTCCCACCATATGCCCCGTTCCAGGGTATCACCGGCCTGGGGCACGTCGTCCGTGGCCTCGCGGGCCTTCCAGGCGGACGTGCAATCACAGATCAGGGGCACCTGCAACATCTCGTCCCCGGAGAGGGCCGCGATCCGTATGCGCTCGTTGACCGAGTAGGAGTATTCCAGCCCCATGCCCAGTGCGGCCATGAGCGGGTCGATGACGATGTCCCGCTTGCTGACCCCGAAGTCGGTGAGCAGAATGACGATCTGCTTGGCCAGGTTGATGTCCAGATTGGAAAAGCCGATGACCGAGTGACCGTTGGCCACCGCTGCGGCGGCCACCGATTTGTAGCCGTCCTCCTCGGCGTGCCCCAAGAGCAGGCGCTGCTCCCTGCCCCTCTCCCCCACCTTCTCCATGACCTTGGCGTCCTTCTCCTCGTGCCCGCTGCCGT
>CAZXTA010000008.1:0-22466 GCA_964642865.1 uncultured Methanomassiliicoccus sp. | reverse complement strand
ATGAACAGGGATGCGACCGGCACCCCTACCTACAAATTATCCGAGAATTTCGGTTGAAAGGACCTTACCATTCGCCTTCAAATCATCGAATAATCTGCTGATGTAACGCAGCTTCTTATTCTCCTCTTTGTAGGTAGACGGCGCGATTAATCCCTCCCGGCTTTTCAGGTAAAGGTTTACAGCGGCGATGAAGGGCATAGCGCCTAGGCGCGTGTCCTCCACCTCCTTTCGCTCCCGAATGCGGCGCTTTCTTGAGTTCGCAAGATTGGCGCCTCGGGACTTCCCATGGGACGAAGGGCTATTAGTACGCTCTCCGTCCTTTTTCAGGGAGGAAAAAACAGAGGTGCCCGAACACCTCTTTTTCGTTTGTGAGGCGTTCGAGTCGTGTAGGCATGCCATCCTATTGACCGCCCTCTGAACACTCTACCTCGTCGATTATTCCACCTTCGGGCAACTCTACAGGCATATGCGATGCACGACGGTAGCCCTCTCGTCCGTACACCCCGAAGACTTCGCGAATCGAAGCGATCTCTGTTTGAGGGTCGAGGGCATCGTAAAGGCCGCCCTCACGGATCGCCCGCTCAACCGTCTTCCAGCCGAAGTGGTATCCGTTTCCCTCGGCAATATTGCCGATAACGCACAGGATCAAGAAGCTCGAATATGTGGGCCACATATCCCTGACCTCTGGCATTATCCTCGATGGGGACCATCCCGTCTTCAGCTTTCTTAGGATAAACTCATCGCGGCAATCCATTGAGCATCTTAACTGCCAACGAACTTTGCTTAGGCCATTGGGGCATAACTTCTGGCCAAAGCACTCTCGCACGCCCGACACCTTACAAACGGTGCCGGACAAAGGTTCCATTTTAGAGACGACCTCAGTCATCTCCACTCTTAAATTGCGCTCAGGTTTAAATGCATTTTTGCTATGATTACAGAAATTTTCATTTTTCTGAGAAGCGACTCACACAGAGACCATGTGCACCCCGATGAAGCAAATTTACACGACGCTCGATCGTATGGCAGGCCTTTTGTGAGCCATTGCAATTAAAATTACGTCAGAGCGATTGAAACACTACTCTCGATCCTTATAAGGTCATCCGATAAGGTGCTCTCAATGCACCTTCGGTGACCTTACAATGCACCTTCGGTGTCACCCGTGCACGAAGCACCGATAGACTACCGGCACAAGAGGTGCCTGTTCCCGTATACTATTCGCCGGTAGTGACTATGGCGTGATTGTTACTAATGGTACCTATGTCCTGACATTTGGGCCCGAAGGGCCACTTAAGGCGTATAACGAGTGCATAACGTGGTTACGATAGAGTCCAAAGGACCTTGGGCATGATGTTTGTGTACTACAGTGCCCGAAGGGCCTTCATTAGGACCATAGGACTTCTTCGAAGTCCCGGGCGACCTACAGTCGCCTGTTGGCACCGACGGGGCGCCCAGGAATTGAATGGTCAGTTTTATATAGTATCACAAAGATGAAAAAACGACTAAGGTTTTTAAGCATGCAGTGCTCTTTTCCGGCCGATTGGGATGGCGAAAGGGACAAAGGGGAAGGAGGGTAACGGAGCAAATCTCGGCTTTGAGGCCAAGATGTGGGCTGCCGCGTGCAAACTTCGTAGTAATTTAGATGCAGCGGATTACAAGCATGTGGTTCTCGGCCTTATCTTTTTAAAATACATCTCAGACGCATTCGAGGAGCGGCACCAAGCGCTTCTGAACGCGCAGGATAAGGGCATCGACCCGGAGGACAAGGACGAGTACAAGGCGGACAACATCTTCTGGGTGCCGAAGGAGGCTCGATGGTCTGCCTTACAGGCACAGGCCAAGTCACCGGAGATCGGTCGTTTGGTAGATGAGGCCATGTTGGCCATCGAGAAGGAGAACCCATCTTTGAAAGGAGTTCTTCCTAAGGATTACGCTCGTGCAGGGCTTAATAAAGAAAGGCTAGGTGAGCTGATTGACCTCATCGGTACGATTGCTCTGGGGGATAAAGAGAACCGATCCAAGGACGTGCTCGGCCGCGTTTATGAATACTTTCTCTCGCAGTTCGCTTCTGCCGAGGGAAAAAAGGGTGGCCAGTTCTATACCCCACGATGCGTAGTGCACCTACTTGTTGAAATGCTCTCTCCGTACAAAGGGCGCATCTATGATCCATGCTGCGGCAGTGGCGGCATGTTCGTGCAGAGCGAGAAGTTCGTAGAAGCACACGGGGGAACTATTGGGGACATCAGTATCTATGGGCAGGAATCAAATCATACGACCTGGAAGCTGGCCAAGATTAATTTGGCTATTAGGGGAATAGACAGCAATCTTGGACAAAAAGATGCAGACAGCTTTCATAACGATCAACATCCGGATCTAAAGGCCGATTTCATATTGGCTAATCCGCCGTTCAATGACGATGATTGGAATGGAGAGAAACTAAAAGGAGATGTTCGATGGAAATTCGGTACCCCTCCTCCATCTAACGCCAACTTCGCCTGGGTACAGCACTTCATTCATCACCTGTCACCGACAGGGCAAGCCGGATTCGTGCTCGCCAACGGCAGCATGTCATCGAATCAATCTGGCGAGGGTGAGATCAGGAAAGCCATTTTGGATGCGGACCTGGTCGATTGCATGGTTGCCCTTCCCGGCCAGCTCTTCTATTCCACGCAGATTCCGGCGTGTCTCTGGTTCATATCACGCGACAAGCAGAATAACCGTTACCGGGACCGCCGTGGGCAGGTGTTGTTCATCGACGCTCGGAAGATGGGCACGTTGATCGATCGCGTGCACCGGGAGCTGACCACGGAGGATATTCAGAAGATCGCCTCGACCTATCACGCTTGGCGAGGTGATGAGTCGGAACAGAATCAGTATCAGGACGTGCCAGGCTTCTGTAAATCTGCGAATTTCGAAGAAATCGTGAAGCACGGCTACATCCTCACGCCCGGACGGTACGTGGGCGCAGAGGACGTGGAGGACGACGGCGAGGACTTCGAGGAGAAGATGCGGACCCTGACGACTCGGCTCAAGGAGCAGATGGAGAAGTCGAAGGAGTTGGACCAGGTCATCTTGAAGAACCTGAAGGAGCTGGGGTTTGATGAGTGATTGGGATGAAATGGCATTCAGTAATGCCTTCGAGATCAACCCCAAGATTGGTCTGATTAAAGGCAAGGAATACCCATTTGTCGATATGCAATCACTCGATTCTGGTACAAGATCTGTTGAATCTCACCAGAACAGAGAATACTCTGGTGGCGGATCTAAGTTTCAACATAGAGATGTGCTTCTGGCGAGAATTACGCCATGTTTGGAAAATGGGAAGATCGCGAGGTATTGGAATTTATCGAAGAAAGATGCACATGGGTCAACCGAGTTAATTGTAATTCGTGGCCGACAAGGAATTACAGACACCGATTTCGTATATTACGTAGTACGATCCCCTCAGGTCCATCAATATGCAATATCCCAAATGACTGGCACATCTGGAAGGCAGAGAGTACCAACCGATGCCTTTGATCACCTGACGATCCCAATACCAGATCTTGATGAGCAACGCGCCATCGCCCATATCCTCGGCACCCTCGACGACAAGATCGAGCTCAACCGGTGCATGAATGAGACCCTGGAAGGCATCGCCCGCGCCCTGTTCAAGTCCTGGTTCATCGACTTCGATCCGGTGCGGGCCAAGGCGGAGGGGCGCAAGCCGTTCGGCATGGACCAGGAGACCGCCGCCCTGTTCCCGGATCAGTTCGAGGACTCGGAGCTAGGAGAGATACCGAAGGGGTGGACAGTAATACCGCTGGACAAGATAGCAAATTTCTTAAACGGTTTAGCACTTCAGAAGTACCCCCCAACTGGAACAGATTCGATCCCCGTGATCAAAATTGCTGAGCTCAATCGCGGCATCAATGAGGGAACATCAAGAGCAAGCAATGTTCCAGATGACTATATCGTAGATGATGGGGATGTGCTGTTTTCCTGGTCGGGAAGTTTAGAGTTGAAGATCTGGTGCGAAGGGAAGGGCGCATTGAATCAACACCTATTCAAAGTGACTTCCGAGGATTATCCATCATGGTTTTACTATCAATGGGTTGGACATCATCTTGACACATTTCAAAAGATTGCGGCAGGTAAGGCAACCACAATGGGGCACATACAGAGGCATCATCTAACAGAAACTTTAACAGTTGTTCCAACAAACGATGTACTGGATATTGCAAACAACATTTTTATGCCAATGTTCGATTTATATATTACTAATTCTGCCAATAATAGAATCCTAACGCAGGTCAGAGATAATTTACTTTCAAAACTCATTTCTGGCGAACTCCGAGTCGATCCATCACGGTTCGGCTTCGACCCCGAAGGGGAGAAGGTGGGGGAGGTCTAGGCGTTGTCGTTCACGGAATCGGAACTAGAAGAGGCAGTCCTCGAATGGTTCAGAGGATTGAAGTATGAGTACACACCCGGACCGGATATCGCACCTGACGGTGAGAGGCCGGAGAGGAAGGATTACCGGGATGTGGTCTTATTCGATCGCCTTAAGCAAAGTTTGAGGAACATCAACCCACGGGTACCTGAATCCGCCATAACCGACACCGTGACCAAAATCGTCGGCGTCTCATCCTCTTCACTCATCGAATCCAACTACTCATTCCATCGAATGCTGGTCGAAGGCGTGGATGTGGAATACAAGCGCAAGGATGGGACCATCGCCGGTGATAAGGTCCACCTCATCGACTTCAACGACGCCATGAACAACGAGTTCATGGTCGTGAACCAGTACACCGTGCATGAAAACGATAAAAACCGTAGGCCGGATGTGGTCATCTTCATCAACGGCCTACCGGTCGTTGTAATCGAACTCAAGAATCCGGCAGACGAAAAGGCCACTATCTGGGGGGCCTTCAATCAGCTCCAGACCTACAAGAAAGAGATACCTTCTCTATTCCACTTCAACGAGCTGCTGATCATCTCTGATGGTCTGGAGGCGAGATACGGCACCATCTCTTCCGACCGCGAGCGCTTCATGTCATGGAGGACCATGGATGGTGAGTCGGAGGCACCCAAAACTGCGCCGCAGAGCGAGGTGCTGCTGCACGGCATATTCGAGAAGGGTAAGCTGCTGGACCTGATGCGCTCCTTCATTGTTTTCGAGGATAATGAGAAGGGCGCGAAAATCAAGAAGGTGGCCGGATACCATCAATTCCACGCCGTGCGCAAAGCGGTGGAGACGACCGCCGCGTCCATCGCGCCGGACGGAAGCAGACATATCGGTGTAGTATGGCATACACAGGGCTCGGGCAAATCGCTCACCATGGCTTTCTACGCCGGGCGCATCATCCAGGATCCGCGGACCATGAACCCCACCATCGTGGCCATCACAGACCGCAATGATTTGGACGATCAATTGTACGGCACGTTCTGCTCCTGCCACGACCTGCTGCGGCAGAGGCCGGTGCAGGCCGATTCCCGCGAGCACCTGCAATCGCTGCTGAACGTCGCCTCCGGCGGCGTAGTGTTCACCACTATCCAGAAGTTCTTCCCGGAGAAGGGTGAGGTGCACCTGCCCGCCCTCTCGGACCGCCGTAACATCGTGGTCATCGCCGACGAGGCACACCGCTCGCAGTACGATTTCATCGACGGATTCGCCCGCCACATGCGTGACGCACTTCCGAACGCATCGTTTATCGGTTTCACCGGCACGCCGCTGGAGCTGGAAGATAAGAGCACACGTTCGGTGTTCGGCGAATATATCAGCGTTTACGATATCCAACGTGCCGTGGAAGATGGCGCAACGGTGCCGATATATTACGAAGGACGCCTGGCGAAGATCGAGCTCAATGCGAACGAGAAGCCCCACTTGGACGATAAGTTCGAGGAGATCACCGAGAACGAAGAGCAGCTCGATAAAGACAAGCTCAAGACCAAATGGGCTGCTCTGGAGGCACTCTTGGGCACGGATAAACGCGTCAAGCTCGTAGCAAAAGACCTGGTCGCGCACTTCGAGAAACGGCAGGACGCCATCGACGGAAAGGCAATGGTCGTCTGCATGTCACGACGCATCTGCGTCGAGCTGTACGAAGAGATCGGGAAGCTCAGGCCGCAATGGCAAAGCAAAGATGATTCGAAAGGTGCGCTTAAAATCGTCATGACTGGATCGGCCGCGGACCCGGAGGGCTGGCAGCAGCACATCCGCAACAAGGCGCGGCGGGAGCAGCTCGCCAGCCGTTTCAAGAACCCCCGCGATGAGTTCAAAATCGTCATCGTGCGGGACATGTGGCTGACCGGCTTCGATGCACCGTGCCTGCACACCATGTACGTGGACAAGCCGATGCAAGGGCATGGTCTCATGCAGGCCATCGCCCGCGTGAATCGCGTCTTCAGGGACAAGCCCGGCGGCCTAGTGGTCGATTACTTAGGCCTGGCGGACCAGTTGCGCAAAGCCATGGCTACGTACACGCAAAGCGGAGGAAAAGGCAAGGCCACTTTCGACCAGAGAGAAGCCATCACGGTCATGCTGGAGAAGTACGAGGCCTGCTGCAACATCATGCACGATTTCGACTACTCCACTTGGAAAAATGGAAACGCGGTCGTACGCGTGAAATTGATACCGAACGGCATCGACTATGTGCTTGGGCTGGACAAGGGCAAGGAACGATTCAATGGCGCCGTGACGGGGTTGTCTCAGGCGTTCGCTCTTGCCTCAACTTCAGACGAAGCGACCGGGATCAGGGACGATGTTGGCTTCTTCCAGGCGGTCAAGGCAGGCATCAATAAGACAACCGGACCAGGCACGCATCAAGACGCCCTGGACTTCGCCATACGGCAGATCGTTCAGGGCGCCATCATCAGCGATCAGATTATCGATATCTTCGAGGCGGTCGGCCTTAAGAAGCCAGACATCTCCATCCTTTCGGAGGAGTTCCTAGCCGAGGTACGCAAGATGCCGCAGAGGAACCTGGCAGTGGAGATGCTCAATCGACTGCTCAAAGACGAGGTGCGCAAGATGAAGAAAGGCAACGCCACCCAGTCCAAGGCATTCTCGGCCATGCTAGAGGAGGCCATCACCAGATACGAGAACCGTGCCGTGACCACGGCGCAGGTGATCGAGCTGCTGATTGAGATGGCCAGGAAGATGAAGGAGGCGCAACTCAGGGGTAAAGAGCTCGGACTCAATGAAGCTGAACTTGCTTTCTACGACGCCCTGGAGACCAACGACAGCGCGGTCAAGGTCCTGGGCGATGAGGTGCTGAAGAGCATCGCCAAGGACGTCACCGACACGATAAACAAGAACCTGAGCATCGACTGGAGCGTCAGGGAGAGCGCCAGGGCCAACATGCGGCGCATGGTCAAGCGCGTATTGCGCAAGTACGATTACCCGCCGGACAAGCAGGCAGCTGCTACCAAGAACGTCATGGAACAGGCGGAGCTGCTATGCGGGGAGATGACTGCTTAAAACACGTATAAACATATACACATCTTACATAAAACATATTTTACGGAAAGGTTTATGAGCCTCTATGTCTTTACACTCATTATGACATCTAAAATTAGACTCCTTACTCGGATGTACGACCTGTCCGTTGAAGGAGAGTCAGTAGAAGAGGTTGAAGAGCTATTAAACGTCTTAGATGCAGCCGGTCTAATTAAGGAAAATTTTAAAAAGCCTGCTTCCACAGATGCGTCCGAGGAACTTAGTCCGCAATTTGTGAGCGATGCGCCTATGAAACAACCAACTGCATTAGGAGGTTCGGACCCCCTCGGCGTTGTCGGTCCTGATGAAGAATGTCAAACAGCGGCAATCGTGCCTGCAAAGATGTCGAGCGCTGTTTCTTCCGTCATAAAAAGGTACGACGACATATACGTCCTCTCTCCAAAATTCCCGGGCGACAGATCAGCCGATGCCGCGATGGTACTCCTCGCCGCGTATGACCAGAACAAAGAATGTCCAGTTACTGGATCTAAGTTACTCAAGTCACTAAAGAATACTGGTTATAGATTAGACCGCGTCGATAAGATACTGGAACCTCTAGAACAGGGATATTACGTACTGACAGATGGGATACGGAGAGGGAGAAGGTATCGCCTATCAGAATCTGGTAGGACAAAGGCTCAACAGTTGGCCGAAGAACTGCGCGCAATCACCGGGGAACCGGTGCATGAAGGGTGAACCATCATGAACGACGATTTATACAAGCGGATTGAAGATTTGGAAAGGCGAGTCTCAGCCTTAGAGAAACCATCTCAGGTAGTTGCTACATCCCTATCTGGGCCCAGGCCAATGTCGATGAGGGAATTTATAAATTCGAAATCACCTAAGACTGTTATCGACACCGCACTGGTGGTCGGCTACTATCTGGAAGAGTATTTAAAAAAGCCTTCGTTTACTAGTGACGATCTATCCAAGGGCTTCATCAATGCGAAAGAAAAACCACCGACCAATCCAAGCGACATGCTAGCAAAGAACGCAAAGCGCGGGTTCATAATGGAAGCTCCTGAACAGAAAGACGGTCCGAAAGCATGGATGTTAACAAATACAGGGATTAAGTACATTGAGAACGGACTCAGTGAGCTACCTTCTAGCTGAATTATCTTAACCAATGCCCCTCGGCTCGTCGAGGGGCTCATTTTCTACTCAATGAAATATCCCAGAACATTTTATAATAAAATAATTATTTAAATAAGCAATAAAAAGGTAAATAGTTTGGGCCGGTGCAATTATGCCTCTGATTGAACCTTCGTTTTGACAATCTGGCTAAGCATAGGTGCGGACCCCCACGGGCCCGCCATCACGCGTATCCAAACATCGAGATATACATTGTCAATGACCGAGCCGCATCTGTGCAGGTCCTTGGTCCCGAGGTCGATGTCCTCAACATCCTCGATCTTATGCCCGATCGTTCAATATCGTGAAAAATTCATTTGGAGGACCGGGCATTGGGATGGGGATATCGATGAATAGGGGTTAATCGAAATGAGCGCAAATCATCAAACAAAAGGGTCATTAGCACACACAATATGCACTGTTCATGGACCCCTTGACGCTCCTCGGGTTGACGGCCGGCTTCATCACAACCTCGGGCTTCATTCCCCAGATCATCAAAGGTTATCGCACCGGAAGCATGAAGGACGTCTCCCTGACCATGCCCCTGGTGCTCATGATAGGGATGGCCATGTGGCTCATGTATGGCATCTATCTTAGGGACGCGCCCATAATCTTCTGGAACTCCATGGCCATTGTACTTAATGGAGTGATAGTGATATTGAAGGTCCGCAGCAACGGGAATTGAAAAAATGGGGTTGAAGCCCCTTCAGTTCAATCTTCCAGCTTGGAGAAGGGGCACCTAGAGATGCACTTACCGCAAGCCTTCTCCGGCTTGCTCCCGTCCCCGATCAGCCTCATCTCGTACTCCCCGCACTTGGCCCAATCGATGACCAGGTCGCGGGACTCAGGGTGATGGTCGAACTCCGGCCCCTTGAGCACTTTCATGGGGCAGACGTCGATGCAGGCGGTGCAGTCCCCGCAGTTGTTATTTATCAGCATCACCTTGCGGGTCATCGGCATGTCGGTCAGGACCGCGCCCATCCTCTGGCGTGGACCGAACTTGTCAGTTATGAGCAGTCCATTCTTCCCGATCCAGCCCATTCCCGCCTGGGCGGCGATGGCCTTTTGGGAGATGGGCCCTAGCAGTTTCTCCGGGACGACCCGCTGGGCCGGGTGAATGAACCGCGCCTTGTAACCGGCGGCGGTGAGGATCTCGACCACCTTTTCCGCGGTGGCCATGAGACTCTTGTTACAACTTTTATAGGCCGTGCGCATCTCCTCGCTTGGTTTATTTAAAGAAGCTCGGGCTGCCGCCTTCGGTATCTCCACAGCGAAGGTCACCGCAGAGGGGAACTCTAAGGTGGTGGCGTCCCCGGTCAGTATGCCCTTCAACGGGGCCAGGTTGGCGAATCCAACCAGATCGGAGCCGGCCTGCCTAGCGGCCTCCTCGATCCGCATATAAAGTGGTTCCAATGAACCGGCGGAAGATCCACCGTTTGTTGTCATAAAATATCGATTGGTTCGCTACCGATTTAAATATTGTCCCTAAACGAACGTGTTTGGCTCAGGACCGGTCAGAGCACGGAGTTATTGCCCAGCTCGGTGAGGCTGTACACCTGCCAGTTCTTGCTCTGCCGCCAGATGATCATACCCGCCTTTTCAATGATGCTAAGGTGATAAAACAGCTTAGAGCCGCTCAATCCAGTGAGCCCCTTCAGGACGTAAGGGCAGAGGTCGCCCCCTCTTAAAGGTACACGATGGAGAGCCGCACCGGGTCGGAGAGGACTTGATACCTTTCAGCCATGCTCTTCATGGACGCATCGTCTGGCATGCTGGACCGCAATCCTTCCAGTCCCCAGGCATCCTTCAGTCCGGCATCCACATCTTGGGGCAAGGACACGTTCCGTTCCTCAGGCCAACTGTCGTTTTCGCCCGACATATCCCCAGCATCCTGAGAATAACCATCGTCACCTTCCATCATTATTTTACGCTGAGCATTCCTGCCAACCGACAGGACGCCTCATTGCAGTAGTACCAGGCCGACGGAACTTAGGTCAAAGCGGATCACCTTGCCGTACTCCATGTCATGGCACGGTATGGTGTTCAGGGACCATCCCACCTTCCTGGAGGTGGCAAAGACATCCATGCCGGCAGCCTCCATGCTCGGCCGCACCAGGTCCATATGACGGCATTTTCGGCGCAGGCTCTCGTCCACCAGGCCCTCCGCCTCCTCGGCCACGCAATGCTGGCAATGGATACAAGGATAGGCCCCGAAACCGAAGGCCTTGTAATAGCCGTCGTAGAAGGCGGTCTTCTCCAGCAGGTGCACCGTCCGGTTCACCCACAATATCAGGTCGCGGTACCAGTGGTGAAAGTCCTCCGGCACGTCCTCTGGACGTGCGCCCTCCCGACCCGGTACTCCATCGAATCGCAGCAATAGGGCGTGATCGTACTCGGCCAGCATGCGGCGGGTCTCCTCCGGTGTGGGGGCGTAGGGGGGGCAGGAAAGATGCTTGGCATAGCCTTTGCACCCGTAGCGGCACTTGAACCGGACCCAGTCGGAAACAACCACCTCTCGTGCGCTGATAGGGGCGGGTATGGCGCCATTCTTTGCGGCGACATCGATAAGCTTAGCGATCTCCTGGGAAAGGGTGAACAGATACATCACCACGTGAAACAACTTCCTCAGGATGTATTAAACATGCGATAGGTCGGGAGGAAGGTTTGAACAAGGCCGATCAGAAAATGTCTAGCACCTTTACGTAACGGTAAAGGAGATAGATCACCAGTCCGTACGCCAGCACCCGAATGGCGTAGATGACGACCTCCAGGTCGTCCGAGACCCCCGCGAGCACCAGAGCGTGGGAAAGCCCGAAGATGCCGAAGATCACCGCCAGCATCAAGGGCATGTGATGCTTGCTCCTACGGTAGCCCAGCAGGCCAATGAAAACGATGACCAGGCATAGCATCAGATTTATTACGGTCACTAGATCGACGTCCATCTCCCCACCTAGATATTCAATAAATTTCAGGTTATAAAAAACCTAGCATCCTTGCTTCGCCCAGACTCTTTGGCTGTATAGGCAGTAGATGATGGTCCGACCTCCCACCACCGTGGCCTGGAGGGCCTGACGGCAAACGGAGCAAGCCCCCCCCGTTCTCCCACTGTCTCAACAGGTAGCCGGCGGGAAGCTCCTCAAAATCGGTACCTACTTCGATGGAGGCCATAAGCACCTTTCGGGTCCTTTGCCATAGTTACGACGATTCCTCCTCGGGAATGCCGTCCCGAGGCCCGAAAGGCGCTAGCTCCTCCTGAAATAAGATCTCGTCAGCATAGAGCCTCCCTATAGCAGCGACCACCCTCTGGTCCAAGAGTACCGTTTTGACCGCCCCCTTTCTCCCGCTCAATCTGCGGATAAATTCATCCCGGACGATGTCCAGAGCGTCTAGGCCCAGACCTTTGATGGCCACGAAGCCTGAGACATCCTCGACATGAACGAACCTGCCGAAGCGGCGAGGGACGCCCAGAACAAGAGCTCCCCGATCCAAGCTGATTCTGAGCCTTTCATGGGGGGGGGGGTTCCCCTGCATCAGGAAGCGGACGCTCCCGATCATCCCCAGATGGATGTGGAGCGAGCCGTTCCTAAAGCCCAGGAACAGGTTCTTATCATGGCGACAGATGTCGATAAGGACCTTATCTACAAAATGATGCTCGAAGATGGGCGGGTCCCTCCTTCCATCGTACGAGGGCCCGAGACCCTCACATGAAGTACATGGGAACGGAGGACATGGTGCTCCACATACCTCCTGGTGGTCTCCACCTCCGGAAGTTCGGACATCGTGGAGACATGGCGGTACCGTTAGATATTGTTGAACGGCACCTCCTCGCGGGGGGAACACCAAGCTCCTTTATCTGTTTGAGCTGGTCACAAGTGTCCGCTCTCCTTTAGTTAAGTGGCCGACCTAGGTAGTTACAAGGAAATAATGGAGGTATGCGAACGATGAACGACAACGATTGGGCTTGCGAGATGAATGAGAGATGCATGGCGATTAAGGGAATAGGGTGGAGAGTGGCCTTCAGCGCCCTCTCCCTTCTCCTCTGGTTCACCTTCCTGATCACCTGGCTTTTCTTCCTGGCTGATGATTATGGAATACTGCAGAACATCGGCGTGCTGCTTATGTCCGCGATAGTGATGGGGGCGATCAATATACCGGTCTGGTTCACCTTCGCTAGGGCTGTCGAGGGATGGTCGGAGCTGTCGCACAAGGAGCACCGCCAGAGCGTGGTAGGCGGGGTCAGCGCACTGATCTGGGTAGTAGGCGTGGCACTGTGGCTGTTCCTGTATGCTGGAGACTACAGTCTGTACCAGAACATTGCCGTGCTATTGCTGTCACTGGTCCCCTTGGCCGCGGTGAATATGCTGATGGCCCGCTAAATCTCATAACTGCAAAGGAGGTTCGGACGCCGCCTGCGCCAGAACCTCCCTCGACTTTTACATGGTCGGCAACGTTCCCGTTCTGGGTGATGAAGTATAAAATTATAAACAGGTCCCATTCAACATATGGGACCCGAAGGGCGTTGATCGAAGAAGCCTTCACTTTTAATCAGATATCAATGTTCCAGTAACATAATATGATTGTAAAAAAAATTAATATTAAAAACATCCCTGTAATATGTCAGGGGGAATACTGTGGAAAGCACAGAAACAGACGATATCAAGTTCAGGAAGCTAAGACGTTTCAACGCCGTGATGGGGGTATTCCACTTCATCCAGGCTGCGGTGATGTTGGCGATCGCGAACTACGATATCCAGATGACGTTCACGACTTCGTACTATGACGCTGGCGTATTCCCGCCAATGGGGCCAGGCGGGGCGATAGAATTCTTCTCCGTGCCCTTAGGTCCCATGGTGGCCATATTCCTGCTGATGTCTGCCATCGCCCATTTCAGCGTCTCCACCTTCGGCTACAAGTGGTACGTGAAGAACCTGAAGATGAACATTAACAAGGCCCGCTGGTTCGAGTACGCGCTCTCCTCTTCCTTCATGCTGGTGGTCATCGCCTGGCTCTGCGGCATGTTCGACTTCGTGTCGATAATGCTTCTGTTCTGCCTGAACGCCTGTATGAACCTGTTCGGCTACATGATGGAGCTGCACAACCAGACCACAAAGAAGACGGACTGGACGGCCTTCATCTTCGGATGTTTCGCCGGTCTGATCCCTTGGGTCGCTCTGGCCATGTACTTTACCGGGGTCAGGGGCGGTTCACCACCGGACTTCGTATATGGCATCTTCATCTCCATAGCCTTCTTCTTCAACATATTCGCCGTGAACATGGTGCTGCAGTACAAGAAGGTGGGGAAATGGAAGGACTACCTGTACGGGGAAAGGATGTACATCATACTGAGCCTGGTGGCCAAGACCGCCCTGGCCTGGCAGGTGTTCTCCGGGACCATGGTGGGCAGCTGAGCCCGCCAAATCCCTTCTCCTTTTTACTTCACTCCAAGGTATATCTTCTGACCATTCCATAACTGACCAGACGCCCGCCCTCTAGCATAGATATCGCTCCGTGCCCTCCGCATATCAGGCATTTACGCCCATCGTCCCGCTTCGATTCCATTTCCTCGATCAGGCCAAGCAGCCCTTCCCGCTCCCGTCTGGCCCTATCGCTGTCCACGTTCACCGAGGTCATCAGGTTCTTGGCCAGGGTGGCGAACTTCCTGCGGTCCTCGCTCAGGCTGTCGAAGTTAATCAGGCTGTCCCCGGTGAAAAGTACCAGTTCACCCGGTAGAAGATAGAACACCTGCCCCTGCGTATGCCCGCCGAAGCCTTCCAGCACCTCACACTCCATCCCAGCCACCTCGGTGCGGGCGATAACCGAGAACCTTCCCCGGCGGTCGAGCTCTCTCGCCGGAAACGTTTTAGGCCGCTCGGCAACCGAGAAGGCGGAGAAAAGATTGATCAACTTGGTGTACACCTCGGCCAGGACCGACCCCTCGCTCCCCGAGCCATATGCGCGGTTCGACTGCCGTATCACCTGCAGAGTGTCAGGATGCATCCAGATCTCCGCGTTGAGCAGGCCGGTGGAGCCAGAATGGTCAGCATCGCCGTGGGTCACGAGGACTTTCCGTACCATGCCCACACCGCCCCATCCCTCCCTTTCCATCAGGTAGCCCAGGTCTCGGAAGTAGATTCCGAAGCCGGTGTCGATCATGGTGACTTCCGTCCCCCTCCTCAGCAGATAGCAGTTGCCCCCGCAGGGCAACTGCACGCAGAGCAGGTCCGTCTCCCCCAGGTTCACCTCCTGCAGGTCAGCGAAGAAACCCTTCCCGGTGGTGCCCTTCAGCCCCTGACCGCTGAGCAGCACGTCCGAGAACGCTTGCCGAGGCTCGCCCCCCAGGTTCATGAGCTCTTGGACCACGTGGTTAATGTCCGAGAGGAGCCGGAGGAGGAAGGCGTCCTCGGCCTGGCCCAGGAGTTTTCGCAGCTCCTGGGCGAAACGGATATAGAAGACCGTGTCGTCCAAGTGTTGACCGGTGGTGTCATACTCCAGTATCTCCAGGGGATAGCGGGTCTTGAGATCCTCCAGTAGGTCATCCACCGCTCCGGCCTTCTCCACGGTCAGGGAAACGGTCAGCCGTTCAGGGTGCTTGCCTCGATCGTCGAAATCCAGGAAATCGATGTTGCACTCCGCGGCAGTTGTGTGGTTAAGGAAATCGAACAGAGCGCCGCTACGGTTCGGAAGCACCACTTGGAACTTCAGGAAGCTGGGGACCATCATCGGGCCCTGCAGATAGCCGATGGCCTCCAGCTCGGAGCGCATGGCCTGATATTCATCATCAGTGCAACGGGCCTCAAAGAACACCGTACAAGGGTCTATCCTTTTATCGTACTGGATGCGGTCGATGTTGCCTCCGTGCCGCTTGACGATCTCCGCCGCCCGATGCAAGGCCCCCGGCTCGTCGGGCATCTTGGCCACGAAATAATGCCTCTGCATCGTCACCGAGCAAGGCTCGATACGCTTTATACATTGGTCTTTTACTCGTAGGTCAGCCGTTGACCGCTAAGTCAACGATGTAACGGGGTTCAAATAATCCTTGAGAAATGATAATACCATGACCCGACACCCGGTCCTCAGTTCTTTGCTCGCCTACGCCATCGTGGCATTGCTTATAGCGGCCAGCCTGACCATGATATTCTCTCCCACGAAGGAGGAATGGCCCGAGGGGGATCTGCCCAACTTCGTCAGCGAGGCGCAGATGAGGAGATACCTGGCCGATCGCCAGGGAGACAGCAGGACCGGACTTCTCTCGCTTACCGACGAGACCGGCAACGGCGAAACCTATCACTCCCAGACGAACGTACAGGTGTCCGGAGTGGACGAACTGGACACGGTGAAGACCGATGGGGAGTTCCTTTACGTTTCCAGTAATAACGGTGTGACGGTGATGAAGGCTTACCCCGCCTCCGACATGAACAACGTCTCAGTTGTGAACATCACCGAGATAATCGGCAAGGAAGGCGCTTATGGGACCATACATGGCCTGTTCCTGCACGACGGCATTTTGGCAGTCGTGGCCAATGAATACGAGCAGCCCACTTCTCCCTATCTTGACGCCGATATCTACATGTTCTACGGTGGTTCTCTTATCACCTGCTGCCTGGTCAACGTCTCTGACCCCTCCTCCCCCACGGTAATCACCAGGTATTCCCTGAGCGGCAATTTCGCCGGAAGCAGGCTGATCGGCGACTACATCTACCTACTGGGAGAAGAAGGTGTTTGGTGGATGGGCGAAATATCCCCTCCCAGGACCGGGGTCGATGGTGATGTTGAAGATGTAAAGGCCATAAGCATACGTTTTGATCCGCAGGCTGAGGACGCGGACGTTTTCCTTAACATCCTGGCCCTGGACCTGCGTACCTTGGAGCACAACTTCACTTCCTTCATCACAGGATGTTCCAGCGTGATGTACGTCTCCCAGGAGAACATCTTCCTGACCTATGTGGGCTATGAGGCGGCAGGACCCGACGATACTGTCAGCACCTCGTACGTCGCAGTCACCACAGTGTTCCGCCTGCAGCTGGACGGTATCGAGGTGGTCCCCCTGGCCAAGGGCCAGGTGGTAGGATACCCGCTCAACCAGTTCTCCCTTGACGAACACCAGGGCATGCTACGCATGGTCACCTGCACCGGCTGGTCGAACAGTGAGAATCGGGTCTACGTACTGGACCAAGACCTGAAGGTGGTGGGCTCGCTCACGGGCCTGGCCCCCGGGGAGTCCATCAAATCGGCCAGGTTCATGGGCCCCACCCTTTATCTGGTGACCTTCCTTGTGACCGACCCGCTTTTCGTCATCGATCTGAGCGACCCCGCCTCCCCCCGTGTGCTGGGGGAGCTGGTGGTCCCTGGGTTCTCCGCCTACCTGCATCCCTGCCCGAGCAACAGACTGATCGGCATCGGGCTGGATAACCGGACCATGAAGATCTCCCTGTTCGACGTGCACGACCCAACATCGCCAACGGAGATCGATACCCTCATGATCCCCCTGAGCTCCTGGTCCTCCGAGGCCCTGTGGGACCATAAGGCGATACTTATGGACGAGAGGAGCGGGCAACTGATGATACCGGTCATGAGCTGGGACGAGGCGACCTATCGAACACAGCAGCAGGTGTTCGTCATCCTGGTGCAGGAGGACGGGCTGGTCCTCAAGGCCAACCTGAGCATCGGCGGATACTACGGGTCGGTGCGATGCGTTATCCTGGAGAAGGTCCTATACACCATCACTTCCATTGATATAAAGGCCTGGGGCCTGGGCACCTTGGAGAAGTTGGGCGATGTCCCTTACGGTCCGGAGGAAGGATATTGGCCAGGTATGATCGATGATAGCACGGATGAGGACACGGTGAGAGGCGAGACCGGGGGATGATGCACTGAAGGTGGAATTGGACAAGACCGCCCTGTTCGCCCTGGCCTCGGACACGCGGCTGGAAATGCTCAAGGCGTTACAGGGCGAACGGCGTACCCTTTCTCAGCTGGCCGAACATCTGGACGTGGACAAGGCCGCGGTGCATCGCCATCTCAGGAAATTGGAGGACGGTGGGCTGGTCAAAAGAGCGGAAGACCACGGCTTCGTCTACTATTCCCTGTCCTGGAAGGCCCGGGACCTCATATCCCCGGGCGAGAACACCCGCATCGTAGTGATGCTCTCCACCTCAATGATACTGCTGGTCATCTGCTCGGTGCTCCTGATGGTGGCCTCCTCCGGAGTACCAGGGGTGGGAGAGGCCAGTGATAACTACGATCCAGCCAGTTCGCCGCTGGTGTCGGAGAAGGTGCAGGAGGTGCAGTATGCCCTGTACTCTGTGGTGGCCATCATCGCCCTAATGGCAGCGGTGGCTTTCTATCTGGGATATGGAATGTTGAATCGCCCCAGGCAATCCAAGGCCGAGGAGGCCGAGGATCGGGAGCGGTCGAATGACCTAGAAGAACCGCCCCTGGAAGACCATAGTTGATCGGCAGGTCGCGATATCTCACTTCATCTTGGCGGCCATGCTCACCGCCACCTTCAGCTGGTTGAGCATGCACTGCTCCACGTAGTAGTCCTTCATGGTGCGAAGCTCACCATACATATCTTCGGGGGATTTTCCCACCAGCTCCTTGACCGATCTTATGCCTAGCAGATATAATGGTTCGGCCACCTTCTCTCCTACAATAGGTATCTTGCGCAACTCCTGCATGACCAACTCTTTCTCATCCATTTGCATCGTCATTTAACATTGTAGCGCAAAGCATATAATCGTTTGTCGAGGCAGGTGCAGATCAAGGGCGGAGCTGGGCGGCCCGGCGGATGATCCCCCGGACCGATTCCGCCACCTGGCCTTCCTCCAGGCCACCTATGAACAGATAGCACAGGGTGAAGGCGAAGTAGGGTACTAGGTAATGCCAGTCGAAAGGAATGAGCACGATGAGCAGCACCAAGGCAACGTCGCTGAAAGGACGGTAATGCAGAACGAACTTCACTAATGGCCTCAAGTTCTTACCGTGGGCGAAGGAGTCGGCGACCTCGTCGACCGCCCCAGCTATGAGGAAGACGACAATGGGAATGGGCAACAATTCCGCCCCCCAGACCACCGCTCCCACGATGAAGGTGGCCAGGGCCACCATCGTTCCCGCCAGGAAGCTCCAGTTATCGACCTTTTTGGTCAATACCAGGCTTATCAGCATGGCCAGGAAGAAGGAGGTGGAGAACCCCCCGTCCAAGATCATGCTCACGCCCATGAGAAGTCCAGAGAAAACGGCCAAAGCCTTGGCCAGGGCGATGGAGCCTACGCTCTCGTCGTAGGCCTGATCGATATATTTTATGGCCCCTCCCAGGAAGGCGTAGACGGCGACCAGGAAAGCAAGGTGGGTGAACACGATCTCTCCCCCTGTGGCGAACACTTCGAACGTTGTAAAACTCTCCCGGTTCTTGACCCGATTGAGAGAACATCAACAGAACCGAGTTAGATAAGCGTTTGGTTTGCAACGTATGTCAAAACGAACGGTTTTCGACAATGAACGAAAAACGATGTTGAAAATAATATCTTCCAAAGCATTTAACGAATAATATGACTATTATCGTCGATTTGCCTTTATCTCGAGAAATGAACGAAGTTCAGAGCGAAAAATTGTATTCATATTATTTGACATTACCTTTATAATAATAGAATCGCGGTAGGTCAAAAAGTTATTAACCATTCCTCATCTCTTCATTTCACTCAGCCCCAGCAGGGACTGGAGGTGGTTTACAATGGCTAAGGACAAAAAGCCGAAGGAGAAGGCTAAGTCTCAAGAGAAGAAATAACCCTTCTTCACTCCTCAGTGAACCCAACCTCGCCCGGACGAACGCCCTGGCATTCTTAATCTTTCATTTACATTATTAATACTGGCATTCTATCTAATGCCCCCTATGAAATGGCGCTCCCACCTCTCCATCGGCAAGGCCATCGCCGATAGTCTGCAACTTCAGCAAGGGGAGAGGAAGGCCTTCTTGGACGGAATGGTGGAACCGGACCGCCACGGAGAGAGGGTCAACGGACCTGTCCACTCTTACCGCGTGAGCCATCATCGGCCAGCACAACGTATCATCATGTTGCATGTTTGGACGGCCAGAAGATCTTTCCTGCGGAATGACACCTATCTGGGATTCTGGCATCTGGGCATGGCCTTGCATTATATTCAAGACAAGTCCACCTCCAAGGGGTTCCTGGGGCTGTCCCATGAACGTAGAGAGGAGAGGCTGGCCAAATTGCCAGTTCCGTTCAAGGCAATTGAGAAAGGGCTGAACAGGTACGTCTCGTCTCCAGAGTTCGTGAAAAGGTCGATATCTCGCACCAGGCCAAAGAAGAATCTTCAAGCGATCATGGTCCAGGCATCCTTCCGTTCGGCGGCGGTGACCGCGGCGGTGCTTGACACTGGACAGCTGGACCGGATCCAAGGAGATTATTCCGCGGCTCGAAGAAAGCACGCTATGGTGTACGTTCCCCTGGTCATTGGTTCCCTAGCCGTGGGATCATCGCTTGCCCTGGCCTGGAATTCGCCCTTTCCCGCACTGATCATCATCCCCCTGGTCTTATTCGCGATGGTCCTGGACCGTCCCTACCGTCGACTGAATCGGCTGGCGAAATGGAACGGCCTGAGGAGGCATTAGCGTCGTTAAGTTGGATTCACACTCCACATACAGTTGACCGCCCCCGGGCATGAGAACCGCTGGCAAACAATGCGTTTATCAACCGGTCCTGGTCCCGTAGTCTTCTGGATGAGCCGCGACCAGCGGATCGGGGGCAATTGGGCCCAATATCATGCCTGGGTCAGGGCCCGAAATGCAGGTCGTCCGCTGGGCATCGTGCTCCACCTTTCCCCGCGATTTTCCCAGGCCGGTCCCCGTCACTATCGAGAGTTCAGGTCGATGGCCTTCCCCTTGACCGGCAGCACCGTTCCCACCGGGCAATGCCGGGCGAAGCTCTCTGGATCGGGGCAGTGCACCGGAATGACCACCTCCGGGGATATCCTCTCCACAACCTGCCAGAGGTGGGGTGGGGAGAGGTGGCCCGAGCTGTGAAAGCCCCTCTCGAAGTCCAGATGCCCCCCGGCCATCGATAGGCCCCGGCAATTGAAGCCCATAAGGTCGATCCAGTTCATCAGCTTCTGCAGGTTGTCCAGCTGCTTGAGGTCGTAGGCCTCGCTGTTGGAATAGACGTACGTCCCGCCCTTCCATTCCAGGTCAAGCAATTTGGTCATGTCCCAGAAGGAGAAGCACAGCATATACTCGTCCGGGTCCTTGGCCACATCGTCCGGGTCGGCCACCTGCCAGCCCTTGTCCCGGAGGTCGTTCACCACGTCGATGTCGTCCGGGCTCAGCGACCTGTACACCCAGAGCCCGTCCTTTCGCACGTTGCCGTCCACCTTGGCGATGCTCTCCAGAAAGGCCACGTCCTTGTGGGTGACGACCATCCGCTTGCCGGTATCGTTGGCTATGCTAATGAAGGTGTCCAGCCGCTCGAAGTTGTTGGCCGAGAAGTCGGCGATGGTGAGCCCCCTGCCCTCCTCCACTACCGCAAGGCAGTTCTCCCGCACCATTGCCTCGGTCATCTCCAGGTCGTCCGAGGGCCGGCCGATCCGGGTGCCTTCGATGATCAAGGCCTTGGGCCCTAGCTCCCTGGCGGCGTCGGCGAAGCGGGCGGTCATCTCTCCCCGCGACCCATGCATCCTCAGGTCTCCCGAATAGACCACCCAATCGCCATCCCCTCTACGAACGGCATAGGCGTTGGCGCCATAGACCGAATGGTCTACCGGGTAGGACCGGTATTCCAGGCCATTGATGGATCCATCCCCCTGGACCACCTGGCAGCAAGAGCCCTTCTTCCATTCGGGAGCCTCCTCAACCACTTCCCCGGTCAACACCCACCTGCGCCCCTCCACCTCCCTGACCCTGGCCCTAGGAGAGATGAGCACCCTAGGCTCCCCCTCCTTGCACATTCTCACCACATGATCGAACAGTTCAGTGGGAGGATTCGACTTCCCCATCTCATTGATCGCTCGCAATATCGCGTAGGTCATGGGGCTGGCCACGATAGGAATGTCCTGACGTAGGAATCCGGCGTGCCCGTAGTGATCGAAATGGGCGTGCGAGAGGAACATGGCATCCACCCGTATCGGTCGCATGTCGTTCGGAGAGATGTCCGAAGGATACATATCGGGTCGGTAGCAATCCAGGGCAGGCAGCATTCCCAGCCGCAAGAAGTCGCGCAGTCCCCGGCCTCCACGAGGTCTCATGTATTCGGTGCAGAACCTCTTACCCACGTCAAAGGGCTCGCCAAAATCGAAGAATAGCCCCCGGTCCCCCAAATTCAGGTAGACCTTGTTGCCCCCGACCACACCCGCCCCACCGTAGACAGTGATCTCCATTTCCTTCAATAATGCACCATATGGAGATTTATCACCTTGGTTCGTAATCGAGAGAGCTCAATCCTTGGGCCCTTTGAACCTTCCGAAATACTGACGGTCCACCCAATATCCGGACAGACTTATGCTGTTGGACTCCTGCAGTTTCGAACGTTCCAATTCCGTTCGGGTCTCGTGCTCGGTCCTGGGTCCTGATGCGGGCCTCCCTTCCATGTCCCAATTGGTCTCAGGACTGCGGTAGAACCATACCGCTATACCGATCACAAGGCACAGGATCCCTATCCCCCATGCTATGAATTGAAATAAGAATCCATTCAGACCCATGATGAAAAAAAGGAATGAGAGCGGTAAAAGGAGCGCTGAGACGACCAATCGCCACCACAGCCATCCCAACCAACCTTTCATGACATATCTCAAAGTCCTATAACAACATTAATACATCGACCATTTTTTTCACCATCTCGAAACGAATATA
>CAZXTA010000007.1:0-23113 GCA_964642865.1 uncultured Methanomassiliicoccus sp. | reverse complement strand
TAGCCCCCGGAATTACTTCTATTTCCATACATTACTGAATTACCTACTGTTTTTTGTCTCCGCCACCTTGCGGTAGCGGGATAGGACTGCCATATTCGCTCTACTATTTAACCGGATGTGACCTAAGGCCTTCGGACCAAATTTCTCATATGGCTGGTGATGCCGCAGGTTCAGATGCCAAGAGATGAGGGCCGGGCTTTTTAAAATTGAAACCACGATCGACCAGATGTTCGTCATTCCTTTTTCAGAACAGTCGTATCTCCGGAAGGAACAGGTTCTCGGCACGCTCCTTACGAAAGCGGTGGTCGGCCCGCGAAGTCCAGGTCGAAGGTCGATGGTTCCCCCTCCCCTGAGCGAATCGAGGGGTCGACGGCATCGTGTGTAGCATCGGTTACTATGTCATCTTCTGGCCGATGCATGATCCGAAGATCGGATGGGCATTGGCGTTCGATATACCATGGCCGATCGCCTATCCTGCGTATGGTTGAAGACGGTCGCTCCGGCGATCGACCGGCCTTACTATCATTTTCTTGTTGAGAGGGAGCCCCATCACGATCGAACCTGGAACTCCCTGACCGTTTCGGCCATCTCCTGCAACCTCTTGTTCACCAGGTAATTGACCGTCCCCTTCTTGTACGATCCGTTGGCCAGTCGTTTACCTGCAGGTACGCCTGTAAGGACCTCGATACCCTCATCGATCGTCGTGACCGGATAGATGGTGAACTTACCATCCTTGGCCGCTTCCACGATCTCTTCTTTCAGCATCAGGTTCTGGACGTTGCTCGCTGGTATCATGCATCCCTGTTCCCCGGTCAGCCCCTTGGCCTTACACACTTCAAAAAAGCCTTCCAGCTTCTCGTTGACACCTCCGATGGCCTGTACCTCACCCCGCTGATTGACCGAACCGGTGACCGCGATATGCTGTTTGATAGGCAGATCCGAGAGGGCGGAGAGGATGGCGTACAATTCCGTGCTTGAGGCGCTGTCGCCGTCCACCCCTCCGTAGCTCTGCTCGAAGACGAGCTTCGCGGCGAGGGAGAGCGGTTTATCCTGAGCATACTTGCTCGCAAGGTAACCACCTAGGATGAGGACGCCCTTGGTGTGCGTTGGTCCTCCCATCTGCGCCTGGCGTTCGATATCGATGATGCCGTCTCGCCCCACAGCAACACTGGCGGTAACGCGGGATGGCCTGCCAAAAGCCAAATCGCCTGTCTGCATGACCGAAAGCCCGTTGATCTGCCCGACCTTGCTCCCATCTGTATCTATCAGGAACATTCCTCGCTCGATGTACTCCTGTATCTTCTGCTGGACCAGGTTGGAACGATACAATTTCTCCTCGACCGCCTTATTGATATGTTTCACAGTTATGTATTGTGCTTTTTCTCGTAATGCATAAAAGTTCGCTTCCTTTATTAGATCAGCAACACTGGCAAATCTGGTGGAAAGCTTCTTCTGGTCCTCTGCAAGTCTGGAACCGAACTCCACGACCTTTGCTACAGCGGTCTTGTCTAGGTGTTTTAAATTGAACCGATTGCAGAGGGTGCAGATGAACTCTTTATATTTATTCAAATTAATTTTATTCCGGTCCATTACGATATCGAAATCAGCCCTCACCTTGAACAGCTCCGTGTAGTCGGGGTCTCCTTGGTACAATATCTGAGCGATCTCATGTGTACCGATGAGGATGACCTTAACGTTCAATGGAATTGGCTGCGGCTTGAGCCCTCTCGTTGATATGAACCCCGCCTGCTCTCCCGGTTCCTCGACCCTGACCTTCTCCGTCTTGAGGGCGGACTTCAGGCCGTCCCAGGCAAAGGGATACCGGAAGAGGTCCAGTACAGGGATGACTAGGTACCCACCGTTCGCTTTATGCATCGAACCAGGTCGAATCATCATGAAGTCGGTCGTCACTACACCATATTGAACCTCTTTTTCTGTCTTTCCCAGGATGTTCTGGTAGCTAGGAGTCTCTTCAAATATCACTGGGGCGCCAATAAGACTTCCGTTGTCAACCATTATATTGATCTCATATTTCCTGAAAACCGGGTCCTTTTCGACCAACTGTTTGAACTGGGCCGGGACCTGATCCTGTTGCTGCTGTGCCATTCCAAGAAATATCCCAAGGTTTTCCAGAATATCCTTCTGGACACTGTCGATATAGGAGAGCACTTCTTCGACCTCCTCGTACATTTCTTTAAGACCGATGAAAAGATGGCCAATGACATTGAGCGCGATCTCACTGTTGAGCTTGTTGACGACCTCCATCCCCTTTGTGTCAATTTCCCGAACCCTACGGAACCCGGCCCGCAGATCGATTTCCAAGGCATCCCGTCTCTTAAGCATCCCTTTCCTTATCTTATCGGGAAGAGCATCAAAATTCTCTGGTGTGATCGGTTTACCGTCGATGATTGGAATGATTATCAGGCCAATTTCCCCGATCTGTATCGAAAAGCCCTGTTTTGCTGCACTTTCATTGGCCTGTCTGATTATCTCTTCCCTCTCTTTGGTCAGTTTTCCGAGGACCTCCTGGCGTTTTGTCTCGTAATCTATACTATCGAACGCTCTTGGCAGAGACCTCCTGGCCTCCTCGATAAAGGCAGCCATATCCGCTTTCAGCTGGATGCCCATCCCTGGAGGAAGACGGATCGCGAGGGGCTCGTAAGGGTTGGCGAAATTATTGACATAGACCCAATCATCTGCTTTCGGTTTGGTGCTTGCCAGTTCAAAAAGGAAATTCTTGACCGCGGTACTCCTCCCTGTACCATGCACCCCAGCGACAAAGATGTTGAATCCCGTTTCTTGAATTTCGAGACCGAACCGGAGGGCCTTCTGTGCTCGCTCTTGCCCAATGATCTCATCTGTGGGTCTCAGGGTTTCTGTCGTAGAACACCCGACCTGATCGGGTTTGTACACGGCCCGGTAATCCTTAAGCGATAATGCCTTGATCATAATAAGCTCCCTTCGTAATTTTATATTACTTAACAGGTTAAAAAAGAATCGATTTCTCCAGAAATCGGTCGTTAATTATGAGATACCATCTTATGAAATATAGCGCAATTATTGTTAGGATTACATCATCACTTCCTGATCTTTCTCTTACAACCAAACAGGATTAGGCACCCGCAGGTCTCACCCATTCATTTTGTGAAGGGCCAATGGAAAAATCTGAAAAAAGCTATGATACCAAATTGATGACCATGTTTAAAAGGCGGCTCTTCGACATCTTCCATGAAGAAATAGAGATCCAGGCCATCGATCCATCAGGTCGGCAACCGTTCTCACGGTTTCCTTCATTAGCAGGAGCTAGTAACCGTTCTCCTTTTGGAACAATCCCTCGTTCGCACTGTAGATTCCGCTATACGATACCTGGTGTGACTTCCCCCTTCCTGATGAGATACCGGTAGAGTCTGACCTTTAGGAAGTCGGTGATCAAGAATGAGGCCATAGCAAAGCCCCAGATGAAGACGGCCAGGCCCCAGCCCATCGCCGGTAGACCTAGACCGTACACAGTTATCAGGGTGGCGATCATCTGGGTGACGAGGATCGCGCTCATGAGCTGCCAAGCCGGCCTGATCGACCAGAACGGTCCTTTGGTCCGGGCGACCAGCACCGTCAAGTGACCGGCCACCGAAAGCTTCAGGTAGATGAAGGACTGCAGCACGCTGGTGCTCAGATTGAACACGTTCATGCCAAGGTAGAGCGCTACGAACGAGCTCACAACCCCGATCAGTCCCAGGAAACTGGCGACCGTAAGTACGGTATGCATGTCCCACTTCTCCGGGCGGGCGGAGTATCTTACGTTGTCAAAGGAGATGGTGAGCACCGGCAGGTCGTTAAGTAGGGCCAGCAGCACGATCATGATGGCGGTTATGGGATAGAACTGGAAGACGACGATCGATAGGGTGATGAAGAAGAGGACGCGGATGGTCTCCGAGATACGGTAGATGGAATAGTTGATCATGCGCTGGAAGATGCGCCTGCTCTCCACCATGGCGTCCACTACGACGGATAGGCCTGGTCGGGTGAGCACGATGGAAGCGGCGGACTTGGCGGCGTCGGTGGCCCCGTCCACGGCGATGCCGGAGTCGGCCTTCTTCAGCGCCGGAGCGTCGTTCACCCCATCGCCGGTCATGCCCACGATGTGCCCTCGGCTCTGGAGCAGCTCGACGATGCGGTACTTATGTTCAGGAAAGACCTCGGCGTAGCCATCCGCCTTTTCCACCGCTTCCGCGGCCTGGTCGTCCGGCACCTTCAGGAAATCCTTGGCCGGAACGATATCCATCCCCAGTCCCACTTCCTTGGAGATCTCCTTGGCGATGGCGGTCTGATCTCCGGTCACCATCTTCACCGTCACGCCCATCTCCTGCGCCTGATGGATGGTCTCCTTGGAGTCATCCCGGGGCGGGTCGTGCAACCCGATGAGACCGATGAAACTCCATTCCCCGGCATCCTTACGCATCACTCCCAACGAACGGAAACCGGAACTGGCGAACCGGTCCACCTCCTTGAACACTCGTTCTCGTACCTGGTCCTTGTTAGATGACATCTCCAGGATGACCTGAGGTGCGCCCTTGGCCACCCGGAACGTTCCCTTCTCCGTCCTCACTGATGCCTCGGTCCTCTTGATGACCGGATCGAAGGGTAGGAACTCCTCCACCTGGTATTTGTCGTTTGTAGGGACCAGACCGTCAATGGAACGGGCCTTGGTGATCACCGCGTCATCTATGGGGTCCTTGTTCTCCGAGTTGGAGGCCAGGAATCCGGCCAAAACCACATCGTCCTCGGGCACGTCGAAGCCGACCACCTCCGCGACAGAAAGCTGGTTGGCCGTGATGGTACCGGTCTTGTCGGAGCAGAGGATGTCCATACCGGCCATTTCCTCGATCGCCACAAGCTTGCTGACAATGGCCCCCTTCCGGGCTAGGGCGATCGCCCCTACGGCCATTGAGACCGAGAGCACCGCAGGCATGGCCACTGGTATCGCCGCAATGGTCAGGACAAGGGCGAACTGCAGCGTCTGGAGGATGCTCTGGCCACGCAACATGGCCACCACGAAAATCAGGGTGACCAGCACGAGATCGATCATGATGAGGTAGTTACCTATCTTCATCACATTCTTCTGGAAGTGGCTGATGGTGTGCGCCTCCTCCACCAGCTTGGTGGTCCTCCCGAAGAACGTGTGCATGCCGGTGGCTATCACCAGCCCGTCCATCTCGCCCTTCCTGACGATCGACCCTGAATAACAGATGTCCCCGGCTGCCTTCTCCACCGGCAGGGACTCCCCGGTCAGAGCCGACTGGTCCACTTCCAGGTACTGCCCGTGGAAAAGCTTGAGGTCCGCCGGCGCGATGTCTCCCAGCCGCACCCTGGCCACGTCCCCCGGCACCAGCTCTCTTGCCGGGACGGTGGTCCAGGAACCGTCCCGCAGGACCTTGGCCGAAGATGCCAATCGCTTCTTAAGTAGTTCTATGGCGTTGCCCGCCTTGCGTTCCTGATAGAACCCCACGACCGCATTGGTCGCCAATAGCGCCAGGATGATGAAGAAATCCTCCCAGTGCCCGATGATGGCCGATAGGATGACAGCGATCTCGATCATGAAGGGGATTGGGCCCCAGAAATATCCCAGGAACTTGAGCAACGGGCTCTTCCTCTTCTCGGTGATCTCGTTCGGTCCAATGCTCGACAGCCGGTCCGCCGCCTCTTTGGCAGTAAGGCCGTCCTTGCTGGAGGACCGTTCCCTGAAGGCCTGTTCCATGGACATCTTGGCATAGTCGGGGTTCTTGCTTGCATCCCCCTTTCCTTCGCCATTTTCGGAAAAGGCCATACCATAATAGTTTCAGTCTGGGTTTATATAAATAGCGAACTACTCCGAGTACAATCCGAACGCTGATTAATTGGTCCTAATAAATAAGTTAGACCCAGCCACATGCCTCCAACCCCGATCCGAACGAAAATCGAAGCGAATAATGGCCAAAATAGGAAGTGAATAATGTTCTATACGTTCATGATTAATAATAAACGGGGGAGCAACTGGTCGATGTCGCCAAGTGGTTCAAGGGATACAAGAATTGGGACCTTTCGTTGTCCTCGTTATTTGAATTGAAGAAAATAGTAGTGATCGTCATTGCGCTTGCGATATTCATAGCGGTGTTGGCTTTCATCATCGCACCTTCGCAAGGAGGGTTGAAGTCCTCGACCGAACTGAAGGCCGACGATCTCAACGTCACCTCTTTCACGTTGAACGATACATTGCTGAACCCAGGGACCTTCTTCCTGGTGATGGATAATTCCGAAAGGCCCTTGGGGGGCCTGGTGGCCGCACCCGACGGGGTCACATCGAACATCACCTTCCACATCAAACAGGAGATGACCGTTGACCTGCCTGACGGTTCGGGTTCGTTCGATCTGTTAATGGTGGCCCTGGTAATCGGGGCCGTGGTCCTGCTGGTACTGACCATGTACGTCGCTTACCGTTCGATCAAGCTGGTAAAGGGGAAGAAAACTAAGAAATGAGGTCGTTAGGCAACATCCAGTCACGTAGGACGTATGGAATTGAAAGATCTGTGGTCAATGGAGATCGGTGAGGGAGAGCAAAGGATCATTTCAATCGTTCATTTGAACGGGTCGAAAAATGAGAGATGGATTGCTGCGCGAACTTAATAATGGTCGAAAAGACCTATGAACTGAAAGATCGAAGCAGCGTATCGCTCTCCTCGAACAGAACTCAACTCTGGTCGTCAACCGGAAGAGTTCGTGAAATGAACCATCAAGACAACGCTCAACACCTTTACCGGATCTCAGAATCGATGCTCGGGAGGTCCAGCTGTTCGGCCTCACTTGGACAGCGCTCTCCGGAACATCATGATGGTGGCGGAGAGCGTGATCGTTGCGACCACCGCTGTCGCCAGGAACGCCTGTCCGAGCAGGCCCCAATCAATGCCATAGATGATCAAACCACGTACGGCATCGGCGACGTACGACACCGGGTTGTACATGGAGAAGGTCTGCACCCATGGTGCCAGGAACTCCTTCGGCATCACTGCGGTGGAGAGGAAGAGCATCGGGAACACGAACATGATGGAGATGACCAGGGTCGACTCGGAGTTCCTGGTGGTCAAGGCCACGAAGGTGGAGATGCCGGACCAGGCTATGCCGAAGAACATGGCCATTATCAGTATCAACGCGATGCCGGGAAGCCCCGCGGCCACTTGCACTCCCAGTACGTAACCGAGCGCGATTATGATCGAGACCTGCATGACGATGCGGAAGCCGTCGCTGAACACCTTGCCCATCAGTATCGAGGAGCGTCGGATTGGTGTCGTCCTCATCTTGTCCAGATAGCCAGATTCGATATCGTCGACCATGCCCAGCCCGCTCTGCAGAGCAGACGTAAGAACGGTCTGGACCATCACCGCGGCGCTGAAAAAGGTGAGATAGGAATCGGTGCCGGTGATCTGCTTGAAGCCGGGGATATTGGCCACGGCCTGGAAGGCCTGGGTGAAGAGAAGGAACCAGATCAACGGTTGGATCATGGAGAAGGTGAGGTTGGTCGGACGTCGTACCAGCTTGCGCATCCAGCGACTGAAGACGGCGGCGATCTCGATGAGGAAATCGAATCTCAATTGCATGGTCAGCGCCTCCGGGAACGGAAGCCGACCTTGGGCGGGAGCTTCTGAAGATCGGTCCGCAGCTGTTTTCCGGTGAATTTGATGAACACATCGTCGAGGGACGGTTTCGCCAGCTCAAGGTTCTCGATCCCGATATGGGCAATATCGAGGGCACGGACGATCAGGGGCACGAGGTTGCTTCCGTTGGAACTGTAGATCATGATGCCCTCGGCGATGTTGATACCGCCATCGGTGCGGTCCTGCACCTCCTTGACGCCGGGAAGCCGAGATACCACATCATACGCCTTGCGGACCATGTCGCGGTCCTCCCCTCCCCTGATGATGAGGCGTACCAGGTCCGCGCTGATCTGCCCTTTCAGCTTGCCCGGTTCTCCCTCAGCCACGATCTTGCCGTTGTCGATGATGCAGAGGCGGTGGGCCAGCTGGTCCGCCTCCTCCATGTACTGGGTGGTAAGGAAGATTGTGGTGCCCCTGCGGTTCAGGTCGCGGATATGGTCCCAAATGGCACGACGGCTCTGGGGGTCCAGGCCGGTGGTCGGTTCGTCCAGGAAAAGGATCTCCGGGTCGGAGACCAGTGCGGTCGCCAGGTCGAGGCGGCGCTTCATGCCGCCGGAGTAGGTGCCGGCGAGCCTGTCGCCCACGTCAGCGAGGCCTACCGTCCTTAGCAGGTCGTTCGCCTTTTGCACGGCCTTGTCCCTGTGGATGTGGAAGTATCGACACTGGAGGATCAGGTTCTCCCGGCCGGTGAGGTCGGCATCGACCCCGATCTCCTGCGAGGCGTAACCGATGATCTTACGGATGTCACGCGCCTCCTTCTCTATATCGAGGCCCTTGATCGTGACCTCTCCGGAGGTCCTCTTGAGGAGGGTGGTCAGAACCTTGATGGCAGTGCTTTTTCCGGCTCCGTTGGGGCCGAGAAAGCCGAATATCTCGCCTTGGGTGACAGTGAATGAGATATCGTCAACGGCGCGGATATTGGGATCATAGAGCTTGACCAGGTTCTTCACGGTGATTATGTCGGGCATAGGATCTGTCGACCTTGCGTTGTATGATCGGGCGATCAAAGTTCGCCAGAATGGAGCAAGTAATTTTATTCATCAATATTTAGATATCACCGACCCACCTGCCACTGAGGAGGAGGGCCGCCGTTCGATCGTTCTGGCTCAGGTTGCTCATGATCCCGATCTTAGTTCAAGGTGAACGATCGATGTGGGACACCAGGTCAAATCTTATGCGCCGATGTTCTAGGTCGTCTATCAGGTCGATATGGCTCGCTCGAACGATCAAACCGAAGTGTCGACCATTTCACATCTGCACCGCAATAGTGTTAATATATCAACGGTCCATAGATTTTTCAGGTAAACTAGGGGGGATATCGCAATGGCCTCACTCTCTTTTGAAGAACAGAACCAGGTGCTCGATCGGCTGATCGAATCCAGGCGAACGGTCCGGAAGTTCAAGAACGAAACACCTCCGAGATCGATGATAGAGGAAGTTCTCCAGGCAGGGCTACTGGCCCCCTATGCTCAGCTGACTGTGACACGAGAGGACTTTCGCCGTTTCGTGGTCATCCCCCGGGAAAGCGAGGTCACTTCCCGTGTTGCATCGTTGATCAAGCGAAGGGGGTCTGCATTGCATGACGAGCTGGAAAAAAAGATGCGGCAGGATGAGTTCCAAAGAGATCGTGGAACCCCGTATCTAAGCAGATTGAAGATGGTCGCCCAGCAGGGGATGCCAAGCATTGGCAAGGTCCCCTATTACATCGTTGTAGCAGAACAGAGAGGCGTTCCTGATGTGGCAAGCCTGTCTTTGGCCCATTGCCTCGAGAACATGTGGTTGAAGGCCACCTCCCTCGGCCTCGGTTTCCAGCTCCTCTCCATCACTGAACGGATGGCCGAAGATAGGGAGTTCTGTGAGTTGATCGGGATCCCTTTCGGAGAATATGACCTGGACGGCTGCCTGATGGGATACCCCGACGCTTCCCCCGCTGCATCCAAGAGACCTCAACTCGGTGATGTGACGAGATGGCTCTGAGAGTTCATATGCCCCATCAGCCCTTGATCGTACCTGGAAGTAAAGAGGAAGGGTGAGAGGGTTTTTCCCTCACCGATTCGTGTAACCGGTATCAGTGAAGGTGGAGGTAGGGAGGACGAAGTATAATGAGCAATCCTCACCGCCAGCGATCATATATGCCTTTTCAACCACCTCATTCTTGGACGGACCGGTGGCGATGGTCCTCTGGTCCTTGACCGCGATCCATTCCCGTGGATATTTCTACATCAGGTCGATGTAATGCTCTTTGAACAACTCATCGTTCTTTATGTCATCTTCACTTTCATGCGGTTCATCGTCGTCTATCACATCAGTCCACCCTACGGACCTAAGATTCGAGTTTAAAGGACATTATTCTTTCTTCGGGTGCGTTCAATGTCCGATCGAACACGATCATTTTTATCAATCCTCCTCCCTTCTTTATTATATATCGAGGTGAAAGCATAATGGAGAAGAGGCGCAAGAAGCCGATCAGCGATACCGAGGAATTCGTCTACGAGAAGGACAAGGAGGCCGAGGACATCTACGATGATGAAACGAGGCAGGAGATGCTCGAGGATGACGAGATAACTGCCGCGGAGGAAGGGTTCATGCGTGGATGGGAGGGCACTGTGGAAGGTGGAAAGAAGCATAAGAAGGATAGCGCCCACAAGGACACGGCATCGGTCGAACTGGTCAAGGAACAGTATCAAGAGGATTAGTCACCCTTCAAATATATCTTATGAATGCCTGAAGGATATGTGCCAGATGGTAGAGGGCGTTCCTCTTATGGGATATGCGAGCCCTGTAATGGCTGGAAAGTATCATTGCCCTAGAAGAAGGCCACAGGCATTGATCGATATACCGATCTAATAAAATGATCGATGCCAGATGTCCAAAACCTGCTGGTCTACAGAATATTTTGGGATCACTGAATGGCCTTATGGTGCGGGCGATAGATTCGGCTCGTGATTCGCTAAAAGGGATTGATGGTCGATGTTATTAATTTTTATTATTTTTATTTATTAAAACTGTATGATCTCTACAAAGCAACTGCTAGGGCAAGATATAAAAAGCAAGGAAATAATTGTTAACGGGGGTAAAAGATGAATACCAGGAAGAGTGGAGTTCCACAGATCTCATTGCCAAGAGGATTTGCTGGAAGGATCACGTTCATATTCATGAACGTGGGGCACAAGTCCATATATAAGGCAGTTACGAAATTCTTAGAACCTCGGCCAGAAGATGACCTTCTTGATGTTGCCTGCGGAAATGGGCACTTCCTGAAGAAGTACGCTTCACATGTTCACAGCGTTGCCGGTCTAGATCTCTCCGAGCTTGCAGTAAAAATTGCGACCAAGAAGAATAAAGAGCGTGTTGCGGCAAGAACTGCGGAATTCATACAAGGTGACGCATCCAAACTTCCCTGGGAGAACAATAAATTCAGCGCTGTTACCTCGATGGGCAGTTTCACAGGATTTCCTAAGCCCTTGGAATCGTTGAAGGAGATGTATCGGGTGCTGCGTCCTGGAGGAAGAGCGATCATCTCGTTAGAATGGAACGCTGAGGACGGAGTAGACCATACGGATATTATCAAAAAGTATGAAATGAAGATGTATAAAGAAGAAGACATAAGGAATATGTTGAAAGAATCTGGATTCTCAGAGATCTCCATCAATTACGGAAAAGGGCTCAAGATACCAAAGATGATGATCGCACGTGCAGTCAAATAGGAGTCAAAGGATTTGCGATGCACCTTCACAATTTTTCATAGACAAGAATCTTGGAAATCTCTTAACGGATCTTAACAGATCTCATTGGAGATGAACAAGCTCTTATTCCGAGATTCTCAGCTTCTCCTCATCGCTATAAATACGGACCTGAACTCCTCGGGGCTTGCCCTGTACTGGTCGATCTCGGCCTGGATGGCGTCCATGGTGGCACGTGCGCCGGAGTCACCCATCCGCGCCTTTCGTCTCTCCCGCATCTCTTCCTTCAGGGGACCATAGTAATCGACCCACCAGGCATCGTCTGGAAGCTGGAAGTAGCCAACCAGCTCGTATCCGTTCGTGACGATCGAGGATAATTTCCGGTCCAGGTCTCTAGCATCGTCATGGACGACCAGAAAACCGTCGGGGCGCAGGAGTCGACGCCACTCCCTCAGCGCCCTGTTGAAACCTATGTCGTTCAGCGCACCTTCGGCCCAGATGATGTCGAAGCTCCCCTCCGGAAGATCGATATCGAACAGGGAGCAAGACCTGACCTCCACCCTGGCCTCCAGCCCTTCCGCCCTCGCACGGGCCGCCAGCAGGTCCAAGGCCGCCTGGTCGATGTCCAGGCCGACCACCGTCCCCTTGCTCCAGCGTGCCAACTCGATGGTGGGTAGCCCCGAGCCGCATCCAATGTCCAGAATCCTCGGTTCCTGGATCGGAGGCAGCATCTCCCAGGCCTTCCGAGTGTACTTGAGCAGACGGGACCGACAGGCATCCCTGTCAATGCAGGGGTTGCTCTCCTCGCTCATCGGAATGACCATGGCCCTGGACGTTCATAAATTTATTAGCCAAAAGATGCGTTGCCCGACCGCGAGCGAACCGATGCTCAATAGACCATCTATAATATCCATCCTCAAAGATGACTGGATGATCATTTTATTGCTCCACTTTTTAAGGATTGAATACCGGAAGGTATCACCAGAGAACGTATCCAGTTACTCGTTCTAATTGGTACATAAAAGGAACCGAAGTCCTGAGAGGTAGCCAGGATCGAAAGGTCAAAACCCCTCGATCGACAAAAATTTGGGATCACTGACTGCGTGTATAGGTACGGGTAACGGGCCATTATACCCGCTGCTGTTCATACTAAAGGTGCTCGTCCCGCACCTGACCTTGCCCACCTTATGTGCGGCGCGGAACGAGCGTTCGTCCTGGAGCTCTTGGTATCATCCCATATTTCGCTCAGATGACGCCCTGGTCCATCATCGCGTCGGCCACCTTTACGAAGCCGGCGATGTTGGCCCCGACCACATAGTTGCCCGGACTGCCATACTTCTTGGCGGCGTCAGCGGCGCTCTTGTGGATGTTCACCATGATCTGGTGGAGCTGACGGTCCACCTCCTCGGCAGGCCAGCTTATACCGATATGGTTCTGGCACATCTCGAGTCCGGAGGTGGCCACACCCCCCGCGTTGGCGGCCTTTCCAGGGCCGAACAGTACGCCGTTCTCGATGAACAGTTCGATGGCCTCCGGGGTGGACGGCATGTTCGCACCCTCGGCCACGGCGATGACGCCGTTATCGATGAGCTTCTTGGCATCATCCATGTCCAGCTCGTTCTGGGTGGCGCAGGGCAGAGCGATATCACACCTTGTCCCCCAAGGTGTCTTGTCCTCCCAGTAGTCGCACTGGAACTTCTCCGCATATTCCTTGATCCTGCCGCGCCTGACGTTCTTCAGGTCCATGATGAACTCCCACTTCTTACTGTCGATGCCGCTGGCGTCGTACACCGTCCCGTTGGAATCGGACACCGTGACCACCTTGCCTCCCAGCTGCGTGACCTTTTGGATGGCGTATTGTGCGACGTTCCCGGAACCGGAGACGGCAACGATCTTGCCCTTGAAATCCAATTTCTTCGTCCTCAGCATCTCCTCGCAGAAATAGGTGCACCCGTATCCGGTCGCTTCCGGTCGGATCAGCGAGCCGCCCCAATTGATGCCCTTTCCGGTCAGTACAGATTCGAACCGGTTGGTGATCTTCTTGTACTGCCCGTAGAGGTAACCGATCTCTCTCCCGCCCACTCCTATGTCGCCAGCAGGGACGTCGGTGTTCGGGCCGATATAGCGATAGAGCTCGTTCATGAAGTTCTGGCAGAACCTCATGACCTCCGCATCGCTCTTGCCCTTGGGGTCGAAGTCCGACCCTCCCTTGGCCCCTCCCATCGGCAGGCCGGTAAGGGCGTTCTTGAACACCTGTTCGAAACCAAGGAACTTCAATATACCTAGGTTGACAGAGGGGTGCAGACGCAGCCCGCCCTTGTACGGGCCGATCGCGCTACTGAACTCGACCCTGAAGCCACGATTGATCTGAACGACCCCCTTGTCATCCATCCAGGTCACCCGGAACATGATCTGGCGATCGGGTTCGATGATCCTCTCAAGTATCTTGGCCTTCGAATATTCGGGACGCTGTTTGAGCAACGGCTCCAGGGATTCCAGGACCTCGGTCACTGCCTGGTGGAACTCCTTCTCCCCTGGGTTCTTTACTATTACCTTTTCCATCAAATCCTTAGAATTCTGATTTAGCATAATTGTTGGCGCTCCTTTTTTCCGCTCGATCACGATGTGAGCGAGGAGCGAATGAAATTTATTTTATATAATATGTGTTCCAAGACATTTTGGTCCGATTTCCACCTCTAAAGGTATTGATTGTATATTTTACCCTATAGAAAATGTATATTTGTCTATTCGATTTGAGCACCACCTCAATGATCTGGTCCTTGGTTTCGGTTCACACGAATCTTCTGGCACATACGTTAAATATTACACTCCTATCATGCAATAAAAAATAAAAAAATACGCTGAGTGCTCAAATTACCGTGGGTTCCTGAGGATCGCTGATGCATGTATGACAGGTATTTGGATATTAATAAGTTGAAATGCATTTCCCGGCAAAAAAATCTGTGACCTTGGGAGGGGAAAAATAGTGATGAACGACAACTGCCTTGCCGCCGTGAGAATAAACCAGGACCTGTGCAGCCGATGTGGGGTATGCTTCTCTCTTTGTCCATTCGATGCCATCCTTCGTCAGCCCGATGAGGGCAGGTTGAGCATCGATATCCAGAAGTGCCAGGTCTGCGGGATATGCTATAGTGCCTGTCCGGTGTCGGCCATAGAGATGTCCTACTATGACTACGAAGGCCTGCTGGACTACGTACGCTCGGCGTACAAGGAACTGAACGCCGGGGCGTTGGTCATGATGTGCAGGGGCAACTCGCCGGGCCACGACGAGGTCGAGGAGATCCTGGCCGACCACGGCCTGAGGGGCACCAACTACATCCCTTTGCGCGTTCCCTGCGCGGGACGGGTCCCGACGTCCTTCTTCTTCAACGCGCTCAAATCTGGTATGAAGAACATAGTATCCATCCAATGCAATGACGAGTTCTGCCGCATGAAGGAAGGCACCAAGATCGAGACCAGGCGTATGCTCTTGGGCAAGGCCGTCCTTCGGCAGCTCGGCTACCCCGAGAACACGTTCAACGTGGTGAAGTACTCCCGAAAGGCGGTCCTGAACATCAAGGAGTGCGTGGGATGTGGCAAGTGCGTGTTCATCTGCCCCTATCAGGCCCTGGTGGCAGAGCCGTTCTCCTCGCCCAACATCATCATGGACAAGTGCGTGGGCTGTGGTGCTTGTCAGATCGTCTGTCCCCAGAACGCCATCCATGTCAAGGGCTACAGGTTCGATGATATCCTGCAGTCCTATGGCGGTGCGGTAGCGAGCATGAAGGCCCGAGGCAGCAAGACCTCAATCCTGGTCCTCAGCTGCCAGTGGTCGGAGTACTCGGCACTGGACAATCCCGAGAAGGTCCTCAAGGAAAAGAACGCCATGATCCTTGAGATACCCTGCGTCAAGGGAATGGACCCCGTGCACATCGTGAACGCCTTCGAAAGAGGGTTCGACGGGGTCATGGCCGTGGTCTGTTCGGCACAGGATTGCAAGCTCCAGAACGGAAAGGACACCTCGGACCGGCAGATCGATGTACTGCTGGCCTATCTGAAGAAAAGGGGGCTGCTCGATCGGTTCGAGATGCACGAGCTCTCGCCACGGTGCGAGGGCGATTTCATCACCAAGTTCGAGGCCTTCTACGAGAGGATCGCGGCCATGCCGTCCGGCGACCTCACGGCCCAAAGGGGGGACGATCGATGACGTACCGCATTCTGTCCAAGAGGCAGCTGGCCTATAAGATGAAGCTGTTCGAGGTGGAGGCCCCGGACGTCGCGGTGAAGGCCCGGCCGGGGCAATTCGTGATCGTCATCTCCAGGTCGGGAGGGGAGAGGGTGCCCCTGACCATCTGCGATTTCGATAGGGAGAAGGGGACGGTGTCCTTCGCCTTCCATGAGGTCGGCAAGTCCACCAAGGACCTGGGCACTTTCAACTCCGGCGACTGTCTGCTCAGCGTCACCGGGCCCCTGGGCAATCCCTCCGAGATCGGTCGATTCGGGAGGGTGCTTTGCGTCGGTGGAAGCATCATGGTGGCCCCGCTGCTGCTACAGGTGAAGGCCCTGAAGGCCGCGGGTAACCACGTGACCACGGTCCTGGGTTGCCGGAGCGAAGAGTTCCTGTTCATGAAGGAGGAGGCCGTGACCCTCAGCGACGAGGTCCATGTGGCCTCCGACGATGGTACGACCGGCGAGAAGGGGTTGGACTTCCTGAACGAACTGTTGAGGAAGGACAGATACGACCGCTGTGTGACCATGGGCCCGGTGGTGATGATGAAGGGGGTGAGCGATCTCACCAGGCCCTTTGGCATCTCGACCATCGTCTCCTTGACCCCGGTGATGATCGATGGCATGGGCATGTGCGGGGTCTGTCGGGTGACCGTGGGCGGAAAGATGAGGTACGGGTGCTTGGACGGTCCGGAGTTCGATGGGCACCAGACCGACTTCGACGAACTGATCAAACGCCAGCGCATGATGCTTCCCGAAGAGAGGTTGAGCTCCCTGCTGTGGGAAAAGAGCGGAGGCTGCAAGTGTGAAAGAAAATGAGCCTGAGGGGACCATGGAGGCCGCTGATCCCCTGATGCATAAGACCGTCGAGATGCCCAAGCAGGATCCCAAGGTGCGGGTCAATAACTTTAAGGAGGTCGCCCTGGGCTACACCGAGGAATTGGCCCTGCAAGAGGCGGGCAGATGCCTCCAATGCAAGAACGCCCCGTGTCGAAAGGGCTGTCCCGTCGATGTGCCCATCCCCCAGTTCATCGACTGCATCCGGCAGGGCAAGTATGCCGAGGGCATAGCTGTGATCAAGTCCAGGAACGCCCTGCCGGCCATATGTGGCCGGGTGTGCCCGCAGGAGGACCAATGCCAGGCCAAGTGCGTCAGAGGGAGGAAGGACGAACCGGTCAGCATAGGGCGCCTGGAACGTTTCCTGGCGGACTGGGAGATGGAGCATGGGGTCCAGATACCGGAGAAGGCGCCTCCCACGGGGAAGAGGGTCGCGGTCATAGGGGCGGGTCCGGCGGGACTGACCGCGGCGGCCGAGCTGGTCAAGCTAGGTCATGAGGTGATATTGTTCGAGGCGTTGCACGTGGGAGGAGGAGTGCTCAGCTACGGCATTCCGGAGTTCCGCCTGCCCAAGAGCATCGTTCAGAAGGAGATAGAGTACGTCCAGAGATTGGGCGTGGACCTTCGCCTGGGCTACCTCATAGGCCGGATACACACCATCCCCGAGCTGATGGAACAGGGTTACGACGCGATATTCATCGGTACCGGGGCGGGCCTGCCCCAGTGGATAGGCTGTCCAGGGGAAAATCTAGGGGGCATCTACTCGGCCAACGAGTTCCTGATCAGGGTCAATCTCATGAAGGCCTACGACTTCCCGGAGCAGGACACCCCGATACGCATCGGAAAGCACGTGGTGGTCATCGGTGGAGGGAACGTGGCCATGGACTGTGCCCGTATCTCGATGAGGCTGGGGTCCACGGTCTGCCTTAACTACAGACGTTCGCGGAACGAGCTACCCGCAAGGCAAGAGGAGATAGAGAACGCCGAGGAGGAAGGCATGGTCTGCAGGTTCCTCAGTGCCCCAGCGGAGTTCCACGGCGACGAAAAGGGGTGGGTGAGGTCCATGAGGAACGTGTGCATGGAGCTGTGCGATGTTGACGCTAGCGGCAGGCAGGGGGTCAAGCCCATCGCCTCCTCGGACTCCGAGATGCCGGTGAACACCGTCATCGTGGCCATAGGACAGACCCCCAATCCGATCATCCAGCGTACCACGGATGGGTTGGTGACCAACCCCCGCAACGGGACCATCTGCGTCGATCCAGAGGGCAGGACCAACATCGATGGCATCTATGCCGGGGGGGACGTGTCCACCGGATCGGCCACGGTCATCAGCGCCATGGGGGCCGGCAAACGTGCGGCCATATCGATACACGAATATCTCATGAACGAAAGGCCAAGGGGGGATCAAAAATCGACAGAAAACTGAGGATGGCCTTCTACTGGGCCGCCAGCTGCGGAGGCTGCGAGATAGCCGTCCTGGACATCAATGAGAAGATCCTCGACCTGACGAAGTACGCGGAGATCGTATTCTGGCCCGTAGCTATGGACATCAAGTACGACGACGTCGAGGCCATGGAGGACGGTTTCATCGACGTCACCTTCTTCAACGGCTCGGTCCGCAACAGCGAACAGGAGCACATGGCGCATCTGCTCCGCTCGAAATCCAAGGTCCTAGTGGCCTTCGGTTCCTGCGCCCATGAGGGCGGAGTGCCGGGGCTGGCGAACCTCAACGATGCAAAAGGGATCCTGGAGCAGGTCTACTCCCAGGGTTGCACCGACGGCATGGTCATCCCTAAGCCTGAGACGGAAGTGAAGGAGGGCACCCTGAGGATACCGGAGTTCTACGATACGGTCAGGACGCTGTCCCAGACCGTGGATGTGGACTATTATCTGCCGGGCTGTCCGCCGCCGGTCCCCCTCATCCTGAACGCGTTGGACGCCATCGAGAAGGACGAACTGCCGCCGAAAGGGTCGGTCCTCGCTCCCCTGCCCTCGGTGTGCGACCAATGCCCGCGCCGGCGGGAGAACAAGAAGATCTCCACCATCCACCGGGTGCACGAGGTGGTCCCGGACCCGGAGCTCTGCCTGATGGAGCAGGGGATCATCTGTATGGGGATGGCCACCCGCAGCGGATGCGGGGCGCAGTGCCTCAAGGTGAACATGCCCTGCACCGGTTGCGGAGGAGCGGCTCCCAAACAGTCCGACCTTGGTACAGGAATGATCACCGCCCTGGCCGCCATACTGAACCTGGAAAAGGAGACCGGGACCTACACCGAGGAGGAGACGTTGGACCTCGTGTCCCAGATCAAGGACCCGGTGGGCATCTTCTACATGTACAGCTTGCCGGCTTCCATACTGCAGAGGAAGGTCATGAAATGATGAAGGAGATCAACATCGATCCTATCACCAGGCTCGAGGGTCATGGCAGCGTGTCCATATTCCTCAACGAGCTGGGCGAGGTGGAGAACGCGTACCTAAAGATACCCGAGCTGCGGGGCTTCGAGGCCTTCTGTGTGGGGCGACCGGCCGAGCTCATGCCCATACTCACCACCCGCATCTGCGGGGTCTGTCCGGTGGCCCATCACCTGGCCTCGGTCAAGGCCCTGGACGCGGCGTTCCAGGTCGCACCTCCTTCTGCGGGGAAGAAACTGAGGGAGCTCATGTACATGGGCTATATCATCTACGACCACACCCTGCACTTCTACTATCTGGGCGGGCCGGACTTTATCGTGGGGCCAGGTGCCCCCCCGGACAAGCGCAACATTCTGGGGGTCATCGAGAAGGCGGGCCTGGACGTGGCCATGGAGGTCATCAAGCACCGCGCCTACGGCCAGAAGATCACCGAGATCATCGGGGGCAAGGCCACCCACCCCGTCTGCGGGCTGCCCGGGGGGCTGAGCAAGCCGCTGAGCGAGGAGTCCCGGCTCTCCATCCTGGAGATGGCCAATTCCGTCGTAGGGTTCGCCCAGTTCTCCCTGAAGCTCTTCCACGACCTGGTCCTGGACAACCCCAAGTACCTGGAGATGATCAAGAGCGATGCCTATACCATGAGGACCTATTACATGGGCACCGTGGACGCTGAGAACCACGTCAACCTCTATGACGGCGAGGTCCGTGTGGTGGACCCTTCCGGCAAGGAGTTCCTGAGGTTCGAACCGGCGGACTATGCCCAGCATCTATGTGAACGGTCGGAGGAATGGACCTACTCCAAGCTGCCCTTCCTGAGGAAGGTGGGCTGGAAGGGGTTCACCGACGGGGAGGACAGCGGCATCGTGAGGGTGGGCCCCCTCGGGAGGCTCAACGCGGCGGACGGAATGGCCACACCCCTGGCCCAGGCCGAGTACGAGCGGATGTTCGAGATGCTGGGAAAACCGGCACACGGCACCCTGGTGTTCCACTGGGCCCGGCTTATCGAGCTGCTCTATGCCGCGGAGAGGGCGGTGGAGCTGGCCAGTGACCCGGAGATCACGAGCACGGAGGTGCGCAACATGCCCGGGGAGCCGGGCGAGGGGGTGGGCATCGTGGAGGCGGCCAGGGGCATGCTCGTCCACCACTATCACCTGGACCGGGAGGCCCTAGTGCAGAACGTCAACATGATCGTGGCCACCACCTTCAACTACCCGGCCATCTGCATGAGCGTCCGCGACGCGGCCAAGGGGCTGATCCACAACGGTCAGGTAGACCAGGAGGTACTGAACAAGGTGGAGATGGCCTTCCGGGCCTACGACCCCTGCTTCGGGTGCGCCACTCACTTCGCGGTAGGCCAGATGCCCCTGGAGGTCCAGGTCTATGATAGGGACAGGAATCTGCTGAGCAGGGTGACACGATAGGCTCACAACCTTATTCCTTTGTTCACATAGCGTATACGGGCGGTCGTACCAATTGAGAGAGCACACCCAGGACATCGAAGATGAGCTGAGGATCTGGCTGAGGGACGCGATCAGCGTTGTCGTTGCCGGGGTCGGTAACGCCATCCGTTCGGACGATTATATCGGGGTCAGAATAGTGGAGGACCTGCAGGGCAAGGTGTCAGAGGCGGTGCGGCTCATCGAGTGTGAGACAGTACCGGAGAGCTTCGTGGACGAGATCGTTGAGATCAGCCCCTCGCATGTGCTGCTCATCGACGCTGCGATGCTCGGGCTAAGACCTGGAACAGCCCACCTTTACGACGCTGAGGAAGTGACGAACGTCCCCTCGATCTCAACCCACACTTTACCGCTAAGGGTGTTCTGTGAGTATGTCAGGGAGCTCACCGGGGCAAGGATCGCCCTGGTGCTCATCGAACCTAAGAACGTGAACTTCGGCGAGGGGTTGACCCCCGAGGTCGATGCGGCCGCGGTCAGGGTCGAGGTCGCCCTTCGGGATAACCTGCCTTGAACATTTTTTAATCGAAAAATATCAGCAGGACCATTCTCAGGATGGCTCCTGTAATTTTATTGTTACCTTCAATTCTATTTTATGGTCCCAATAAAACATAAAGGTCACATCTGTCCATTCCGTTGAAATGCTCCGACCGATCATATGATCAAAGTAGCCCGGCCGGGCCAAGGACCTCAAAATAGGGTGGACGTAATCTTATGTAACCTTTTTATGAAATATATCTTCATAGCAATTCTATTAGAAATGGGGAGACAATTCGGATGTGCAAGGTGCCAGGTAATTATATAGGGATCTTTTTCGCATTGTTCGTCGCCGTGGCCTTACTATCCTCCGGGATGGTCGGCTTGGCCGAGGCCGCAGACTATACGGTGCATGCAACTGTCCGCATCAACAACGACACCGAGCTTCAGGCTTGGATATCGAACAACGGCACCGGTTCCGGGACGGCGAACGAGCCATACATCATCGAAGGGCTCGACATCACCGGCAGCGACGGCATCTGCATCTTCATTGGCAATACCACCGCGCACTTGATCATCGAGGATTGCTACCTGCACGATGCAAACTATGTCGACACTTCTTACTCACAAGGTGCTGGAATCGCTCTTTGTAACGTTACGAACACCGTACTAGAGAACAATACCTGCATAAGCAACAGATATGGTATCTACCTGACGTCCTCGAGCAATTTCAACATCATCTCCAATAATACGTGCTACAGCAACAATAACATAGGCATCTGCCTGTCTCACTCCAGCAACAACATCGTATCCAACAACACCTGCAACGACAGATACAATGGCATCTACATGTACCAATCGAGCGACAACTCCATCTCCAACAACAACTGCGGCGGCAACGACAATGGCATCTACATTTATAGATCGAGCGACAACTCCATCTCCAACAACAACTGCAGTGGAAACGACTATGGCATCTACATGGATGGTTTTACTTTAAACAATGTCATCTCCAACAACACTGTCAACGGCAATACCAACGGCATATACATGCATGGTTCTAACTTAAACAATGTCATCTCCAACAACACTGTCAACGGCAATACCAACTACGGCATCTATATGGGCGTCTCGAACGACTACAATACCATTGCGAACAACACCTGCAGCGGAAATCAATACGGCATCTACCTGACATCCTCTAATGATAATACCGTTATCAACAACACCTGCGCTGCCAACGATCAAATGGGCATCTGCCTGATATCCGTGAGCAACATCATCAGCTCGAACAACACCTGCAGCGACAATATCGGTCAGGGCATCCACCTGCAGACCTCCAGCGACATAATCATCTCCAACAACAACTGCACTGGCAACGGTTTCGGCATCCAACTAAATGATGCAAACGATAACAACACCATCTCCAACAACACCTGCACCGGCAATAATTTTTATGGCATCTACCTGGACTCCTCCGGCCTCAATATCATCTCCAACAACACCTGCACCGGCAACAACAACTGTGGTATCTACCTGTCCTCCTCAAGCAACAACGACATTTCCAACAATAACTGCAGTAGAAACGACTACGGCATCTGGCTGAGTTCGTCGAGTTACAACAGGATGTCAAACAACACCTTTTACGATAATGACGATGGCATCTACCAATATTACTCGAGCAACAACGAGATCTTGAACAACACCTTCAGCAATAACAGCCAGAACGGTGTACTCCTGCAAAGTTCACACAATAATATCATATCCAACAACACTATGAATGAAAACCACGGGAGTAGTATCTACGCGTTCTATTCGGATGGCAATACCATAGTCAACAATGACTGTAGAGACAATATTTTCTACAACATCTACATACAATCCTCGAACCTTAACACGGTATCGAACAACAATTTTAGCGGTAACAGTTATATTGGCATGTACATAATAGGATCTCAAGATAACACCGTATTGAATAATACCTGCAACGACAACGGCGATTACGGCATCTTTCTGTACGACTCGAGCAACAACGAGATCTCGAACAACACCTGCAACGACAACGGCGATTACGGCATCTTTCTGTACGACTCGAGCGACTATAACATCATCTCCAACAACACCTGCACCGGCAACGGAGACCAAAACATTCGCTTGGAATCCTCCAATGGCAACATCATCTCCACCAACACATGCAATGGTAACGGTGCATACAGGATCGGCATCTATCTAATGTCCTCGAACAGCAACACCATCGCTGACAATGACTGCACTGGCCTCGTCGACTACGGTATCTACCTAGACCATTCTCATGAAAACACCATGACAGACAATGACTGCA
>CAZXTA010000006.1:19323-23944 GCA_964642865.1 uncultured Methanomassiliicoccus sp. | reverse complement strand
TTCACCTGCGGTTCCCAGTCCAATTGCTTCCGGGCCTTGGCAGCATTGGAGATTAACACCTCCACTTCGGTAGGACGGAAGTATTTGGGATCGATGATCACGTGTTCTTGAGCGTCCAGACCAGCGTATTTGAAGGCTTCGTCCACGAACTCTTGAACGGAATGCGCCTCCCCGGTACCGATGACATAATCATCGGGTTTTTTTACTTGGAGGATCTTCCACATCCCCTCCACATATTCCGGGGCGAACCCCCAATCCCTTTTTGCTGTCATGTTCCCAAGGAACAACTTATCTTGCTTCTTTGCCGATATTGCGGCGATGGCTCGCGTGATCTTGCGAGTGACGAACGTCTCCCCTCTCCGAGGAGATTTATGATTGAAGAGTATCCCATTGCTGGCGAACAGTCCGTAACCATCGCGATAGTTACTGACCATATGATAAGCATATAGTTTGGAGCAGGCGTAGGGGCTGCGTGGTTCGAACTTCGTGCCCTCATCCTGTGGTGGAACTGCCGATCCGAACATCTCGCTACTAGAGGCTTGATAGAATTTTATTGGAAAATGAGAACGGCGTATGGCCTCCAGAACCCTGGTGACGCCCAGACCGGTTATCTCACTGGTGTATTCAGGCATGTCGAACGATACACGCACATGGCTCTGGGCGGCCAGGTTATACACCTCGTTCGGCTGGATGTTGAATATCAGGTTATTGATCTGTTCTGAATCGGACAGGTCGCCATAATGCAAATAAAGATTCCTATCCGGTTCATGAGGGTCTGTATAAATATGATCCAGTCTACCAGTGTTGAAAGTGCTGGCCCTTCTGATGATCCCGTGGACCTGATAGCCTTTGGATAGCAGTAATTCGACAAGATATGAGCCGTCTTGACCAGTGACCCCTGTGATCAGAGCGATCTTTTGTTTCATTTCAGATCAATCCTGATTTATGTAATATAATTTATTATTTGTGAGCTGTTCGATCCAAATTATCCATAACTGGTAACAATGTATGGGTATAAATTGACCAGCCATTTCCGATGAGCATTGATCTTGACCTGGTCGTTCTTGATCGAGCACAATGAACGGCATGCAGATCCCGTGATTTCTGTAGAGATTGGATCAACATCAAAATCTACTGGAATCGTCTTTTTGACCAGGGACCGGGGATCGATCCTTCCTGAATTTCTTCTTTATACATATCCATCCGTACTTGGCCGCCACCCTAGCCCTGATGACCACCCTGGGGGACATAATGGCCCTCATCACATACGACCACGACCTCAGGCTGAAGCCTTGATTCTTCAGCTCTTCCCTGGCAGCCTTATATGCCTTGAACCTTGTCATCAGTTTGAACGCCAATATTGCCCTCGGAAGGTCGAGATCGAACCTTTCGCTCCCTGGTCGGTAAAGCCTGAAAGCGTTCAGATACAGGTCCTCCACCTCTTCGACCCGCTCCTTTCTGAGCTTGTATGTGCCTTGCCCCTTGTGTACCCTGGACCTCACCAGGTACCCATCCATCCATACGAAGTCGTAGGTACCGAGCATCTTGAACCAAAGGTCGAAGTCCTGCGTTGTGCGCAATCTTTCGTCGAAGAACCCCACCTCGTCGAACACCTTCTTTGGAAAGAGCATGGTGCATCCGTGCACGCTGAACGACCTATGCTTTAAGGCGGAGTTGAACACCATGTTGAAGAGCAGTGCCTGATAGAAATCGGCCGAGGGAACGTCGGGTAGGTCCGACCTGCCATATACCACTGATCGCTCATCCATCCAAAGAAAGGAGGAGTAGACGATAACCTTCCTACCCTCTGCTTCGTATCTTTCCATTATCGGTATTTGTAATTCGATCTTCCATGGATCATAGGCGTCATCGTGACTCAACCAGGAAACATACTTGCCCTGAGCTTTTTGAATACCTGTGTTGAGAGCGGTGGCCACTCCTCCGTTCTCTTTCTCTATGTAAGTGATCCTGTCACCATAAGAAGTGGCGATCTCTCTGGTCTTGCCGCCATCATTCGAACCATCATTGACGATAATGACCTCAATGTTAGGATAGGTCTGTCCTAAGGCACTATCGATCGCTTCCCGGAGATAATCCGATCCGTTGTAAACAGGAATAACGATAGTGACAAGTGGAGTTGACATCAGGCCCTCACGTCCGAGGAGATTGACATACGAACTTTAAACTTATTATTGGGTGACATCTAAATCACCGTCCATCATCTATTGCATCGTGCTCCTGCGAACTGCTGAGATCGATATCGATTAAGATACCGACCTGATCTGTCGTCATGTCGATCGAACTCAGTAGCTCTTGACCATAGTTGCTAATGAATGCCTTTTACTTTTGAGACGGGGTCAATGATGATGGTGGTCCCCTCATCCAAGGATGATATATCGACATATGAATTGGCACCGATGGCAATGTTATTAGCGATGATAATATACCTGTTATTATGGGTCTGGTGTCGATGAAGATGTTATCCGGACCATTGGGATCCTTTTTACTAAAACCTCACGAGGACGAATGGCAACGTGACCTGAGTAGTAAAAACAATAGTTCTCACCGACCGCCACATGCGAATTCATGATATTGATCAATTCTTTATTTTCTCTAATTGATAAAAATGGACAATAACAATATAAATGGTCGAGAGTGATGAAGATGCCTCCATGTCGAGTAGTGAGAATGAAATTGACCACGGTCTACTTAGGGTTCTAAGTGTCAACGATTATGATTTGGTCAATAAACGATTCAATGGTTATGATATCAAGGAACGTTTGAAGGATTACGGTATTGAATCCAAGTTCATCGTCTGGAAGAAGCGATCGAAAGATCCTGCGGTGAAACAGATCGGTTGGGGATATCATAACAACATCATCCGCACCGCCATCAAGATGTTCGAAAGATGCCTGGGCGTACAGAACATCTTTCAGCCCTATGCCCTGAGATTACTGATACACGGATGGTACGATGAAACCGAGATAGTCCATTTCCATTTGATCCATAACGAGCTTATATCCTTGTGGTCCATACCCAAGATCTGCCGGGAGAAGAAGGTGGTCTGGACCGTGCATGACCCTTGGTTGGTCACTGGTCATTGCATACATCCTTTGGATTGTCAAAAATGGAGAAGCGAATGCCTGGAGTGTTCTCGACTGCGGACGCCCAAGATCACCTACATTGACATGGCCCACGCCATGTGCCTTCTGAAACGGAAGATAGTTCAGAGCTCGAACATTCACTTCATCGTGGCCTCGGAATGGATGAAGAACATTCTGGAGGAGAGCCCGGTGACGAAGGGTGAGGACATCACCGTGATCCCCTTCGGCATCGACCTCGATCGTTTCGAGGGCGTGGACAGGTCGATCTCACGTGGGAAACTGGAGATCGAAGGGGATTCGCCCGTGATCACCTTCCGTTCCGACCCAGGTCCTTACAAGGGTACGAAGCATGCCGTGGAAGCCCTGAGAACATTGAAGGGAATGGACCTGACGATATTGACCTTCGGCAATAAGATGAACGTCGAGGCTCTGAAACCCCTATTCAAGGTGATAGATTTCGGATGGGCCTACGAGGAGGAGATGACAAGTATCCTGGGGGCCACCGACGTCTTTGTCATGCCCTCGGTGGCCGAATCGTTCGGAATGATGGCCATCGAAGCCCTTGCCACCGGAGTACCTGTCATAGCCTTCAAGGGCACGGCGCTTGGTGAAATAATCGAGGATGGTGTCACCGGGCGATTGGTAGAACAGGGTGACGTAGATGGGCTTCGTTCAGCGATCGAGGAATTGGTCTCCGATCCCAAGTTGAGAAGGGAGATGGGCGAGAACGGTAAACGTATCGCCCGGGAACGCTACAACATCGAACGGCAGGCGAAGCAGACCGCCGACCTCTACCATGCCGTCTCGAAAGGTACCGACGCTCATCGCCGGTAGCCCAAGACGATGTTCAACACCGTGTCGGAAACGTTCTCCTGCAAATATTCCGGAGGCGGCGTCCAGGCCCCGTGGCGCTCCAGCACCTTTCTCACGCAGGCGGTGATCATCTCCGGAGAACCGCCGCTGAGGATGTTGCTCCCCACCTCCTGGGTCTCCGGCCTCTCGGTCACGTCCCTCAGGGTGACGTTGGGAACATTGAAGATGCAGCACTCCTCCTGCACAGTGCCCGAGTCGGTTAGCACGCAGGCGGCGTTCTTCTCTAATTTCACGAAATCAAAAAGATCGAACGGCTCGCTGAGTATGATACGTTCGTCTATCTCGATCTTGAGCGCCTTCAGCTTCTGCTTGGTGCGGGGGTGCACGCTCCAGATTATGCGCCTGTCGTGCTCCTTCGCTAGAGCGTTCATCGCCTGGACGAAGCCTTTCAACCTCTGCTTCCTGTCGACGTTCTCCGCCCGGTGAAGCGTCACCAGGAAGTAACCGCCCTTCCTCACGCCCAGGGTGCTCATGACCTTGCTGCCATCGATCTTCTTGGAATAGTGGTCCAGCACCTCTTTTATGGGGTTCCCGGTGACGAATATGCGTTCCGGAGCTATCCCTTCGCGCAATAGATTCGCTCGGCTCCTTTCGGTGTAGGGCATCAGCACGAGGTAACGCCCGGCTAACGAAATGTTAGTGGT
>CAZXTA010000006.1:0-19313 GCA_964642865.1 uncultured Methanomassiliicoccus sp. | reverse complement strand
TTTACCTCCTCCGGCACGCGGTCATCGAAGCAGCGGTTGCCCGCCTCCATGTGGTAGACCGGGATGCCCAATCGCTTGGCCACGAAGGCCGCCAGGCCGCTGTTCGTGTCACCTAAAATAAGTAAACGGTCAGGTTTCCTTTCTAGGAGCTCCTTCTCCACTCCCTTCAGGATGCTGGACACCTGACCCATGGCCGTGTTCGAGCGGCTATCCAGGGAGACGTCCGCCGGGCGCACCCCCAGCTCCTGGAAGAATATCTCGTTCAACCGGGGGTCGAAGTTCTGATTGGTGTTGACCAGAACGTGATCGCAATGCTTGTCCAATTTCGGGATCATCAAGCTCAGCCGGATGATCTCAGGCCGGGTCCCGAGCACTGTCATCACTTTCATCGCAGCAGTTCTCCTTCCAGCACCAGTTCGTCGCCGACCATCAACTTGTTCTTGACCAGCAGTCTTCGTACCTCGGCCTTGCTCATAAGGTCGTAGCCGGAACTGTACTCCTTGTCCAAGACGCCCTTTCCCTCGATCGTTCCCAGCTCGGGGAGCATGGGGGCAATGGCATAATAGCTGCCGCGGTCCACGCTGCGGTGGGCCTCCTCGTCGGAGATCAATATCTCGTGTATCTTCTCTCCGGGGCGGATGCCGGTGAACTTCTTCTTGATCTTCCGGCCGTCAATGAGGGCGTCGGCGATGTCAACCATCTTGGCCGATGGTACGCGGGGGATGTACGTCTCCCCCGGTTTAGCACCACGCACGGCAGCGAATATGGTGTCGACAGCCTGGTCCAGTGATAAAAGGAATCGGGTCATGCGCTTGTCCGTGAGCGTCACCGGTCCACCGGACCCGATCTGGTCATGGAACAACGGAATTACCGAACCGCGGGAGGCCAGCACGTTGCCGTAACGGACGCAGATGAAACGGGTCTCTGGGCATTCCAGATTCGCCCGTATGAACACCCTCTCCTGTATGGCCTTGGTCATGCCCATTACGTTGACAGGTTTACAGGCCTTGTCGGTGGATATACCGACCACGGTCTCGACGGGCAGGTCATTCTCCCTTATCGCCCGCATGATGTTCTCCGGCCCGCCAATATTGGTGCGAACCGCCTCGTAGGGAAAGTACTCGCAGGTGGGCACCTGCTTTAGGGCCGCGGCGTTGAATATCAGGTCGATGCCCTTCACTGCACTGGCGACGGAATGATAATCCCTAACGTCACCGATGCGGAAGGATAGCGCCCTCTGGAAGTTCTGATAGATGGCCTCGTCGGTCTGACTGTTCTTGTTCAGGTACTCCAACCTCATGAAGTGCTGCTTTGCCTCGTCCCGAGAAAGTATCACCAGCTGCTTCGGCGTTCCGAACTCCCCGGAAAGTATCCTCCTGACTAAGACCTTGCCCAACGAACCGGTGCCTCCTGTGATCAGTATCCTCTTGTCATCCAGAATCATTCTACCCTCTCCTCTCGTACAAATGGAAATCCTTCACCATTGATTTTATCATATCGCCCCAGTCAGGGGCGCGATATCCCGTCGCCTGGGAGAACATCTCTCCGTCCAGGCTGCGGTCGCATACCTCATCGTCGTTGGGGGATATGCTGATCTTTGCATCAATTTCCCGACCTATCTTGCTGATGAGGTCGAACTTGGAGATGGGGTCCGAGGCCACCTGCCACACCCCGTTCGGGACCGGGCGCTCCTCGATGAGCATGCCGATGATCTTGGCCATCTCCCCGGTGGGGAATCCGGAGAACATCGCCCTGCGGAAGCCGGTCACAGCACCACCGCGGTTGGACAGGAACCATTCGACCAGTCCGTTCCGGGATTCTATTTCTCTTCCGATCAGGGAGCTCCTGATGGTGATGGCCCTCTCCCCCACCTCCCCCAGCAGCTTGCTGCGGCCGTAGAGGTCCACGGGATCGGGGTTGTGATTTTGTTTGTATCTACCCTCTCTTCCGGAAAAAACGCAATCGGTGCTGAAATGCACCATCGTGCCGCCTGCCTCGTGGACGACCTTGGCGAGCTGGTGCGGGAAGAGGGAATTGACGGTTATGCTGGTTATATGATCCTTGGCGGCCTGGGCCTGCTTCACGATGCCGATGCAGTTGACGACCGCCTTCGGCCTCAACTGCCTTATGGTCGAACGCACCGAATCCAGGTCGAAGGCGTCCACCCCCGGGATGATCCTTTGCGCGGACAGCTGCTCCATGATGGGGGCGTCCCAACGCTTGATCGCCCGTACTGTTCCCGCCGTATCGTACTTTCGACCCAGGTCCAACAGCAGCCTATGGCCCAGCATGCCGTAGGCACCCAGCACCAGGACGTCCATGCCCCATGATAGTGCCAGGCGTATTTAATAAAATATTGATGTGGGGGCGTTCCTTGAGATCGATCGGGAGGCGAGCTGTTCTGGGCCTCCGACCGACCCTTGACCAAAAATCAATAAACGTCACATCTGAATCTACCCCCTCGTGAGCAGAAAGGTCGTCGTCCTGGATTCGCACCAGTTCAATGACAATCGGATATCCAAGCACATCTCGAGCGTCGGGGAAGCGTACGATGTCTTCCGGCTAAACTTCAACTTCTACCCCGACCGGGCGAATTCCGTGGCCAATCCCGTGGGGGCCCGGGTCGTCGACTTCACTCCCTCCCGGAACCCGTACCTGAACGGTTCGCTGTTCACCCTGAGGGCGCTCCTGGGAGGGTGCGCTCCCCGCCTGGAAACCCTGTTGAGGGCGGAGTTCATAGCAGATCGTGATGACGTCATCTTTCACGTACACGACCCTTACCTGCTAGGCCTGGCGGTCAAACTGACCAGGAGGTTCCGTGGTTCCCGGATCGTCTATGACCGCCACGAGTACTACGAGACATGGAAGAACCGTTTGGGCATCTCCGTCCCCGGCCTTTTCGAGCGGTGGTACGGCAGGCGCGTCTCGGAGATCGTCTTCGTCAGCAGGGATCATCGTAACTTGCCGAAGGCCTTTACCGGGAAGAGGGTGTCCGTGATCCCCAACTATCCCCGGTCCCGCGACTTCGACCGCGGAGCGGTCCTGGAGAAACTGAGGTCCATGGAAGCTGGGAGCGGTATTGACGCGGTGTACTTCGGCGTGCTCAACCTGAACTTCGACCGGGACATCGAGCTGATGTTCAAGGTCATGCGTTCCGTCATGGAAGCGAACCCCGGGGTGAACTTCATCGTCGCCGGAAGGGTGTATGACCAGGGGGTCCATTCGATGATAGATGATCTGGTCAAAGGGTTCGGGGACCGCATGCGTTACCTCGGGGAGATATCCAACGAGGAGGTGGTCCGGCGCACCCAGCGCTCCCACCTGGGCTTCTTCCTGCTGCGGCCGGAAAGTCCCATGTGGTCCGAGGAGCGCCCGGTCTCCCCCAACAAGGTCTACGAGTACCTGCTGTCCGGCACCATTCCGGTGATCAGAGCTACCCTGGATGACCGCGACGCTATCGAGAGATGTTCGCTGACCTTCGGCAAGGATACTACGTTCGAGGATATCCGGGACAGTCTGTTGAGGCTCATCGGCGACCTGGAACGGATGAAGAGGATGATGATGGATTGCTACGACACCGGCCTCGAATACTCCTGGGAGAAGGTAGTCGGCCGGTACGCGGAGTGCTATGAACGGGTATTCGGCTCGATGGACCAACGGCGATGACGTGTGGGATCGGTCCAGCATCGCTCTGCGTCACTCGGGGATGCGAGTAAGGCTGATCCTCACGACCTCGTGTGCAACCAATGATTAATGATGAATTACATTCCGGTCCGAAATGAACATACTATCCATCGTTGGTGCCCGGCCCCAGTTCGTCAAGGTGTCACCGGTGCACAGGGCGCTGTGCGCCAGGCACGATCATACCATTCTGCACACCGGGCAGCATTACGATTACCAGATGTCCCAGGTGTTCTTCGAGGAGCTGGACATCCCCAGCCCCACCTATTACCTGGGCGTCGGCTCCGGCAGCCACGGGGCCCAGACCGGCAAGATGCTCGTGTCCATAGAGGAGGTGCTGATGAAGGACCGGCCGGACCTGGTGCTGGTCTACGGGGACACCAACTCCACTTTGGCCGGGGCCCTCGCGGCTGTCAAGTTGAACATTCCTTTGGCCCACGTCGAGGCCGGATTGCGCTCGTGTCGTCGGGGAATGCCGGAGGAGATCAACCGGGTGCTCACGGACCATATCTCCTCCCTGCTCTTCTGCCCCAGCCCGGTTTCGGTGGAGAACCTGAGAAAGGAGGGGATCACCAAGAACGTTCACGAGGTGGGGGACACCATGACCGAGGTCCTGCTGGACATCCAGGACCGGATAAGGGATAACGTCCTGGGGGAGCTCGGGGTGAAGAACGGACGTTACATCCTGTGCACCATCCACCGCCAGGAGAACGCCGATTCCCAGGACAACATGAAAGAGATCGTCGGGGCGATAATGTCCTCTGAGGAGAGATTCGTCATTCCATTGCATCCCCGCACCCGCAAGAACCTGTCCTATTGGAACATGCTGAAGGAGCTGGAGGATGCGGAGAACGTCATCCTGACCGAGCCGAAGAACTTCATGGCCTTCACCGCGTTGGAGAAGAACGCCCGTAAGATCATGACCGATTCCGGCGGGGTGCAGAAGGAGGCGTACTTCTTCGGCGTGCCCTGCGTGACCGTGCGGGACGAGACGGAATGGGTGGAGACGTTGGAGGACGGGTGGAACGTGCTGGTGGGGGCGCACCGCACCGCCATACTCGAAGCCCTTGCCCGGGAGAGACCATCGGCTGAGAGGAGGACCAGCTATGGGGACTGGAAGGTATCCGAAAGGATCGTAGAGATTGTCGAAAGTTACTTCCAGTAGTCCGTGTCCCCATTGGAACAATGCCTATGTTCGATGATCGGGCTCCAGGGTGATGATTATTTAATCATCGAGGCCATTTTAGGTGACCGTAACATGAAGCTGATGGCCAAGTACTACTCCATCGTCGATTGTAAGATCGGCGAGGACACCATCGTTCGGGATTACGTCAACCTCTATGGCTGCAAGATAGGCAATGAATGCCGTATCGCCGCCTTCGTGGAGATACAGCGGGGCGTGGTCATCGGCGACCGCTGCAAGATCGAGGCCTTCGCTTTCATTCCCTCCGGGGTCACCATCGAGGACGAGGTGTTCGTCGGTCCGCGGGCAACCTTCACCAACGACCTGCATCCCCGCGCCGTGGGCGATTGGGAGATAATCCCCACGGTTGTCAAGAAAGGGGCGTCAATCGGCGCCGGGGCCATCATCGTCTGTGGTGCGACCATAGGCGAAGGTGCTACGGTAGGCGCCGGCGCGGTGGTGACCAAGGACGTTGCGCCTAGAACTACCGTCGTCGGTAATCCGGCAAGAGTGGTCGAGAGGGTTTGATCTTTTTGTTTCCTTCCCGGTCAAAGGTCTTTTAATCAAGTCCAGTGATTCACCTCTGATGCTTGGGAAAAACGTTGCCGTGGTCGGCCTGGGCTACGTCGGATTGCCATTGGCCTGCTCGTTCGCTTCCGCGGGGTTCAAAACGCTAGGGCATGACATCGACGCGGGAAAGATCGACAAGATAAACCGTGGCATCAACCCCATCGAGGGCCAGGAGCCCGGTCTGAGCGAGCTGCTCGGCGAGGTGAGGGGGAGAGGGCTGCTGGAGGCTTCGCTCGACCCTTCCTCCCTCAAGAACGCCGACGCCATCTTCGTCTGCGTCGATTCGCCCGTGGACGTGAACAATAACCCGGACCTGAGGTATCTCCGCAGCGCGGTGAGCACCATCGCCAGGAACATGAAACCCGGCGTACTCCTTTCCATCGAATCGACCATCCCCCCGGGGACCATGGAGGCGGTCGTCATACCTTTGGTCCGGGAGGAGCGGGGGTTCGAGCCTGGGAAGGACTACCTCCTGGTGCATTGTCCGGAGCGGGTCATGCCCGGGCGGTTGCTCAGGAACATAAAGGAGTACGATCGTGTCCTAGGAGCCTGTGACGAACGTTCATCTTCGGAAGGCATCGAATATTACAGGTCCATCGTGCAGGGTACCGTTCACCCCACGTCCCTGATCAACGCCGAGATCGCCAAGACCGCGGAGAACGCCTACCGTGACGTGCAGATCGCCTTCGCCAACGAGGTGGCGATGGTCTGCGAGGAGCTGGGGGCGGACGCCTTCGAGGTTCGCAAGCTGGTCAACACCTGCCCCTTCCGGGACATGCACGTTCCCGGTTCGGGCGTGGGCGGTTATTGCTTGCCGAAGGACCCCTGGCTGCTGCTCAGTTCGGCCAAGCATTCCAAGAAGGAGGTCATCCCCGCGGCCCGCAGGGTCAACGATTACATGCCCTTGCACATGATAGGGCTCATCTGGAAGGGCCTGCGGGAGAGGGGTGTCAGCGACCGGGCCAGGATCGCCATCATGGGATTGAGCTTCCTGCGGGATTCGGACGATACCCGTAACTCGCCCAGCCTGGTGGTGATCAACGGATTGGTGGAGGAGCATGACCTGATCGTGCACGACCCCTTCGTGCAAAGGCCGTACCGGGTGGAGATGGTCAGGGACGCGGAGGTCGCTCTGAAGGGTGCGGATTGCGCGGTGTTCGTCACCGACCATTCCTGCTACAAGGACCTGGACCTGGCGAGGGTGAAGGAGCTGATGAGGACCCCGATCATCGTCGACGGCCGCAACATCTTCGACGCGGGCATGTGCCGCCGAATGGGCTTCACTTACAAGGGCGTGGGGAAGGGTTAGGATACGACCGTTCAGACGACGGGCTCCTTGCCATGGCTTTTAAGGGACCTCAGGGCGGCCTCGCATATCCTCAGGTTCACGACCGCGTCCCGGCCGCTGATCGGCGCCTCCTTTCCGGCCTTGGCGGCCCCCAGGAACCTCTCCAGCTCCACCTTCAACGGTTCTTCTTTCTTCACCGACATGCGGTGCACGTCCAGGTCCAGGGAGATGTTGAAGAGGTTGCCCGGGTCCAGGTCCCTGATGGAGCTGGAGGATATCTCCATCGATTGGTCGATATAATCCGCCTGGACGAACGCCTCGCTGCACGTCAACGATAACTTGCGCACTTTCATGGGCGTCAGCCAGTTCACCTCTATGAAGCCGACGCCCCCGTCCTCGAAATCGAGGAGGAGATTGGCGAAGTCCTCGCATTCCTTCCTGTTGTACGATCCCCCCAGAGCGTACACCGAGCGCACCCTGGAACCTTTTACGTAACGCAGCACGTCCACGTCGTGTATGCCCAGGTCCATCACCACCCCCACGTCCCTGATGCGCGAGGGGAAGGAGGAGACGCGGCGGGAGGCGATGGAGATGACGTCGCCGAAGCGCTTCGCCTCCACCAGGTTCTTGAGGCTCCCCACGATGGGATTGCACCTCTCGATGAAGCCGGAGGCCAGGATGACCTTGGCCCGGTCGGCCGACTCCACCAGCTGCATGGCCGTGGCGCTCAGGCCGGTGAACGGTTTCTCGACCAAAACGGACACCCCCTGGTCGATGGCCATGCTGGCCATCTTGAAGTGTTCGCTGGTCGGAGTGCATATGCTCACCGCGTCGACCTCCTTGAGCAGTTCCATTGGAGATCCGAAGGACCTCGCTCCGAACCTATCAGCCACCGACCTGGACGAATCCTGCATGACGTCGGTGACGCCCACCAGCTCGGCGATCTCCGAATAGACGCGGACATGGTTCTTGCCCATGGAGCCGACCCCGATCACTCCCACGCGCATGAGTAGACTGAACGGTCCACTGTGAAATATTAATTTGCATACACCGAAGCAAAACAATCTAATAATCCACCGGGGATGCCAGGTCATATTCCTTCTTACTCGTGGAGAATGGGAATTGATATCATGGATGAAATCCCGCAGGCCAGACCGGAAATGGATCAGGAGATGATCGAGGCCGCCGCCTCGGCACTGCAGAACGAGCGCCTGGTCATGGGGGAGAGCGTCTTCAAGTTCGAGGAGGCCTTCGCCAGATACATCGGTGTGAAGCGCGCGGTCTCCATATCCTCGGGCACGGAGGCCCTCATACTGGCGCTCATTGCCGTCGACTGCCGGGGCAAGGAGGTCCTCACCACTTCCTTCTCCTTCATCGCCACCGCCAACTCCGTGGTACACGCCCACGGACATCCGAGGTTCTGTGACGTGCGGGCTGACGATTACAATTTGGACGCGACCAAGATCGCCGCGTCCGTACGCGAGAACGCCCGGGCGATCATGCCGGTGCACCTTTTCGGGCATCCCTGCGACATGGACCAGATCGGCGACCTGGCGGAGGAGAAGGGATTGAAGGTGATCGAGGACGCCTGCCAGGCCCATGGAGCCCTTTACAAGGGCAGGAAGGTCGGGGCGCTGGGGGACATCGGCTGTTTCTCCTTCTACCCTACGAAGAACATGACCGTGGGCGGGGACGGCGGCATGGTCACCACGGATGATGACGACATGGCAAAAATGGTGGCGAAGCTGCGCGACTGCGGACGAACGTCGCGTTACTCCCACGACGTCGTGGGCTTCACCTCCAGGTTGAACACGGTCAACGCCGCCATCGGTCTGGTGCAGCTCAAGCGTCTGGACGGATGGAACGAGCGCCGCAGGTCCATCGCCCAGCGGTATTATTCCGGGTTGAGGGGCCAGGCCGGGGTCGAACTGCCTCCGAAGGCCGATGCCGTGAAGGTGCCGGTCTACCATCTTTTCGCCGTGCGCGCGGAACGCCGTGACGAGCTGGCCAAGCATTTGGCGGATATGGGCATCGCCACCGCGGTGCACTATCCCATTCCGATACACCTGCAACCCGCTTACGCGGGCATTATCGATCAGAACAAGGACGACATGCCGGTCAGCGAGAGGCTTTCCCAGAGGATACTGTCCCTTCCCATCTTCCCTTCGATGACCGAGGGGCAAGTGGACCGCGTGTGCGAGGCGGTGAGGGGCTTCTACAAATAACGAGTTTAATCATCCTTTGCCTTGCCGGACGGGGCCTCGGCCAACAATGTACTTACGATGCCGAGCACCGCCCCCTCCCTTACGTTGTTATCAAAGAGCTCCACGACCCTTTCCCGGGCCTTAATGCCCTTGGCCGGGTCATATTCCTCGCTTATCGCCTCAATCACCGAGTCCCAGCGGCCGAACTCAACGACCATGCCAACGTTGCCCACTGCCTCGGGCAGTCCCCCCCTGTCGGTGACGATGGGGATGCAGCCGCAGGCCATGGCCTCTATTACCGCCACGCCGAAGCTCTCCCGGTATGACAGCTGGAGATAGTACTTCGAGCCATTGAGTATTCTTATAAGATCGTCCCCGGTCTTGTAACCCATCAGTTCGAGGTTATCCATGGGCTTCACGTCGACCCCTGGACCTATCCTCCCAACCAGCACGAACTTCTGCTGGGGCGATCGTCTGACCACCTCGAGGAAATTGTTGAACCCTTTCACGATGAAGGTACGCTGATTCACATCCCCAACGGTGGTGACGGTAGTCCTTTCCACCCCGCCCATGATCCTGAAACTGGTAGTGTTGATGCCGTTGGCCACGACCTCTATCTTGCCCCCATCGCGTATTATCCTGAGCGCTTCCGTCCTCGTGAAATCGGAGACGGCCATCACCTTGTCGCACTTGTTGAAGGCAAAGATGGGGGCGAACCGAAGGATCCTGCTGTTCAACAACCCATAATCGATGGACGGATCGTTAGCAACGTCGTACCCCCCGGCCATGACGATCGAGGGCCTGTTCAGTAGCTTGGCGATGAATACGGCGATGGCCGCGTGTACGCTGCCGAACCACACGTACACCAGATCGCAGTCCAGCATCTTTTTGAATACCGCATAGGGGAGACGGAGAAGTATCCTTCTTCCGATGGCTGGGATATACATTGGGACCACATCATATTCCTTGGCCAGAATTCTTTCGTCATTGATGCAGAATGACGAGCCCTTGAAACCGATGAACAGGATCCTTTTTTTCAAACCCCCCACTTCCTACCCGGCTTCGCCCAACCGTGGCATCTGGCAATAGGTGATGCGAGTGGGGACAGATTCACAGACCGCTGATAAATAAGTATGTCAGGCTAGATCCCTGATCCGCCAATCAGGTACCTCTCGCGCTTTTGAATATCGAGTCTGCAATCAAATTCAAATATCCTCATAATAATCAACCAATCTGTGCCGAAAAGGATCGTCGTCGTCACCCAGAACTATCCGCCGGACATCATCGGGGGGGCGACCAGGAACGTGGAGATGGCCAAGCTCATGACCCAATTCGGCAGCGAAGTGGTGGTGATAGCCAGTCACCCTTCGTATCCTTTCGGGCACTTCAAGCGGTGTTTCCGACCGTACAAACGTACGGAGGAGTATGGCGTAACCGTCTATCGCATCTGGACCTATCAACCGAACAGTAACCCAGCCACCATCAGCCGCATGATGTACCATTTCGTCTATTCCCTCAATGCCCTGCTATTGTCGCTGTTCCTGGTCAAGAAGGATGATGTGCTCATATCCTCCATCCCCCCGGACTCCAACGTGCTGGTGGGCCACGTTGTGAAGAGGATCGTAGGCTGCCGCTGGGCATTGGACGTTCGGGACCTGTGGCAGGAGGCGGCCTCCGACCTGGGTTTCGTCGGCGAGCGCAGCTTCGTCTACACTACCCTTACCAATTACAAAAAGAAGGCCTACCGGTCCGTGGACGTGTTCGGCTATGTCAATGAGAAGATCAGGACCGTCCTACTGGATAAGTATGGTGCTCGGTCGAAGATGGTCCATCACCCCAATGGCGTGGACGTATCTAAATATAAACCGATGGATATCAAAAAGGACCGCTCGGTCATCTACGTCTCCAATTTCGGTTTCTCACACGATGTGGACCAACTGCTTAACATCATTGACGCGGTCTCGAGCATGGAGGATGTGGACCTGACCGTTATCGGCGATGGGGAGCGCCGGGCGGAGGTCCACGCCTTCCTAGAGAGCAGGGGGATAGAAAACGTTCACCTGCTGGGCCTGTTAAAGAGGGAAGAGGTGGCGGAGAACCTTTATCAGGCTCAGGCCGGCCTCGTCCTCATCAACCCCCACGATTCCTTCGATTATGCCATACCCATCAAGACGATGGAGTACATGGCCTGCGGGCTGCCGGTGATAGGCATGGCCAGCCCTGGGACCAAGAGGTTCTTTGAGGAGAACAAGTGCGGCAGGATATTCCTGCACGGCGACCTCCAAGGCCTAGTGGACTATCTGCGCAACTTCTCCGACCACGAGGGGGAATTGAGAGAGATGGGCAGTAACGGACGGAAGTGCGCCGAGACCTTCTTCGACAAGAGGATGGTCACGGAGCGATTCTGGAGAGCTATCACGGAATGATCAGCGCCCTTCCCGGATGGACCTTTCCACATTGCGCATCAGCACACCTAAGGAGTTCAGCATTAGCGCGGCGAAGGTCAAGAACACTCCCAGGCTCAGGACCACGATCCCGACTATTCCTTGGGTGATCAAGGTCCAATCGAAAAGAACCCGGATCTCCATGAAGGTTGCCAGGCAAATTATGAAACCCACTATCAGGAACACGATCCCCGGGAAGCCGAACAGAACGAGAGGTCGGCGATAACCGATATAGGCGACCACCCCCCCGAGCACGGAGAAACCATGCTTCATGGGTTTCTGCTTGTGCCCGTCCGGGACATCGTACCTGACCGTTACTGGTACCTCGACGATCCTCAAACCGATGTCCGCGAAGTATGCTATCATGTCCGATTCGATGTTATAGTGTTCGGAGTCGAAGTTGGTGTTGTTCAAGGCCTTCAGGGAGAGGGCTCGGTAACCTGACTGAGAATCGGTGACGTTGACCGTGGAACCAAAGATGGTGGCCGTGTTCAGGACTTTCTGTCCCGCCCGACGGTGTTGGGGGGTGCCAGTGGAGCTGTTCGTGATGTACCTGGAACCTATGACCAGGTCGGCCTCGCCGTTGAGCACGGGGGCCGCCACAAGAGGGATCAGCTCAGGGTCCATCTGTCCGTCGCCGTCCAGGATTATGGTGCACTTGGGAGATAGCTCCCTGGCCTTTTTAAACCCGGTCATCAGGGCGGCCGCCTTCCCCTTGTTGACCTCGTGGCTGATGACCTCCGCCCCTGCTGTCGTGGCCAGCTCCCTGGTCCGGTCGGGCGAGCCATCGTCGATGACGATGACCTTGGCAGCGTGCTTCTTGGCTAGCATGACCACGGTGGCGATGGTCAGCTCCTCCCGGAAGGCGGGGATGAGAACCACGATATCCTTGGTATCGGACATTATACCGTTCCTCATCACTTATTCATTAATAACGATTGCCTGATTTTCCATGGGCACCATTGTTCCAATCACTTCGATGCCCAGTTGAAGAATTGCTATTTCGTGGTTGACACACATGAGCATCCTTCGGGTGGCATTGGTCTTGGAATAATCGTATTCTTGGTAAAAGGGCATCAGATCGGGATCCGGAAGGACGTCGTCCATGAACATCATGAGGAACAGCGTGTAGTTGCCCGGAACGGTGAGGTTCAGTACCGTTGGTCTTTCGTATTGAGGTACCCACGGCCCATCGAGCTCATAATCAACGTTCTCGAGTTCTATCTCGAAGCTATCGACATAGTACATCTGGGTGACGTTGAGCGTCATATTGATGAGCGTGTAATTTACCAGCCAAGCCTCGATCGTGTACTTGATCGTCCTCCCTTCGTGATTGGCCACCCCCAATATTATCGACGTCTCATTGCCCGCCGTCACCTGCCCGGGGTAGTCGTAAGCCTTCCCCTCGGCGTTGAGAACGTAGAACTCCGTGTACTTCTCCTTGTCCACGCCTTTCAGGACCGCTATGGAGGTTATGATCATCGTCAGTATGATGCCGACGGAGATGATGACGGACAGCCTCTCCTTCCGATTCATTGCCCTGAACCATTGGACGACGTTGATCCGAGAAGGAGACTGCCCATCCTGCCTTGTGCCCATACACCTTTGGGTAAATGGACTGAATATTTATTTGTTGTTGCCTCATCTTCCCTATCGTCATGCATCCAGATGGTGAATGCGACCAACAATATGAACCATCATACCTAAATAACAAGAGTCCGATAGCGCGTGAAATAATGATGCATGGGTAGGTCAGACGTATGATCGAAGAAGCGAAAGAGGCCGATCGATGGTTGTTCATTAACGATTGGCCCCTGCGCCGCTTCGTGCTGCTGAACATCTTCCTGATGCTGGTCCTTTCCCTGTTCGTACTGGTGCGGTCATTGGACCCCTCCAATTCATACAGCGACCTGGGATATCTGCTGGTGCCCTTCCTCCTCTTCGTTCCCGGAGCGGGGATGATGAGGGCCTTCAGATTGCACGGGACCGGCATGGCCAGGTCGGCCATGTACTCCCTGGCCCTGTCGCTCATCATATTGATGTCCATTGGCTTCTTCCTCAACCTGCTGCACTACGGCGGGGTGATGGACGATCCCCTGACCCTGTTTCCCATCAACCTCGCTTTCATCGCCTCCTTGGCGCTGATGACGATCGTCGTGATGAAGCGGGATAGTGATTATCAAGCACCCGAATCGTCATCGCTCCTGGACCACCGGGTGTTCTTAGGAGTGGCCCTGGCACTTCTTCCCCCGTTCGCCGTGATCATGGCGACCAGCGTGACCGATTTCAGTGGAGATCGAACCCTCCTCCAACTGGTGGTGACCGGTCTCTGTTTCATCCCGCTGGCGGCCATGAGCCGGCGCATCAAGAACTACGATCTGCTGGTGCTGAGCCTGTCCGTGTCCTTCCTTTTGCAGCGCGTGCTCATGACCAATTTCCTGATGGGCTACGATATTTTTTCGGAATATGCCGCTGCAAGGATAACCATATCCAACGGCTGGTGGAACATATTCGAGTACGGCGGCCTGCAGGGGGCGGGGGCCAACACCGCCCTGAGCGTGGTGACCTTGGCCCCCATGCTCGATCACCTGACGGGCATCGGTCTGATAGACCTTCTCAAGATCGTCTACCCCTTCATATTCTCCTTCATCGCCCTGGCGGTCTACAAGGCAGTTCAGTCCCAGCTGGGGACGGGCGCGGGGCTCATGGGCGCCTCCCTGCTGATCGGATACCAGGCCTTCTACGGCCTCCTATCACAGATGGCCAAGCAGGAGATCGCAGAGATCTTCATGGTCGTTCTTCTGCTGGTCCTGACGGAATCGGTTCTCTCCAGGCGGAGCCGGCGTTTCATGGCGGCCATCTGTGTCCTGGGTGTGATCGTTTCCCACTACGGGATGGCCTACATAACCATAGGCTTCGTCGGCGGACTGTTCTTCCTGAGCTTTCTCTGCGCACTCTTCAAGAACCGGCACCCGGGCGAGGGTTTCATAAAGAGCACCTTCAGATCTCTTAGGTCCTGGTGGGAAGGATCGAGAAGGACGGATATCGCCGGCATCTATCTTCTTCTGTTCTACCTGATCATCTTTTTCGTGTGGTATTCCACCACTGGATCGGGGATCATGCTTGGCTTCATCAAGAACAGCAGCGCCTATATTCCTATAGATACAGAGACGGCTTCCCTATCCCTCTTCCAGTTCGACGCCCTGGAATTCCTGCTCATCGATTACGGTACGCCCCTGCATAACATGGAAAAATACCTTGTGCTCACCGCCCAGATATTGGCGGTGGTCGGACTCGTTCACGTCGTCATGAACCGCCGGACGCTCTACAGCAAGGTGAACAGGGATTTCATCAACATGGGGATCCTGGCCGCACTGCTGTTAGTGGCGTGCTATGTGGTCCCGAGGCTCTCCAGTATGCTATATTTCGCGCGCTTCTTCCACCTGATCTTCATCTTCATCGGTGGATTCCTGTTCCTGGGATTCGTGGCCATCGTCAGGGCTTTTGGCGACCTTTTCCCTAAAAGGATAAGAATTGGTAACGCTTCAAGAAAGCTACTGGCTGTTTGCACTGTGTTCGTCATATTGTTCATGCTTTTCAATAGCGGCCCGATCTACTCTGCGGCCGACGAATACAGTAACTCATTCACTCTGAATAAAACGACCAGCTGGGCCATTTACTCGGACACCGATGTCCAGGGAGCTAAATGGGTAGGGTTGGACGAGCATCGCGGGGACCGGATCATAAACGGGGACATACATCGCTTCACAATTTTTATAGGAGAATCGGTGCCCAGTGACAAGTTACGATACCAGTGGACACAGGTGAACACCGACAGCCTTGTCTACCTATCCACGTGGAACATGGAATATCATTGGATTTATTCTATAAATACCCAGGGGGCAAAACAGACATACACGCCCTTGAACGATATTCTGGACCAGTTGAACGGTAAGTACGATGTGGTGTACGATGGCGGTGGCAGTACCTCGGTGATCTATGCACCACCATCCGAACCGACCACGAATCCCCCAGGTCCCGACATATTCGAATACGAGACAACGCCGATGTACTACCTGGGGATAGTGGTCGTCGTGCTGGTCTCGCTCGCCATTTCCGTTTTGATATTGAAGAGACGTTGGCGATGAAGGGGTGAAACCCATAAAAGGGGATAATGTCATGTCCAGGGTCAACAGGTGAGCGTCCAGATGAGTATCTTTGACATATTCAAAGAGCAGTTCCTCCAGTTCAGGCTCATCCGTTCCCTGGCCAGGTCCGACTTTCGTACCCGCTACGTCGGCTCCTACTATGGTCTGCTGTGGGAGGTCCTGCAGCCCCTCAGCCTTATTTTCCTTTTCTGGTTCGTCTTCGAGTTCGCCCTGGGCATCACCACCATAGAGGGCGTTCCATTTGTGCTATGGTTCATCATTGGGCTCATTCCATGGTTCTTCTTCTCCGACGCCTGGTCCAACGCCACCAACGCCTTCACCCAGTACTCCTTCCTGGTCAAGAAGATGGTCTTCAAGGTGGAGATCCTGCCCACGGTGAAGGTCATCTCCTCATTCCTGACCAGCGTCATATTCCATATCATTCTGGTCGTGTTCCTTATAATATACGGGGAGGGCGGGCGACTTTCCTCCCTGGCCGTGCTCTATTACCTGACATGCACATTCGTGCTGGTCTGGGGGCTCGGCCTTCTCACCTCCTCCATCGTGGTGTTCTTCAAGGACATGCGCCAGCTGCTTACCATCATCCTACAGTTCGGCATCTACCTCACCCCCATCCTGTGGAGCCAGAGTTCCATACCGACGGAGTTCCATTGGTTCATAACCTTGAATCCCATGGCCTACGTAGTGGACGGCTACCGTGACGCCATCCTGGGCGGGCTGAGCTTCGACCCCCTTTCCACCGCCATATTCTGGGTCATGACCATCGTGATCGTGATCGCCGGAAGCATCGTCTTCCAGCGGCTGAGGCCGCACCTGGCGGACGTGCTGTGAGGTGATGATCTGAGCGAAGATGTGATCGTGGCCAAGGATGTGGGCAAGACCTACAGGCTCTACCATCGGCCCTCCGACCGGGCCCGCGAGGCGCTGAGCCTGAGGCGGCGCAAATATCACGTCGACTTCCATGCGTTGAGCAACGTCTCCTTGACGGTCCACAGGGGGGAGACCGTGGGCATCCTGGGGCGTAACGGTTCCGGCAAGTCCACCCTGCTGAAGATACTCACCGGTGTCACGGCCCAGACCTCCGGCGATGTCATCGTGGAAGGTAAGGTGTCCGCGCTGCTGGAGCTAGGCGCGGGCTTCAACCCTGAGATGACCGGCCTCGACAACATCTATCTGAACGGCACCATGCTGGGATTCAGCCGACAGGAGATCGAGGAGCGGGTCCCGACCATTGTGAAGTTCGCGGACATCGGCGAGTTCATCGAGCAGCCGGTGAAGACCTACTCCAGTGGCATGTTCGTGCGCCTGGCGTTCGCACTGGCTATAAACGTCGACCCGGACGTGCTCATCGTGGACGAAGCGTTGAGCGTTGGCGACATCTATTTCCAGTCCAAGTGCTACCGCAAGTTCGAGGAGTTCAAGCAGGCGGGGAAGACCATCCTGTTCGTCACGCACGACATGAACAGCGTGCTGAGGTACTGCGACCGGGCCATGGTGTTGCACGAGGGTGTGAAATTGGCCGAGGGCAGCCCTAAGGACATGGTCGATCTGTACAAGAAGGTCGCGGTGAACCTGCATGACCGATCGGATGCGGGCGTCGGGATGAACGGACATTCGATCCCGCCCCAAGATCATTCTTGGAAGGATGGTCTGGTCCTTAACCCGAACAAGCTCGATTATGGGGACGGTAAGATGTCCATCATCGATTTCGGTCTCTTTGAAGAGGGGGGTGCACTGACCCAGTCCGTCATCAAGCAGAGCGATTGCACGTTCAAGATGCGCGTCCGCATAGAGGAGGATGTGCAGTTCCCAATCTTCGCGTTGACCATAAAGGACATCAAAGGGAACGAGCTGACGGGGACGAACTCTAAGTACGAGATGCTGGACATGCCCCTCCTGCGAAAAGGGGAGGAGTATGTGGTATCCTTCCGTCAGACGATGTTGCTGCAGGGGGGCCAATATTTTGTCTCCCTGGGATGTACACGCTTTGACGAGAAGGGTGAGTTCGTCGTTCATCACCGCCTCTATGACATTTTCTCGTTCCAGGTGGTCGCATCCAAGTTCGTGGTCGGCGTCTTCGACATGGGCATGGAGATGGATGTCAAACGGACCAAGTGAGGTTGATCTCGTTCTTCCTTCATGGTCCAAGAAGATGGTGTTGGATCCGCATGTTTTTTTCATCTTATAACGATAAATAGGAGAAATGGACTCTTTGTTCGTAGGGGAGATGGAGCTCACGAAATTGAGGACTTTTCTACAACGGGTCCTAATCAAAGCGCTGGACCGTTTGAATTCTCCCGACTATGATATGGACGGGAGGTCGACGGATGACAGCGCCAAAGGTGCGAACGGCCTCTCAGACGATTTTTATCTCGATGTAAGATCATCATTCGAAATATCGGGTACTCCAGATGGCACAACCGTTTCAAGGTGGATGCAAATAACCCATTGTATTGATAAACGTTCCTCGCTGATCCTTGTGGCTGGCGAACAATTGACGATCGCCGAAATCATAAAGATTGAGAAAGACACGAAATTGTATGTCCGTTACGGTGCAGGGATGCCAGAGATCAGTGCCGATGGGTTGGTCTTTGAGATCTTATTTTCTGAGCAGAAAGATCGAAATGCGGAGGTGATCGCAGTATTCCCCCTCACAGGCGGTCAGCAGCCACCATACTGGAGGGAGGCAAATCTCGATATCTCATTTCTGATCGGACGCCGGGGGCATTTCATAATTAGATGCCTCCCAGGAGCCAAAAACGATCCGAGTGATGACTGGCTTGCGATCGCCGATCTGTGCATCGCAAGAGAAGATCGACTATCTTTGATGAAGGCACGTTCCTTTTATGAGCTGAGGTCTCGCAAGGAGATCGATCATTTTAGTCGGATCTATCGCCACAGCATGTATTCACAGATGCAGGATGAACGAGCAGAGATCGCGGAAGGTCAATCCCGACCAGTGAGAACATTGCCTCATCGTGCAGATATCGATTCGACGTATCAGGTGAAACCAATAAATGACCTTGAACCGGTTCCTCACGAGTCCCCTTACGCTTATGGGTCGCGTTTACTCTCTGCAAATATTCCTCAGTCGGCCCCAGATTTTATAGTACGCTTGAAATTAAAAGCTGATGGGGGGGTCCCGATCAAAGTTCTGTCATTGTGCAGTGGAGCGGCCAGGATAGAAGCTGATCTTGCATCACATGTTGGTCCTAATGTGGAGTGGTCACTTCTTGACATCAATTCAGACCTGCTTTGTATGGCATCGAAGCAGTTCGCACCGACGTTGCGGCTCGACCTGATCAAAGCGGATGTCAATGAACTGGCCTGCACGGGGGAGAAATGGGACATCATCATTTGTGTTTCTGCGTTACATCATGTGGTCGAGCTTGAGAGACTCATTAAGTTCTGTCATAAAAGCCTCAATGACGATGGAGAATTCTGGAGCATCGGCGAGTGTGTGGGGAGGAATGGTAATCAACTATGGCCAGATGCGAGAGATGAGGCGAACATGGTCTTTAGAGAACTGCCTGAAAGATACAGGTTGAACCGTAATACTGGTGAAGTGGATTCGGAAATACCCGACAACGATTACTCTGTGGGTTGTTTCGAGGGGGTCCGTAGCGAGGACATCGAGCCCGTCCTTGAACGCTGGTTCAAGCCATTGGATGTATTTCGAAGGAATTGCTTTCTGTGGCGTTTGTTAAATCTCGCCTATTGCGATAATTACGATGTCCAAAGTCCTGACGATCGACGGTGGATCGCCCGAATGGT
>CAZXTA010000005.1:0-24844 GCA_964642865.1 uncultured Methanomassiliicoccus sp. | reverse complement strand
GGAGGCGTATGCCACCAGGTCATGCTGGACCACGGGTTCGCCTATCCCGGCGCATTGATCGTGGGCGCCGATTCGCACACCTGTACCTACGGAGGGGTGAACGCCTTCTCCACCGGGGTCGGAAGCTCCGAGGCGGCGGCGGTTTTCGCCACCGGGCGCCTCTGGTTCAAGGTCCCCGAATCCATCCGTGTTCAGCTCAAGGGACGTCCGCGCAAGTACGTGGGCGGGAAAGACCTGGTGTTGAAGATCATCAGCGATATCGGGGTGGACGGGGCGACCTACAAGGCCCTGGAGTTCGGAGGGACCGGTGTTGCGACTCTTACCGTCTCCGATCGTTTGTCCGTTGCCAACATGGCCATAGAGGCCGGCGGGAAGGCCGGGCTATTCCCCTGCGACGCGGCCACGATGGCCTATATGAAGATCGTGCGCAAGGAGGGGTTCAAGGCCACCTACGCCGACGACGATGCCATTTACGTAAAGACGCTGGAGTACGACCTTTCGGAGCTGGACAGCATGGTGGCCCTGCCGCACCTACCCTCGAACGGAAGCAAGGCCAGAGAGGTGGACGTGGAGATCGACCAGGCCTATCTGGGCTCCTGCACAAACGGTAGGATCGAGGATCTGCGCCAGGCGGCCGAGGTCATGCGCGGAAGGAAGGTCCATCCGGACGTGCGCATGATAGTTGTTCCCGCCTCCGTCAAGGTGTTTGAGCAGGCCATGGCCGAAGGCCTGCTGGCCGAGCTCTCCCGTGCCGGGGCCTTCATCTCCGGACCGACCTGCGGCGCGTGCCTCGGGGGACACATGGGCATACTGGCTCAGGGGGAGAGATGTATCAGCAGCACCAACCGAAATTTCATCGGACGAATGGGGCATCGCGATTCGGAGGTCTATCTGGCCGGCCCGGCGGTGGTGGCCGCCTCTGCCGTCACGGGAAAGATAACTGACCCGCGGGACCTGGAGGAAGAGCGATGAAGAACGTGAAGGGCCGAGTGTGGGCCTTCGGGGACCACGTGGACACGGACCAGATCATTCCTGCGGAGCGGCTAACCAGCGACAACAACGATAAATTAGGCACCTTCGCCTTCGAGAAGGTGCGGCCAGATATGTCCAAGCAGGTGAGGAAGGGCGACGTCATAGTGGCCGGCAGGAATTTCGGCTGTGGCTCCAGTCGGGAGCACGCTCCGCGGGCGTTGCTGCAGATGGGGATCTCGTGCGTCGTCGCGGGTAGCTACGCAAGGATATTCTACCGTAACTGTATTAACACTGGGTTGCTGCCAGTAGAGTGCCATGTGGAGGCCGAGGACGGGGACATGCTCTCCGTGGACTTCGGTAAGGGCCTCATAGTCAACGAGACCAAGGGCAGGGAGTGGAACTTCGCCCCCTTCCCGCAGTTCGTCCAAGAGCTCATAGACAAAGGTGGCCTGATGGCCAAGATCAAGGAGGAAAAAAGATGTACAAAATAGCGGTTTTGCCCGGTGATGGTATCGGCCCAGAGGTCATGGCCGAGGGAATAAAGGTTCTGAACGCCCTGTCTGAAAACTACTCGGTCGATTTCGATCTCCAAGAGTTCGATATAAGTGCCGAGCGATATCTGCGTACCGGCGACCTGCTGAGGGACGACGACCTGGAGCAGCTGAGGAAGTTCGACACTATCCTCTTAGGGGCCGTAGGCGATGACCGGGTCAAGCCAGGCGTGTTGGAGAAGGGTGTATTGCTGGCCCTGCGCTTCAGCTTCGATCAGTACATCAATCACCGCCCCGCTCCGCTGTGGAAGCCTTTCGGGCGGCTCAAGCGGGACGTGGACTTCAACATCGACGTGTTCCGGGAGAACACCGAGGACTATTACATCGGGGCAGGAGGGCGCATCTCCAATGGAAAGGGGACGATCGACATGCGGGTGAAGCGAGAGCTATATGACATGAAGGTGCGCCTGGAGGCAAACGCTGACGCCGCGGACGACTACGCCTTCGAGATCGGCATGATGTCCCGCAAGAACATCGAGCGCTTCGCCGACTTCGTAATCGGCTACATGGACCAGGTAGGGGAGAACTACATCACCCTGGTGGACAAGGCTAACGTGTGCAGCAACATATACTCCCTATGGCGCGAAGTGTGGACCGAGAAGTGCAAGCATGCCAACAAGGAGATAGGCTTCATGTTCGTGGACGCCATGACCATGGCATTGGTCAAGAACCCGGACAAGTTCCGGGTGGTGGCCGTGCCTAACATGTTCGGAGACATAATAACCGACCTGCTGGCCGAGGTGACCGGGGGTCTGGGGCTGGCGCCGGGTGGCAATATCAACCCACACGGCATATCCATGTTCGAGCCGGTGCACGGCTCCGCGCCCAAGTACAAGGGAATGGACCGCATCAACCCCGTGGCCACCATCCTGGCGGTCAAGATGATGCTGGACAATCTAGGCCGGAAGGACCTGGGCCAGGTGGTGCACGACGCCGTACGCAGCGCCTTCGACCAGGGCGTATACACCAAGGATCTGGGCGGAAATGCGAAGACGCACGAGATGGGCGATGCGGTGGTCGCGGCCATTAACAGGTCCAAATAGTCCGATGGTCTTGTCCGGCAATATCAAACTCCTTCGTTCCCTTTTCATTTCCCAGATTCGATCCAACCTTCCACGTTCTTAATTATATACTATAGTAATTATTTATGATACATGCTCGTAACGAGTAAGGCCTTTACGGCGGTGGGAATAGCCATCATCATGATCGCCAGCGGCCTGGTCGGCTATTGGGCCGCGCCTGGTGAGAGCGGCGAGAGTGCTAATGACGAAAGTTACTATCAGGTCTCAACATACGCCAGGTTAAGTGCAGGGGGCTACGAGGGAATGATATCCATCGAACGGTTGCTCGAGCACGGAGATTTCGGTATCGGAACCGTCGAGGGGATCGACGGCGAGATGATGATAATCGACGGCATCGCCTACCGAGCCGGAACAGACCTGACCCCGGTCGAGGTCCCCGCAGGAACGATGATTCCGTTCGCCATGCTAACCAAGTTCGATATCCAAGGAACCTACAGAGCTGTTAACATCGATAGCTATACGGAACTCAGGGAGCAATTCTATGAGATGACGACCTTCAATTACACCGTCTACGCGATCATGATCGAGACCGAGTTCGAATCAATAACCATACGCAGCGTTCCAGGTCAGCAGGAACCTTACCCGCCGCTGACCGATGTGATAGCCGATCAGACGACCAAGGTGCTTTATCATATCAATGGAACATTAATCGGGTTCGTCATGCCCGAGGGTCTGGGGGATATCAACCTTGCCGGGTTCCATCTCCATTTCCTCAGTGAGGACCTATTGTACGGAGGTCACGTACTGGACATGGAGTTCAGTGTAGCGGATATAAGTGTGGACGCGATGAACATCATCACCGTCACCTACGCCGACCATTTATAATGCTGGTATAGATATCGGCGGTGCGCTTGGCGATCTCGTCCCAGGTGAAGGCTTCCATCCTCTTCCTGGCTGCATCGCCCAGCTCCCTTCTCCGTTCCTGGTCCCCGTTCAGGGAGTTGATGGCAACCGCTAATTCCTTCTCATCCTGCGGTGGAACCAGCACTCCCGCGTCCCCCACCACCTCCGGTAACCCGCCCGTGTCAGAAGCTATGACCGGTTTCCCGTAGGACATGGCCTCCGCGGCCACCATACCGTATGCCTCGTGCACCGACGGAATGACGAACATGCGGCAAGTGCTGAGCATATGTACCTTCTCCTCCTCGTTCACCCGTCCCATGAAGTCGATGCGATCCGTGAGACCCATGCGATGGGAGAGGCGCTCCAGGTTCTTGCGCTCCGGCCCCTCCCCGCAGATCTTCAGCTGCCCTTCGGTGTGGGCCATGGCCTTGATCAGTATGTCCAGCCCCTTCAAGCGCACGATGCGCCCCAGGGACAGGATGAACCCCCCGTCCTGACATTCGACCTGCGGCAGATCGACCCCGTTGTAGATGGTGATCAATTTTTCCCTGGGGAAACCGCGGGCGGCCACATCCTCCGTCATGTAATCGGATACGCACACCACCTTGTCGAACTTGTGCAGGTGACGCAGGAACATGCGGTCGTTCAATTCGCTGAGGTAATGGGTAAGGCCCATCCCCTCGCCCAGGGTGTTGTGGCAGGTGTAGACCTTTGGCCCCGGGAATCCCAGAACCCCGTTGGTGAGGGAACCAGCCCACCGATAGTGCAGGTCCACCAGGTCCGGTCGCAGTTCCTTCAGCGCCTCCCTCACGCCGGAGATGCGCACGAACGGGGGATTGTAGATATTGAAAAAACGCGAAGGCAGGCGGACGACGGTGTACCCGTCCATCTCCTCCCTATCTGCCGTCCCCGGGAGCCGACTGGTCAGCACGAAGACCTCGTGCTCCTTGCCCAAACGGCGGCAGGTATGATGGAGGCGGTGCTCGATGCCGCCCATGAATGGATAGTGGAAAGCATTGACCTGCACCAAACGCAATTTTATCCCCTTCAGATATCGACCCGGCGGCTGAGCTCCCGGGGCATGTACATGGGCCGGAAGGGCATATCGCCGATCTCCGACCGTACGCGCTCGATGAGCTGTTCCAGGGTCATCTCCACGTTCTTGTTCTGCGCTCGGTCGTAGACCGTCAACCGGTCCGAGCCCAGTTCCTTGTCGCCGATGACGATGGCATAGGCCACCCAGTCCTGCTTGGCCTCCCGGACCTTCTTGCCCACAGTCTCCGAACGGTCGTCCAGGCTCACCCGGACCTGGGTCTTCTGCACCTTGTCGGCCAGCTCCCTGGCCCTTTCTAGATGGTTATCCGATACGTTCATGAAGCGCACCTGCTCCGGCAACACCCAGATGGGCAACGTTCCCAGCTTCCCTTGGCTCTCCATCCGGACCGCGGTGTCGAAGAGCATATACAGGTAACGCTCGATGGTGCCGATGATCGCGGTGTGCAGTATCACCGGGAACACCTTCTTGCCCGCTTCGTCCGTGTAGGTGATGCCGAAGCGCTGGGCATTACCGATGTCGATCTGCACCGTACCGATCTCCCGGGCCCGCTTCAGATCGTCCAATATGTGGTATTCGATGTTGACCGTCCAATAGTAATTGATACCCTCAGGATAGAAGTGCAGCAAGGCCGGTTTTTCGTGCTTGCGCACTATTTCCATGAGCATCTCCTTATGCTGAAGGTAAGCGTTCCAGGACGAGAAGTTCACCAGCATCTCGTAGTCGCGGCCCAGTCGCTCCGCCTCCTGATAGATGCGTTCGTCCAAACGACCGAACCAATCCTCCGATTCGGGGATGTCGGTGCATACGACGTGCAGGTCCGGCATGTTCATGCGCCTGGTGCGAAAGCAGAGCATGGTCTCTCCGGACTGCTCCAGACGGTAGGAGTCGGCCACCTCGAAGGCCCCGAACGGCAGCACCTTGTAGCTGATGTTCCACAGGCGCATCATGGCGAACTGCTGGTGACAGGCCGCGTACCTCATGACGAAGTCCCGCTTCTCCCCCTTGATGACGTAGAGTCTATCACCGAACAACTTGGCGTGCTCGGCCACCGGCCCCTCGTCCAGACTAAACATGTTGGTGCCACGGACGGTGTATACAGGCAAGGACATGGAGTTGACTATGCGCGCGGAGTAGTCGGCCACCAGGTCGAACATCAGGGCACCCTTGGGAGAGAAGGCCATGTGCCCGGCATCGCTCATGCTCTCCCAGTTGATACCGAACTTCTTGCAGAGGCGGGTGTACTTGACCTCCCGGGTCGATGGCCAGTCCTTTTTCAGGGCCTCCTTGCTCATCATTATCTGGAAGCATTCGGTGCCGTCCTTGAAATCCCTGGGGTCTACCTCGGTCCCGTCAGGCAGCAGGACGATGAAGCGCTCATCTCCCTTGGGCGCCTCCACCGTCCTCTCTCCCTCGATCTCCCGAGAGAGCTCGGAGAGAGGGTGGCCCTTGCAACTGATCTTGAAGGCCTTGTACCAGCCGAAGGGGGCCCGATGCACCTGCCAGCCACCTTCAGATATGAGCCCCTCCATCTCCCGAAGCATGCGCTTGCCGGTCTCGGGGTCCGAGAGGTCCGGGCTCAGGTGGGCGTAGGGATACAGCATTATACGCTCCGCCCCCACCTTCTGTGCCGTCTCCATGATGTCCTGGGCGGCCTCGTGGGCCACCGCGTCAACACGGTCCTGGTCCTTCTTTTCCACGGTGAGGAAGGCCACCAGCACCTCCTCCATCCTGCCCGTCCTCTCCCGGTCCTCGATCGGCTCAGCCACCGGGGTGGGCTTCTTGACCTCGAACTCCATGAAATCGGCGTGTATGTAGAGTGTCCTCATCTTATCGCCTGATAGGGTGTTTTGTGTAATGGTCCACGTATATAAATAAGCGATTCCAGCAAGACGGCCCTGGTCAGTGCATCTGGACCGTGCTCTGGGGTAAGTAAGATTTAAATTCAAGAAAACGTTTTGCCTGAATCGCATGGTTATGAGATTTGACAGGCTCTCCCGGGATGTCGCAGCCGCCGCGAACGTCCTGCTCATCGTTCTCATCGCGGTCCTAATGATCAGTGCCAGCACCGTGGTCTTCATGCTCTTTCAGGGCGGACAGTCCGAAGCGTCCAGCAGTAAATTTGTGACCGTGGGGCAGACCATCAAGGTCGACTACATCGGGAAGTTGACCGACGGCCGCATCTTCGATACCTCCAACTATACCATAGCCATCAATGACGCGCAGTATCCCAAGACCCTTTCGTTCACCTTACGTAGCGTGACGTCCTACGCCCCGCTCTCCTTCACGGTCGGCAGCGGGGAGATGATATCCGGGTTCGACAACGCCGTGGTAGGCATGACGGTCGGCGAGACCAAGACGGTGACGTTGTCCCCCGAGGAGGCCTACGGGTCCATGGACCCGTCCAAGCTGGTGACCTTCAACCTGGTGGAGACCGCGCCGCTGATAAAAACCTTAACCGCCTCCGCCTTTACCTCGGTCTACGGGGTCCACCCCGTCTCTGGCATGACCGTCACCGACCCCCACTTCGGCTGGCCGGCCACCGTGCTGGAGTACAGCGTGACGGCCGACCGGGTCACGGTCAAGAACGTTCCGACGCTGGACGCCGAGTACCGCATATACGGCAACAGCACCGTGGGCTGGGACATCATTGTCATCAACATGGACAGCAGCACCAACCTCATCACCCTGGAGCACCAACTGACCAACGCCGACAGCGACATGATAAAAGGATTGGACGGAACCAAGACATTCTTCATCAACCAGGTGGACGTGGCCAACGGCACCGCGGTGCGAAACTACAACGGTGAACTGCTGGGGAAAAGCCTGGTGTTCATTATAACCCTGGTCGCCATCGTTGATGAGTGAACGGGCGGCCCCGATCCCATCTTTCAACCATTGTCCTTTCAAGCCATTCCACTTCCCGCTTTCGGCACATCCCATCCCAGATCCCTGGGGAGCGAAGGGATGGGCCGTGGCCCCAAACTAGGACAGTTCTAAGATGGACGTCGCCCTCATGCCCTTCGGACCGTCACGGTATCTGGCATTGGCCATGTTCCTGCTCTTCCGCGGACTTCCGCTTTCGGTAGGTGGACACGATCAGGCTGATCCCAATGATGCCCAGGACCATCAGCAGGGTGAAGTTGGCGGCCAACCCCTTCTCGAAGTAGCTCAGGAAGTAGCTGCTGGCAACTAGTATGAGTCCGTATTTGAGTGTCCCTCCCAGCACCAGATAGAAGATCGAGCGGCGGTATGACCAGTTGCATATGGCCACGAACGCCCCCGTAAAGGGCAATATGGGCGCAACCCGGTTCAGCAGGATCATGCGCTCGTCCGAGCACAACAGGAATCGCCGATAGCGCTCCACGGCCTTGGCGACCCTGGGCGGGACCCGGACCCGGCGAACGACCAGGTATAAGGTGGAGAGCCCCAGTATCTCTGCCAGGGCGATGGTCAGGACGAAAAGGGACCATAGCGCCAGGTCAGACATGGTCCCGTACCCGGCCATGTAGAACAGGACCACGAATAGTTCGGGCAGGGTGGGGAAAATGATGGCGTCCACGTAGAAAAGGATGAACAAGCAGGCCAGCCAGCCCACTAGGCCTAGAGGCGAGAATAATCCGTAGAAGGTCTCGCCGATAGAGAACATCCCATCTGGTAGGCCAAGGGCTTTAAAGAACTTTTCCGTTGACCCGACCGGCCTTGGACTCAATGGCGTACTGGTAGATGTCCACAAGTCGGGTGGCCCACTGCCCCGCGGAGTACTCGTTCGCCCTGGCCAACGCCCCCTCTCTATACATCTCCGGCTGATGGAGCAGCCTCAGCGTGGCCTTGGACCAGCTTTCAGGCGTCTCCTCGAACAGCTCCCCGTTCTCCCCCTCCCTGATCAGCTCGGCCACTGCCCGGTAGCGTATGCCGGAGACCGGTTTGCCCAAGGCCATGGCCTCTAGGATGACCAGGCCCTGCGTCTCGAACTTGCTCGCCAATGTCAGAACGTCGCAGGCGGCATAGAACTGAGGTAGCTCCTGGTCCGGCACGAAGCCGGTGAAGGTCACCTTGTTCTCCACTCTCAGTTCCTTGGCCAGTTTCTGCACGTGCTCCTTGGCCGGGCCCTCCCCCACCAGTAGCAGCCGCGCCTCGGGCTCCTGCTGACCCAGGCGGGCGAAGCCCCTGATCACCAGATCGATATTCTTCTCCCAGGCGATACGGCCCAAATGCAAGATCACCCGCTTCCCCTCCAGCCCGTAGCGCTGGCGTACGGCGCTGCCGTCAATGAGCGGATTGAAACGGTCCAGGTCCACCCCGGTGGGTATCACCTCGAAGCGTTTGATGTGCGGGGCGTAGCGTTTTATCTCGTTCTTGATGGCCAGAGTGGGAGCTATCATCACCTCGGCCCGATGTAGAACGATCCGTAGGTAGCTCCACATTCCCAGCTGAACAACCCAGTCCGGTAAGGGAGTGATGTTGTAGAACTTGGCCGCCTCGGTGACCATGGTGTGAAAGGTCATCACCACTGGCTTCTTCAACGCATGACCGGCCAGCATGCTGCGGACCGCCTGGAAGAGCAGTCCGTGGGTGTGGATGATGTCCACATCCAGCTTGGTCAATATCTCGCACTTGTTGGTCGGGAAGATCGGTATGCGGTAACCGGAGTACTGATGGAAACCGATGGACTTAAAATAGAAGACCCCCGGTTCCTCCCTCTCTCCCCGGTCTGGCTTGGGGGCGAAGACGTAGACAGTGTGTCCCATCCTCTCCAGCTCCCGCTTGGTCAACAGCAGGGAGGTGACCACACCGTCCCTGGTGGGGAGGTAGGAATCGGTGAACATAGCGATCTTCAATCTACTACCCTCCCTTCATGAATACTGCGATCTTGTGCAGTACGTCACCGGGGTCCGTCCCCAGCACCCGTATCATAGGTTCCTTCCCCATTCCTCCGCGGTCGAAGATCACGTCCGGGACAACACCAGCCTCCTTTATGGCCTCTGCGGTGCCCCATTCCATGGACGATACCATGTCCGGTTCACGGGCTCGGTCGAAGGAGCCCACCTGCAATCCGGTCCCCCTCAAGACCTCCACGTTCCCCTGCTCAAAGCGCAGGTTCATGGCGCAGCGCACCTTAGGGTCCGTGGCCAGTGCGGACATGATCACCCGGGCGATGTGCCGACTGGCCCCGAAACGCACCTCCCCGGCCCGGCGCACCCGGTCCCCGGTCCTCACCATCCTCCCCTCCACCCCGCATACATCATGATATCCCTGGGGGTAGGGCAGGGCATAGGCCAGGTTCAGTCCAACCTCCGGGACCAGCCCCGGGGGCAGGCGGTCCTCGATGGTCCGCACAGCCTCCCGGACCGACTCCAGCACCACCGACCGCATGGCGTCCTTATACAACGTGGCCATGGGATTGATGCAGTCCAGCCCTTTACCGATGGGGAGGCACATGGCAATGGAATCGTATATGCGACGTTTTGCCTCCTTGACCGCTTCCGGGGTGGATAGTCCTAGGGCCAGACCGCAAGCGATAAAGGAGGAAAGAGTGCATCCGGCCCCGTGCACCTTACGGTCCAACCGGGGCGAGGCCAGCTCTATCACCCCCTCCTTGGTGAACAGGGTGTCCACGGCCATTACCCCTTGTAAATGCCCTCCTTTAAGCAGCACCGCCTCGGGGCCCAGGTCCAATATGAGGGTCCCGGCCCGTTCCAGGGAATCGGCGTCCTCGATGACCGTCCCGGACAGGACCTCCGCCTCTTCCTTGTTGGGGGTCACCACCGTGGCCAGGGGGAACAGGTCACGGACCAGCGCCTCCGCCAGCCCCTCACGATGCAGGCTAGTGCCCACTCCCGCGAAGAGCACCGGATCGATGACCAGTGGAACGTCGAGCTCATGTAGCAGGGGCGCCACGACCTTGGCCGTCTGAGGCGAGTACAGCATTCCGGTCTTTATGGCGTGCAGCCGCACGTCCTCAACCACAGCAGCGATCTGGGCGGCCACCTCTTCAGGGGGTAAGGGGAATACCTCGCGCACTCGGGAGGTGTTCTGCGCGGTGACGACGGTCAGGGCCACAGCCCCATGCCCGCCCATGGAGGCGATGGCCTTGAGGTCGGCCTCGACGCCCGCTCCGCCCACGGGATCTGACCCGGCTATAGTCAGGATGACGGCCATGATGTTAAAGGCGAATGCATCCTAATAAATTTGGTAATGCATCTCTTGATGGGTCAACGAAGACGACGCCAAACTCTGGTAAATTATATATAATCAGGTCCTTATGGAAAAAATCGATGAAAGCTTGCAGCGGGCATTTCGTGTTGAACGATCGTTTTCAATATCGCGACATTGCGGATGTCTTTCCCGAGATGCTCAAGCTCTTCCTTGAAGAGACCGATCAGATACCCGAGGACCCCGAGATCATGCAGATGTTCATCCATCTGAACATGGTGGAGCTGCAGAAAAACCGCAAGCCGGAGGGTTACAACCGAAAGGGAAGGATGAGGCTGATATTTCCCACCAACCGTATGGAGTTCTACGTGAAGGGTTCCTCCAAGAGCGGTGAAGTGGTGCGAGTGACCGAGAAGATCAGCAAGATGCTGACCCGCAACGGCTTGGACCACGACCTGGAGTGGAACGCCCTTTCCTGCATCGAAAGCTGAGGCAGACTCATTCAAGCTCCATCGGACTGGAACGTCCATCCCGAGGAGATCATTTACCCAATTCTATCTCCGCAATCCCGCCCAGACCTCTTCCAGACGGTTGATCTCACCATGGCATTCCGCCCGGTGGGCCTCGGCCCTGTGCCGGGCGGTCTTGATCTGCAACTGGACCTGGGCCGGGGACGCCCCTCCCAGCGAGGAGCGCCTGTGCAGGCAGGCCTGCAGCTCGATGTATTCCAGCGATCCCTGGTCCAGCAGATCGGAGAATTTCTTGAGATCCTTCACGCTCAAAGATCCCAGGGACTTGCCCTTCTTCACGCAGTGACGTACTGCGGCCCCCACCACCTCGTGCGCCTGCCGGAAGGGCATGCCCCTTTGTACCAGGTGATCGGCCAGGTCCGTGGCGTTCAGGAACCCGTCGGCACAGGCATCGGCCATCTTCTCCCGATGGAAGCTCAAGGAGTGGTACATGGGGCCGATGACGTAGAGGCAGGAGGTCAGGGCCTCATAGCTGGAGAACACCGCGCCCTTGTCCTCCTGCATGTCCCGGTTATAGCTCATCGGCAGCCCCTTCATCAGGGTGAGCAGCTGCACCAGATTGCCCACGGTCAGGGAGCTGCGCCCTCGGATGAGCTCGGCCACGTCGGGATTCTTCTTCTGAGGCATGATGGAACTTCCGGTGGCAAAGGCGTCGGACATCTCGGCGAAGCCGAACTCCGTGGAGGTCCACAGAACCAGCTCCTCGCCCATGCTACTGAGATGTACCATGGCCTGGGCGCAGGCATAGGCGAACTCCAGGGCGAAGTCGCGGTCGCTGACGGTGTCCATGGCGTTGTCGGTCGGGCGGTCGAAGCCCAAGGCCTGAGAGGTCATCTCCCGGTCGATGTGGTGACCTGTGCCGGCCAGCGCGCAGGCCCCCAGGGGGCACTGGTTCAGCCGCTTGTAGGCGTCCAGGAACCTTTCCGAATCCCGTTGCAGACGGAACACGTGGGCCATCAGGTGGAAGCCCAGGCTCACCGGCTGGGCGTGCTGCAGGTGGGTGAAACCGGGCATCATGGTCTCCGCCTCCCTCTCGGCCAGATCGATCAGGGTGCCCTGCACGTCGATGAGCAGGGACACGATCTCCAGTATGGCATCGCGCACGAACATGCGGAGGTCGGTTGAGACCTGGTCATTGCGGCTGCGGGCGGTGTGCAGGCGCTTACCGGCCTCTCCCACGTTCTCCGTAAGGAGGGACTCCACATTGGTGTGTATGTCCTCCAGCTCCTCGGAGAGGTTCAGCTCGCCGGCCTCCAGACCGTCCAGGAGCTGCCGGAGCCCTTTCACCATGCTCGCCGCCTCCCCCGGGGGTACCAGGCCCTGGGCCTCCAGCATCCTGGCATGGGCGATGGAGCCGGCAATATCATACCAGGCCAGCTTCATGTCCACCGACAGGGAGGAGGTGAAGGAAAGGGTCATCTGGCTGAGACCCTCGGCGAAACGTCCTGACCACAACTGCTTCTCGGCCATGTTGGTCACTGCTTCTTCTGGGCCTTCGCTACGCTGCGCAGCGGCAGTCCCCACACGTAGATGAAGCCCTCCGCGGAGCGGTGGTCGAACTGGTCTCCCACGGCGTAGGTGGCCAGGCCGGTGTCGTAAAGGGAGTGCGGCGAGGAACGGCCCACGATGGTGGCATTGCCCTTGTAAAGCTTGACCCTTACGGTGCCATCCACGAACTCCTGGGTCTTGTCGATGAAGGCGTCCAAGGCCTCCTTCAACGGGGAGAACCATAGGCCGTCATAGCACAGCTCGGAGTAGCGCTGTTCCACGGAGCGCTTGAAGTTGAAGACATCCTTGGTCAGGACCATCTTCTCCAGGTCCTGATGGGCCTTGATCAGCATGAGTGCGGCCGGGGACTCGTATATCTCCCGGGACTTGAGCCCCACCAAGCGATCCTCGATGTGATCGATGCGACCGTACCCGTAGCGGCCGCCCACCTCGTTCAAGTTCCTGATGATCTCGGTCAGGGACATCTTCTTGGTGTCCCCCAGTCCCACCGGCAACCCTTTCTCGAAATGAATGTCGAGATAGAACGGCTCTTCCGGAGCCTCAGACGGATCGACCGTCCACTCGTAGGCGTCCCGGGGCGGCTCTATCATGGCATCCTCCAGCAGACCGCATTCACAGCTGCGTCCCCAGATGTTCTCGTCAGTGCTGTAGGGGCACTCCTTCTTGACCTTGATGGGCACGTCGTTCTGGCGGGCGTACTCGATCTCGTCCTCCCGGGTCATGACCCATTCCCTCATGGGGGCGATTATCCTTATCTCCGGGGCCAGAGCGGCGATGCTCACGTCGAAGCGCACCTGATCGTTGCCCTTGGCGGTACAACCGTGCGCGATGTACTTGGCGCCCTCCTTCTTGGCGACGTCCACCATGATCTTGGCTATCAACGGCCGGGCGATGGATGTGGCCAGGGGGTAGGAGCCCATGTACAGTGCATTGGCCTTGAGGGACGGTGCCACGCATTCGTTGACGAACTCCTCGATGGCGTTGAAGGCGTGGGCCCGCACGGCGCCGATCCTCAGCGCCCGGTCCACCTCCTCTTGGAAGTCCCCCGGCTGTCCCACGTTGACGCCCACCGCGATGACGTCCAGATCATAGTTCTGTTGCAACCATCGAATGGCCACCGATGTATCCAGGCCACCCGAATAGGCCAATACGACCTTGTCACGAACCTTGCTACCACTATCAACCATATGAATCTGGGTCGAGGAAGCGGACCACTGTATTAATTAGAAACGCCGAAGGGGAGACAATGTCGGGGGATAAGAGTTCATTGTCGGACAGTACGGGTAACGGCCAGGACCAGTAGGGCACTGGCCACCAGCAGGACCGAGGTCAACCCGATGGCCGCACCCCAGCCCCCGGTGAGGTCCCGTAGGTAGCCGCAGGCCACCGGGGAGAGCAGGGCTCCCACCTCGGCCACCAGGTTCCACATGCCGAAGGCCTGGCCCATCAAGTCCGGGGGCGACAGGTCGGCGGTCAGGGTCATGTGCACCGTCTGCATGGCCGAGAACACCGCCCCGATGAGGAACAGCAGCAACCCCAGGCCCAGTAGGTCCATTCCTTCGACGGAGGGGATCAGCATGAGCACCAGGACCGAGACCGTCAGGCAGGATACAGCATACAATCGCTTGCGCCGCACGATGCCCGGATACCGATCGCAAAGGACCCCTCCCAGGGGATAACCGATGGCATTGGCCGCACCGAACAGCCCGGCGTACACCGCCGCCCCGCTCAGCCCCAGGTTCGAGGATTCAGCCACCACCAGCAAGGCCCAGAAACCGAAGAACCACAGGGTGAAAAGGATGGGCATGGCCGAGAGGTACATAAGCTGCAGTGAGCGGTCCCGCAGCACCAGGGCGCTGACCGTTCCCAGGCGGGCGTAGATGAGCAGCACCAGTAGGAAGGTGGCCAACAGCACGAGGACGGTCTGCCACAGCTCCCCCAGCTGTAGCGCCAACGACAGCTGGTAGAAGCCCATGATGACCGTCAGGAAGAACAAGGAGTATAGGAGCAGGCGGGAAAAGGCCCCTTTGTACGACTCGTTCCGCCCGGTGGGCAGCCGCCGGTGCAGCAGCGCCCCCACCGCCATGGTGGGGGGGCCGAAGAGCAGGAAGGGGAAGGCCCAGGCATCCGTCCCCATGAACCCCTGGGCCCAATCCATCAGCCAGGGGCCGGTGACCGTGGCCAAGGTCATGCCCAGGGCCAGGCCCACGAAGACCACCCCCATCCCGGTGCCGAGCTTCTCCGGGGGGGTCACCCGGACCACCATGGCCCGGTCGTTGGAGTAATAGGCGCCCTCCCCCAGGCCGGTGAGCACCCGGGTGGCCACGAAGGCCCCCAAGCTCCTGGTCATTCCGCTGAGGATTGTGGACACCCCGGCCCACACCGTGCTGATCACCAGCAGCGTTTTTCGCCCGAACCGGTCACCCAGGTAGCCGGCGGGGAACTGGGTCAGCATGTACCCGGCGAAGAACATGGAACCGATCATACCTCCAACGGCGTGAGGGGACCCCCACCCTAGCATCATGGGGGAGCCGTTGGCTATCATCCAGGAGACCACCGGCCCGGTGAGCGCCCGGTCCAGGTAACACATGGACCAGGCAGTGAACAGCAAGAGCCAGACCGTGTGATGAGCCTTCCAGCCCCTCATCAAGTACCCGCGGCCGTACATGTAACGCCCCCTCGCTTTCCTGGTTGGCCGGGCTGGAAAGGAATAACAGTGCCCGCGAAAGGAACGAGGACAGGTTATAAGACCATTTCCTCGGGACGGAGGGGGTCGATCACGCCTCCTCATCGGGCGATTTGGAGGTCCGTTCCACGCCCTCTCGTCAAAATGTCCCGTTTGGGTCGCAACGCTTAATAAACCGACCCTTAATTCGGCAAATTCTCATATCTGTGAGGGAAATCATGATCAAGGCAGCGGTGATTGGCGGTTCCGGTTACATCGGTGGAGAATTGGCTCGTCTGCTGAGCCGGCATCCCAAGATATCCCTAGATTTTATTACATCCAGGCAGCTGGCCGGAAAGAAGGTGGCCGACACCCATCCCTTTCTGCGCGGCTACGTGGACCTCAAGTTCAGCGAGTCCATCAGCGGAGAGGGGCTGGACGTAGTGTTCCTGGCCACCCCTCATGGGGTCTCCATGAAATTAGCACCGAACCTCGTCAGCAGCGAGGTCAAGCTGATAGACCTCAGCGGGGATTACCGCCTGAGGGACCCAGCGATTTACAGGGAATGGTACGGCCATGAGCACACCGACCTGCAGAACCTGGACCGGGCGGTGTACGGCCTCAGTGAACTTTATTGGGACGATATCGCCCAGGCCGACTTCGTGGCCAACCCGGGCTGCTATCCCACCTGCTCCATCATAGGACTCGCCCCTCTGTACGCCCACGGGCTGGTGGAGGGCGGAGTGGTCATCGACGCTAAGAGCGGCACCTCGGGAGCGGGCATCGAGCTGACCACAGCGACACACCACCCGAACTGCGGCGCTAGCGTGAATCCTTACAATGTGGGTCGCCACCGCCATAGGCCGGAGATAGCCCAGGCACTGGGCCGCCTGCAGGGTCGCTTGGCGGAAGTGGTCTTCACCCCTCACCTCATCCCGGTGGTGCGGGGGATGTTATGCACCATGTACCTCAAGCTTAACGACGACCTTACCAAACAGGACCTTCAGGGAATGTACGCCCAGTTCTTCCGCCGGAAGCGCTTCGTGCGCGTTACCGATATACCTCGGATGCGGTCCGTGATCGGCTCCAACCATTGCGAGGTCGGGATGGATGTGGTGGGGGACAGGAACGTGGTGGTCATGAGCGTGATCGACAATTTAGTGAAAGGGGGGGCTGGACAGGCGATCCAGAACTGCAACGCCATGTTCGGATGGCCTGAAGAGACGGGATTGGACTTTCCAGGGTTGGGGGTTTGAAGATGGATTGCATCGAAGGAGGCATCACCTCGCCTAAGGGTTACAAGGCGGCCGGGGTGCATTGCGGTATCAAGAAAGAGAAGTTGGACCTGACACTGATGTTCTCTGAGGTCCCGGCGAGCTGCGCCATTGCCTACACCCAGAACAAAGTGAGGGCCGCCCCCATCGAGGTCATGATGAAGAATGACCCCAAGACCCTCCAGGCCCTGATAATTAATAGCGGGAACGCCAATGCCATCACCGGGGCCCAGGGGATTTACGACGCCAGGCAAATGATCCTCCTCACCGCCCAGGCTCTGGGCATCAAGGACACATTGGTGGGAGTGGCCTCCACCGGGGTCATCTCCCGCTTCCTGCCCATGGACAAGATATCCACCGGGATATCCAAGGCGGTCTACGCCCTCGGCAAGGGACCGGAGGCCGACGACCTGGCCGCTAGGGCCATAATGACCACCGATACGGTGAAGAAGGAGGTCGCCTGCAGGGTTGCCTTGAAGGACGGCACCATGGTGACCATCGCCGGCATCACCAAGGGCAGCGGTATGATCTCCCCTGCCATGAGGGTGCTGCACGCCACCACCCTGACCTTCATGGTCACCGACGCTCACCTTTCCAAGAACTTCAACCGCCGCTGGCAGGACATGATGGACGTCAGCTTCAACGTCATCAGCGTGGACGGGGACCAGAGCACCAACGATATCTCGGTGCTCATGGCCAACGGCATGGCCGGCGGAAGGCCGGCCGACGATGACCCGGCCTTCTGGGAGGGCGTGCGATACGTCGCCCAACAGCTGGCCAAGAAGATCGTCATCGATGGTGAGGGAGCCACCAAGCTCATCGAGGTCATAGTTCACGGGGCCAAGAACCCGGTGCAGGCACGCAGCGCGGCCCGGGCCATCATAACTTCATCCCTGGTCAAGACCGCCATGTTCGGTTCTGACCCCAACTTCGGACGTATCCTGGCCGCACTGGGCAACTCCGGCGCCGAGTTCGATCTGGACAAGGTCAAGCTGGTCCTGCGCAACAATGGCGATTCGATAACCCTCTTCGAGGACGGCGCGCCGACCATGCTTCCCGGGAGCGAGGTGGAAGCGGCCGCGCACAAGGTGCTGACCCACAAGAAGATCGTGGTGGACCTGGACCTGGGTGCTGGCCACTCCTCCGGTGAGGCCTGGGGCTGCGACCTCAGCTATGATTACGTCAAGATAAACGCCATGTACACCACGTGATGAGATGACCAGATCCCAAGAGTTAGGTACGGCCTGCCCGGCGGGCAAGGTGGTGATCAAGTTCGGAGGCTCCTCCATCGACAGCATGGAGCAGATCGACCATTTCGCCTCGCAGATAGCCGAGCTGGTCAGGAGCGGGCTCACCCCGGTCGTACTGCACGGCGGGGGGCCGGAGATAAGCGAGGAGATGAAACGCGAGGGCCTCCCGGTCAAGAAGGTGGCCGGTCACCGCATCACCGATGACGTCGCGTTGCAGATCGCCAAGTCGGTGCTCTCCCGCATCAACGACCAGGTGGTTGTCTCCATGCGCAAGGCCGGGCTGAAGAGCATCGGACTGGCCGGCAGTGAGGTCAATACCCTTGTGGCCAAGAGGATGGAGCCGTTGAGCATCGACGGGCCGGAGGGGCCGCAGAGGGTGGACCTAGGGTACGTTGGAGAGGTGGTAAAGGTCGACCGAAAGGCCATCGACATCCTCTGCCAGAACGGCATCGTTCCGGTGGTGTATGCCATATGTGCAGACGAAAATGGACAGTTCTTGAACGTCAACGCCGACACCGCCGCGGCGGCCCTGGCCGTGGGGATAGGCGCCAGCGACATGATGCTGGTGACCGAGGTTCCGGGGGTGTTGCGGGTGTTAGAGGACCTGTCCTCTACCATACCAGAGATACGCCAGGCTGACCTCGGTCCGTTGACCTCCTCTGGCATATTGAAGGACGGCATGATTCCCAAGGTGAACGCTTGCTTCCTGGCCTTGCGGGGGGGTGTTAGGGTGGCGCATATTATTTGTGGTACCATGCCGAACTCTATAGTCGAACAGCTTTTCAGCGGCAGGAACCTGGGCACCAGGTTGACCTTGTGAGGTTATACAATGGACAGCAAACAGATCGCAGAATTGGGTGGTTGCTACCTCTTCCAGAACTATGGCCGGGAGACCATCTGCTTCTCCCACGGGGACCGGGAGTTCCTATGGGATCTGGAGGGAAACCGGTACATAGACTTCGTAGCGGGCATAGCCGTCAATTGCCTGGGCCATGCCCATCCCGAGCTGGTCAAGGCGGTGACGGAGCAGGCTTCTCGCCTCATACACGTCTCCAACCTGTACCAGATCAAGGAGCAGGCCGACCTGGGCGAGGCCATTGCATCCATCGTCCCGGCCCCATTAGGTAAATCCATGTTCTGTAACAGCGGCGCGGAGGCCAACGAGGCCGCGCTCAAGCTGGCGGTAAAGCACACTGGGCGGGAGAGGGTGGTTGCCTGCTGCAACTCCTTCCACGGGCGCACCTCGGCCACACTGTCGGTTACCGGCCAGGATAAGTACCATAAGGGATTCGAGGCCCTGCTGTCCCGTAACGTGAGGTTCGTCGCGTTCAACTCCGTGGAGGAGCTCAAGTCAGCGGTGGGCAAGGACACCGCCGCGGTCATCGTCGAACCGGTGCAAGGCGAGGGAGGAGTACTGCCCTCCACTCAGGAATATTTCCACACCGCGCGCGACCTCTGCACCGAGCGCGGAGCGCTCATGATCGTGGACGAGGTACAGACCGGCATGGGCCGCACCGGCAAGTGGTTCGGCTTCCAAAATTACGGGGTTGTACCGGACGTCATCTCCCTGGCCAAGGGACTGGGGGGAGGCGTGCCGATAGGAGCCATAGTTACCACGGCCGAGATCGCCAAGACGTTCACCCCGGGCACGCACGGCACCACCTTCGGGGGCAATCCTCTGGTCTGCGCGGCGGCCAACGCGGTCATCCGCACGATAAAGAAGGATGGGCTGGTGGAGCGAGCGTCCGAGATGGGGAGGAAATGGAAGGAAGAGATCATGACGATCGCCGAAGGGCACCAGGAGATCGCCGAGGTACGGGGCATGGGACTCATGCTGGGTATAGAGATGGGCGACCTGGCCAAGGAGTTCTACAAGTACGCCATGTTGAAGGGGCTGCTAGTCAACGTTAGCGCCGGAAAGGTCGTCCGCCTGGTCCCCCCACTGATCATATCCCAAGGGTCGATGAACACCTTGAACCAGACCTTGCGCGATTTCCTTAATTGAAAAGTGTCTGAAATAAAACAATAAATATTGCCCCGGAGGTATAGGAGGGCAATGAAAGGATCGCCCCAAAAAGAGAGCGTGGCCGAGAAGACCCGCGGCTACATCGATGCACACCCATCGGTCAAGGACTGCATGGCCAAGGACCTCATCAACTACTCATCACTGGCCAGGCTCGTAATGAAGGAACTGGGCATCAAGAACGAGGAGGCGGTCATGATCGCCTGCCGCCGCTATGCCCAGAAACTGTCCAAGAAGGACCACGAGGGCGACATACTGGCCATCCTGGCGGACAGTCGCCTGGAGGTCAAGACCAAGATATGCATCGTTACTGCCAGCAACGACTGGACCGTGCTGCAGCGCCTGGAGCGCATATTCACCAAGCTGATCAACCAGAAGGCCCTGATGCAGGTGATACAGGGGGCACAGGCCATCACCATCATCGCCGACGAGAAGCTGCGCAACGATGTGGTCAGCGAGGTCGGCGAGACCAACGTGCTGAAGGTCAGGGAGGACCTTGTGGAGATAACGGTGAAGAGCCCGCAGAAGATCGGCGAGACCAGCGGGGTGTTCTCCTATCTTGCGTCGAACCTTTCCGAGCAGGGGGTGAACATGGTGGAGACCGTGTCCTGCTACACCGACACGATCTTCATCGTCCACGAGAGGGACATGATCCAGGCATACTCACTTTTAAGCAATCTATTGGAGAGCGCGGAGAGGGCCACCGAAGCCCGCCACTGATTCGCCAAAGCCATTAATGCGGTGAAACCGTATCAAGGATGATGAGAATGAACCCCATGATAGACGTTCCCAACATCAAAACCGAGGTACCCGGTCCTAAGGCCAAAAAGATCGTGGAAATGGACGAGCGCTATCTGGCCACCACGACCAAGTCCGTTCCCCTGGCGGTGGAACGAGCCTTGGGCGAGAGGATCTGGGACGTAGACGGCAACGTCTTCCTGGACTTTGCCAGCGGGGTGGCGGTGATGAACATTGGGCACTGTCACCCAGCGATCGTCAAGGCCGTGCAGGAGCAGGCCACCAAGGTCATGCATTTCGCCGGGACGGACTACTACTACGACGTACAGTCCCAGCTGGTGAGACGTCTGGCCGAGATCGCCCCCGGAAGGTCGGAGAAGCGGGTCTTCCTCAGCAATAGCGGAGCGGAGAGCATCGAGGCGGCAATGAAGCTGACCCGTTGGACCTCAGGACGCAAGCAGTTCATCGGTTTCATCGGGGCCTTCCACGGACGGACCCTGGGGGCGCTCTCCATCACCTGCAGCAAGCGAGTACAGAGAGCCAGGTACTTCCCCACCGTGCCTGGGGTGACCCACGTCCCCTTCGCCAACTGCTACCGCTGCCCTTACCATCAGGAATACCCGTCCTGCGGGATTTGGTGCGCCAAGATCCTGGACGAGGTCTACCTGGACGCCCTGCTGCCCCCGGACGAGGTGGCGGCCCTGTTCTTCGAACCGGTGCAGGGGGAGGGCGGTTACATCGTACCCCCGAAGGAGTTCCTTCCGGAGATCGCCAAGATATGCCGCAGCTACGGCATCCTGACCGTGGACGACGAGGTGCAGGCCGGCATGGGACGTACAGGCAAGATGTGGGCGGCGGAGCATTTCGGGGTGGAGCCGGACATAACCTGCATGGCCAAGTCGCTGGGGTCAGGAATGCCCATCGCCGCGACGGTGTTCCGCAAGGAGCTGGACTGGAAGAGCCCCGGAGCGCATTCCAGCACCTTCGGCGGAAATTGCCTGGCCTGCGCCAGTTCCCTGGCCACCCTGAACGTGATCGAAAGGGAGGGTGTGGTCAAGCAGGCCGCGGTCAAAGGGGAGATCATGCGCAAGCACCTGGAGGAGATCATGTCCCGCTTCGAGAACGTGGGAGACGTCAGAGGGCTGGGGATGATGCGCGCCCTGGAGTTCGTGGAGGACCGCCGGAACAAGGTCCCGGCGGTCAAGTTGCGCAACGAGATCGTGTCTCTGGCCTTCAAGAAGGGGTTGGTGATGCTGGGATGTGGAAGGTCCAGCATACGCCTGATCCCCCCGCTGACCATAGAGGAGAGGAACCTGGAAAGGGGCATGGACCTGCTGGAGGAGAGCATAGACCAGGTGGTGAGGGGGAGGGCATGAGATCGTTCCCAAGAACGGGATACAAGGAGGTCACCGGGGATGGGTACCTCAAGCGTATCGTGCTGGACGCGGCCGACCTAGGCATGAAGGGGACGCTGCTGCAGGAAGTGCAGTTCAAGGCCGGGGAGAAGGTGGCCTTCCACTTCCACCAGGTCACCAGGGAGATATTCTTCTGCCTGCAGGGGCCGGCCCCCTTCGTTATCAACGGTCAACCGGTGGTCATGGAGGAGGGCGATTGCCTGGTGTGCGAGCCAGGGGACGTGCACGGGAACCCGGTCATCGAGAACGACTTCCGCATCCTCGTGCTCAAGGTAAGGTTCAAAGAGCAGGACACGATTTGGCTTGATTGATACGGCCGCAGCATAAATGATCGATAGCCACCACCCTGTTGCAGGTCGTAATAGGTTGGTGGCGATCCGAGGTCCAAACACAGGATATTGGTCCTTCGGTTCTCCGGATGCACATCCATAAGTATCTGAGGATGAACAGGTCCGTCGTGACCCCACCTGCCATCGAACGCCGATCAGTTTCTTTGAAAATGATAATCGATCCCGGTAAGGCTTGAAGCATGACAGAGATATTGGAGCCACCAGGGAGATTTGAACTCCCGGCCTGCTGATTACAAGTCAGCCGCTCTACCAGCTGAGCTATGGTGGCCTAGCCTCTGGAACGGTGTTCAAGATTTAACCGTTTTTACGATCTCGCCGATAAAACATACATCACAATGCCTGATTGGTGCAACGAAATTCGTAGAAAAAATACAGTTTATCAGGATAAATAGACAATTAACGTTGTTAACGTCGATAATCATTTAATAAAGCAAAGATTTTACGCCTAAAAGGTGAATTATTGGATGCCACAGTGAACGAGAGATCGGAGAACCGTGTCCTGATGGACCGAACTGCCAACCCAGCTCCCTTAGGACTGATGGGCTTCGGCATGACCACTGTACTGCTCAACCTGCACAACGCCGGATTTATCGCCCTGGGCAGCATGATCTTGTCCATGGGTATTTTCTATGGCGGTCTGGCTCAGGTCCTGGCCGGCATCATGGAATGGAAGAAGGGCAACACCTTCGGGATGACCGCCTTCACCTCCTACGGCCTCTTCTGGTTATCCCTGGTCGGATTGTTGATCATGCCGGAGTTAGGCATCGGTGAGGCAACTGAAAAATCGGCCATGGGATTCTTCCTGCTCCTGTGGGGGGTGTTCACGTTCTTTATGTTCTTCGGGACCCTGAAGACCAACCGGGCCACCCAGTTCGTTTTCGCCTCACTTGCACTGCTCTTCTTCGTCTTGGCCTTGGGGGATTTCACAGGTAACTCGACCGTCACCATCGCTGCCGGACTTATAGGGATCGTCTGCGGATCATCGGCCATCTACACTGCCTTGGCCATTGTGCTGAACGGCGTTTTTCACAAGAACATCCTGCCCTTGGGCGAAACGCCCTAAGGGCAGGCCATGACCTGTGCAAACCCATAATGATCTCAATTAATCACCGGGGCACGTTCTTACCAAATCAATTATTATTTTCATATCCAGTGCCGTTATGTGCCCACATCAGGTTCCGGATAAGATTGGAGTTTGTCAGTTCATGGACAAGGGCTCATTGAAATTACGGCAGGAGATGCGCGACTTGTCCGGCCCTCGTCGTCGGCTACGTGGACGAACACGGTCCTATCATCACCTAGGCGCCAACCATGATCTTCAATATGCCCATCCAGCACATTCAACCGCACGTCGGTACCTTCGACATTGTGGACCTCGAGACCTGCCTGAAACTGGTGAAGGAACTGGTCGGGGCGACCGACCGTGAGACGGTCGAACCACAGATCAGGATGTGAGCCTGGTATACGAAAGGTATAAAAATAGGCAATCAATCAACCAATTCGCCTAAATCAGGATTACTGGTGAAGTTCATGACTGATGAATCTGTGACCGTCAAGGTTTCCAAGGGTGATATTGTCCACGTGGAATATGACGCCTACGTTGCCGAGAGTGGCATGCTGTTCGACACAACCAACGAGGACAAGGCCAAGGAGGCCGACATATACAATGAGAACATGACCTATAAAGCGATGCCTTTGCTGGTCGGCGGTGGAAGGGTCTTCCCCGGATTGGACGAGGCCTTGATCGGGGCCGAAGTCGGAGTGAAGAACGTCGTCGAGATACCGGCCGAGAAGGCCGCCGGGCCGAGGGACCCAAAGCTGGTGGAGAACATCATCCTGCGCGAGTTCCTGAGGCAGGAGATCCGACCTGAGCCGGGTATGGAGGTCAACATCCGCAACCGCATGGGGACCGTGATGACGGTCACCAACAGGATGGTCCGTGTGGACTTCAACCGTCGTTTCGCCGGGAACACCTTGAAGTACGAATTCACCGTAGTGGAACAGATCCAAGGGGACGAGAACAAGGCCCTAGCCATATGCGAGATGGACTATGGCACCAGTGAGGGGTTCCGAGCCGTGTTGGAGAGCGAGAAGGTGGTACTCTACCTGCCCGACGTGTGCAAGTACGATCAGAAGTGGTTACTGTCCAAGTACAAGGTGGTGGCCGACCTTCGTGAGGTCTTCGGCACCGTGACCGTGGAGCTGGTGGAGGAGTACCTCAGGAAGGAGGACAAACCCGACCCCGAAGAGGCCTCCGAAGGGAAGGCTCCAGAGGAACTTTGAAATCCCTTCCCCTCAAAACATTTTAAATATCCTATTTCTAATCAACGGAACGCACGGGCGGGTGGCCTAGTCTGGATATGGCAGCAGCCTCCTAAGCTGCAGGTCGAGGGTTCGAATCCCTCCCCGCTCGCTTCTTCGTTCAAAAGACC
>CAZXTA010000004.1:24334-25031 GCA_964642865.1 uncultured Methanomassiliicoccus sp. | reverse complement strand
GGGATGACCTTGCAATAGGCAAGGCACTCTATGGGCTGGGCCGAGTTCATACGATCGTATCGGAACATGAAGACGCCGTTCGCTTTAAAAAGGAGGCGCTGGTGATCCTGGAAAGGTGCGGGGACACCGTCATGATGGCCAAGGTCTGCACAAGTATCGGTAAAGACCTGTATCTTTTAGGATATAGTAAAGAAAGTATCGAGTTCTTAAATCGCGCGTCAGAATTGGCAAATGCCATAGGTGACCTGAACACTGTGGGTTATGCATTGAATAATCTTGCTGGGTGCAAGATGGACCTAGGAGAGTTGGATGTTGCTGAAGAGATACTTCAACGTTGCACGATCATTGCCTATAAGCTGAACGATCCATTTCTCATCGCTTCCTCTCATTTCCATCAAGGCCATTACCATGAACAGTGCAATAATTGGGATGACGCTCAGGAAGAATTTGAGAAATCAATAGCCATTATCCGTACCCTGGACATACCCTTCCGTTCAATCCAATGGTTCATTGATGTCGCCGACATTTACATTAAGAACAAAGAGACGAACGGGGCAGTATCTCTTTTAGAGGAAGCAAATAATCTTGCGAACAGTACAGGACAACTTAGATACGTTGAACAGATTAAGGAAAAAATGGAAAAGTTGTGCACGTAATGTGCACTTTTAGATTGAGATCATGTGGGGGTCCAGCAGCG
>CAZXTA010000004.1:0-24234 GCA_964642865.1 uncultured Methanomassiliicoccus sp. | reverse complement strand
GGATCGAGTGGGGGTCCAGCAGCGGGATCGAGTGGGGGTCCAGCAGCGGGATCGAGTGGGGGTCCAGCAGCGGGATCGATTCCATCCCTATTGAACCAGGGGACATGCCGAGCAATAACATACAGACAGAAACGGCAATCAGCACCGTTACACCAATTAGGACCTTATTTCGCATCATCATTGAAATCACCTATGATTAGGAGCTGCTTCGATGTGTGCATATTAAAATGGTCTTTGAGCATGCTAGAGTAAAGGTTATATACTGAAATTTGTAAAATTGTAAATTTTACCAACTGGACAATATCTCTTAGATATGCTCCTGAAGGTCCGCATCATTTATTACTGTGAAGGAGTTGATGATTGGCGACCATGAATTGCATAATCAACAACGGCCTGCGGGCCGACGGTCTCAGGGCCATTGTGTTCGATCTTGACGGAACGTTGATACACAGCACCATCGACTTCCACGAGATGAACCGGGCGGTAGCTAGCACACTGCTGCAGCACGGCCTGCCGGAGAACATACTGGATACCAGGGGAACGGTGAACGAGAACATTGTGCGGGCCTATTCCTATTTGAAGATCCACGACCAGGAAGGGTGGGTTGAGGGGCTGGAGAAAGACCTGAACCGGGTCAGCGCCGAGGTGGAAATGGCCCGGGTGGAGGACAGTTCGGCGGTCCTCGGGACCTTCGAGACCCTGGCCGATCTGGAGGCCCGGGGGATGCTGACCGCCATATTGACCCGTGGTAGTCGCACATACACCATGCACGCGCTGAAGGCTTCCGGTTTGGATGGCTTGTTCCGTATCATGGTGTGCCGGGACGACCATCCCCTGACCGAGGCCAAGCCAAATCCCATCGCTCTGAAAAGGGTCTTCGCGCAATTGAAGATGGGGGTCGGGCAGTGCCTGTTCATTGGGGACCACGAGACGGATTACCTGTGCGCCAAAGGGGCCGAAACGCCGTTCGCCGCGGTCTTGACCGGATCGCACGGGCACGATGTTTGGATACGCCTGCAGCCGGATGTGATCATGGGCAGCATCGCCGACCTTCCAGCGGTGCTGGAGGGCGGGGCATGAAGGGAGAGTTAGGACCTTAGAGGCCATCAATCCATCGGCCCGTATTCTCGGCCCTGTTGCATGACGATCTGAACCTCTACTCTGGAAAGGTTTGACTGGACCTGGTCAGTGGTCCACTGTCCTCTGATGTTCAGGAGCAGGTCCGGCAGGAGCTGGTCAATCTGAGCGCGGGTACTTGAGGAATCGGGCAGCTCCCTACCCAGGACGCTCAAGGTAACGGTCTTTCTGACCGGCCTATCGTTCATGCTCGAGATCGACCATTTTTACGCTGAATTCTCTGACCAACCGTATCCGACCAGGATGGCGGTCCAGGTCTCCACCCTGCTCATTGGGGCGGCGGTGGGGATCGACCTCATCGCATGGCTATAGGAACGGCATAACCTATTTTAGCCCCGAACTTCGTTGATGAACTGATGAGTGGTGAGGAAAAGGGTTTGCAGGAAAGGAAGCGCAGGAGCGCCGCCTTCTCGGTGACGGGAATGACCTGCGCCACCTGTGCCGGAACCATCGCTAGCTCGTTGAACGACTTGGAGGGCGTGTACGCCGCCAACGTCAATCTGGCCACGGAGCGAGCATCGGTCACCTACGACCCGGACAAGGTCGATCTGTTCAAATTAAGGAAGGCCGTGGAGGAAGCGGGATATGGGGTCGTGATCAACGAGCTGAGCCTTTCCGTGTCGGGGATGAGCTGTGCCTCCTGCGCCAACACCATAGAGGAAGTGGTGGGCGCCCTTGACGGGGTGTTCTCGGCCTTGGTGAACCTGGTCACCGAGAAGCTCACCGTGCGCTATGACCCTCAGAAGGTCCGAGTGGCCCAGATCAGGAAGGCCGTGCGGGACGCAGGCTACGAGGTGATGGAGGCCCAGACGCTGGACCTGGAAGGGGAGATGCGGCGGAAGGAGACCAGCAGGCAGAGGGGACTGCTTCTGCTCTCCTTGAGCCTGGCCATACCCACCATGGTCATCATGATGCTCATGGAGTTCACCCACCTGGCCCACGACCTGTTGATGGACTACGGCAACCTGGCCATGTTCCTGCTGGCCACCCCCGTGCAGTTCGTGGCCGGTTACCAGTTCTATATGGGCACCTACAAGGCCCTGCGCAACCGCAGGGCCAATATGGACACGCTCATCAGCGTGGGTACCTCCGCGGCCTACTTCTACAGCGTGGCGGCTATCTTTTTTCCGGGAACGGTGGTGTTCGAGCACGTCTATTTCGACAGTTCGGCCATGATCATCGCCTTGATCCTTTTCGGAAAGTACCTAGAGGCCAAGGCCAAGGGTAGCACCTCCGAGGCCATCAAGCGCCTGATGGGACTGCAGGCAAAGACCGCCCGCATCGTGCGGGAGGGGCAGGAGGTCGAGGTCCCGGTCGACGAACTGGACGTCGGGGACGTGATGGTCATCCGGCCGGGGGAGAAGGTACCGACGGACGGTGAGGTGATCGACGGCCGCTCCTCGGTCGACGAGAGCATCATCACCGGGGAGAGCCTGCCGGTGAGCAAGGAGGAGGGTTCGGCGGTCATCGGTGCCACCATCAACAAGAACGGTATGCTGAGGGTCCGGGCGACCAAGGTGGGCAAGGACACCGCCCTGGCCCAGATCGTAAAGCTGGTGGAGGATGCCCAGGTGAGCAAGGCCCCCATACAGCGGGTGGCCGACCGGGTCTCGGGGATATTCGTGCCCGGGGTCATCGTCATCGCCCTGGCGTCCTTCCTGCTGTGGTACTTCGTGGGGGTTTACGCCTTCGACGTGCAGGAGGCGCCCTTCACCTTCTCCCTGACCGTGTTCATCACCGTGCTGGTCATCGCCTGTCCCTGCGCCCTGGGACTGGCCACTCCCACGGCCATCATGGTCGGCACGGGAAAGGGGGCGGAGAACGGCATCCTGATTAAGAGCGGGGAATCCCTGGAGATCGCCGGTCGGGTGCAGACGGTGGTCTTCGACAAGACCGGCACCCTGACCAAGGGGGAGCCCGAGGTGGTGGAGATGCTGAGATTCGACCCCTCCTGCCCGGACATATTGCAGCTGGTGGCCAGCGCGGAAGTGGGCTCCGAACACCCCCTGGGAGAGGCAATAGTACGCAAGGCCCGGGCGGACGGTATGGAATTGCTATCGGTGTCCGACTTCGAGGGATTGGCCGGTAAGGGGGTAAGGGCGACCGTGAGTAGCCGACAGGTGGTCGCTGGCAACCGCGGGTTGTTGGAGGAGATGGGCATTCCCATGGGAGAGCGGGAGTCGGAACTGTCCGCGATGGAGGAACGGGGCATGACCGCAGTACTGGTATTGCTGGATGGACGTCTCTGCGGGGCGGTCGGCATCGCCGACGTGATCAAGCCCACGGCCCATGAGGCGGTCATCGCCTTGAAGGACATGGGAGTGGAGGTGGTCATGCTGACCGGGGACAATCATCGAACGGCCCGTGCCATCGCTGACAAGCTGGGCATCGAGACTGTATTGGCGGAGGTGCTGCCGGGGGACAAGACCAGGGAGGTGGCCCGCTTGCAGAGGGAGGGTAGGATCGTGGCCATGGTCGGGGATGGCATCAACGACGCCCCGGCGCTGGTCCAGGCGGACGTGGGAATGGCCATAGGCTCGGGAACCGACGTGGCGATTGAGGCCGGGGATATCGTGCTGATCAAGGACGATCCCCGGGACGTGGTGGCGGCCATACAGCTGAGCCGAAGGACCATGAGGAAGATCAGGCAGAACCTGTTCTGGGCCTTTGGCTACAACACCGCCGGAATACCGGTGGCCGCCGGTATACTTTACCCCTTCCTCGGAATTCTACTCTCACCCATCATCGCCGCGGGGGCTATGGCCTTTTCCTCCGTGTCCGTGGTCTCCAACGCCGCGCTGCTGAAACGCTATACTCCAGAGATCAAGCGTAAGGGAGGTGATTGAATGGCCGTGGACCCGATATGCCTCATGGAGGTCGACGAGAAGAGCACAAAGTGGCGTTCTGAGTACAAAGGCAAGACCTACTACTTCTGTGCCCCGGGCTGCAAGAAGAAGTTCGATGCGGACCCTGAGAAGTACGTGAAGAAGTGAGGTTCGAATCTGTGATTTAAAAAGTTTAAGTAGGGCGGGCCTTCGGCACGCCAATGGATTTAATGGTTCTTGTGCCGGCCGTCGCGCTCGGCGTTGGCCCTCTCCTGCGCATAGGCCTCCTGCTTGGCCTCGATCTCCGGGGCCTCGGAGGGCAGGGCCTTTCTGACCACACCCATCATGCTCAAGCCCATATTGAACAAGAAGGGCGGGATCTTGATGCCGTAGCGTAGGGTGGTGCCGGTCAGCTTCCCGGGGTTCATGATGTCATCGGGGTCGATGAGCTTCTTGATCCCGCGGATGTACCTTGCGCCGTTGCCTCGGATAGTGTCCAGATTGGAAGCGAAGAACGCGCCGAATCCCAGCGGGCGGCCGCCCATGGTCAGGGCGGCGTCAGCGAACTTCTTGTTGAAGGCGAAGGAGGACAGGTTCTGCAGCTCGTCGGGGTTGAACAGGTAATATGGCATGAACATGACCGTGTTGCGGTCCACCATGGAACCGATTATCGCCCCGGTCATCTTTAGCTCCTTGAGGATGCTGTAGCAGACCTCAACGGCCTCCTCGAACTTGTTCAGCGGCAGCAAGGCCTCGCCGGGAATATGTCCGATACCTATCTCCCGGGCGCGGAACTCGTAGCAACGCTCCTCCCACTCGTGGTTGGCGTCAGCGTCGGACAGCCTCTTGGCCCCGTACTTGGCCATGATCTCATCGATCTTCTTCTCCTCCCAGGCCACGATCTCCTTGTCCCCTTCGAGCTGAATGTTGAGCACGGCGCCCACTTCCAAGGCGTGCTTGCCGGCCTTCTTAAGAAGGTCGAAATGGTTGGGGTCGCTGAAGCCCATGTGCAGCGGCCGGACCCGGGAGCGGGCGATGTCCATCAGCGGCTTGCCCATCGACTTTAGGTCGTTGAAGGCGTAGGAGAGGGACTTCATCTCCTCCGGGGCCGGTTCCAACTTTAGCGTAACGGTGCATATCTGGGCCAGGGTGCCCTCGGCACCGATGATCAACTGGTTCAGGTTATATCCGGTCTCGTTGTCCACGATGGAGTCGTAGCCAGTCTGCACGATGGTGCCGTCGGGCATCACGACCTCCAGATTGCGTACCAGCTGGGCGGATGTGCCGTACTTGTAAGAGCCCACGCCCACCCCGTTCACAGATACCCATCCGGCCAGGGTGGCCGACGGGAAGCTGCTTGGGTAACCGCCCAGCAGTAAACCCTTCTCCAAGCAGGCGTCGTAGACCTGCTTCCAGGTGCATCCGGCCTGAGCGACCACGTAGAGGTTCTCCGCGTCGATCTTCAATATCTTGTTCATGCCCCCGCTGCTGTCGATCAGTATCCCACCGAACACCGGGATGGACCCGCCCAACCCCCAGGTGGACGCCCCCCTCGGGGTAATGGGGACCTTTTCGTCGGCTGCGATCCTGACCACTTTGGCCACGTCCTCGGTGGTGTGTGGGCGGATCACGATGTCGGGTACGTTCTTGAACCCTAGCTGCGTCAGGTTGGGCAGCGGGGCGAGATCGTGACTGTAGAGCAGTCTTTCCATCTTGCTCGTCTTGACGTTCTCCCTACCAATCGCATCTTGCAGTTTGGCCACGACCTGGGCCATAGCCCTGCTGACATTCTCCTCCGCAGCTTCCATATGAAGACCTCTGTTATGGGATATTAACGAGATTATACCCTGAAGTCCGTAATGCATTTTAAATCTATTCCCAGGCCATACATGAAAAATAAGACTATATTTCCATAAAAAAATAGAAGGGTGCCCGAGTATCGGTGCTCGAAGGTACTTCGTCCCTACTTGGTGACCACGCATCTGCAGATAGGTGAATCACCACCTCAAAGACGTCCTACCTGGTTTGTGATAACCCGAAGGTTTTCATTAGCCGTACGTCTCACCGCTCACCCGTCTTAAGTCAGGCGGCGTTAGGCGGACCCGTTCCCAGAGGAACGTGGACAGGACCTTTTCCTACGGGCATGATCCTCAAATCATGCTGGATCCATATTGGTTTCCCAACAGCCTTTCCGACTCGGGCAATGTTTACTATTACCTTTATTAGTATATATAATTTTCTCTAATCTATGTACATGCCAGAATATTATTATAAATATATTAATAAAATATCGCAAGCTGGTGAATTGATATAGTTAAGGAGTGCCCGGGGGAGGGGGGAGGAAAATGGTGACCGTCGGTCCGACCCATTCCTCAAAATGGAGATGTTCCTCGGGCGACCACTCCTTCATCTCCCACCGATCACCCGAAGGCTCGGGGGATCCGCCAGAATCCCACAGTTATCACCTGCGCGATGCCGAACGGACGCATCTATGGCTGACGAAGGCTCAGCGGGGCGTAGTTATCGCACCACGGGTCCTGCCCTCTCCATTCCACGGGCAACTATATACCTTGTCTTGCTGACTATAAATAGATTACTTTTATGCTTGGCCATACAAAATAAGGTCATCGTTCATTCCTTCAAAGCCTCCAATTCCGCCCTCGCCATCCTGATCTTCTCGGCGATATCTTCCATTTTGGCCTCGCTCCGGCGCTTGATCCTCGACAGCTCCTCCTCTCCCATCTCCCGCTGTTTGTGGAGACGTTCGGCCTGCTCAATCTCCGCCCGGTATTCAGCGCGTAGGGCGTTCAGCCTCTTGACCTTACTTTCCAGCTTGGCCTTCTTGGAACCGAACATGATCTCCTAGGATAATATCTACGGACACCTGATAAATAGGTTGGCCAAGCCCCTTTTATTTTCATAGGAACGCTGCCCGTAATATGTCGAGCACGATGACCAAGGGCACCTCTTCCGGGACGTGGAACAGGTGGGAGCGGCAGGAACAGTCGGAGGAGCCGAACCCCTTCTGCACCATCGATACGCCGGGACATTCGGATAAACAGCGACCCAACCGGCACTCCTCTTTCTTTTGGCCAGAGAACAGCAGAGCGCCCACAGGCTCCGCCACGGTGGTCAGGGCGTCCACGTGCCAATGGGGCACCTTGTCCGGCCGCATATGCCTGGCCAGCCGGGGACCCAGGCCTCCCTGGGCAGAGCCGCAATAGAGGTAGTAACCGGGCTCGAGGTGAATGGTCCCCAGCTTTCCCGCTTTCACCGAGGTTGCAGATGGAAGGTGCATGACCAGCACGTAGACGCCTGGAGTCGAGCGCATGTCCTGACCTCGGCCTACCCGTGTCCGACGGGACCCTGAGGGCATCGCCGGTGCACCGGAAGAAATGGTGATCTGATCTACCGCCTCAGAGTACTCGTTCTTCCACCTCGGCCTTGGTGCGTATCTTGATGATGGTACTGTCCCCCAACCGGCAGTCGGAGATGACGGCGATGTCCTTCAGCTTGTTGCCGTAGATCTCCAACTCCTCCAGTTCCTTGAGGTGTTCCTTGCAGGGGATCTTGACCCTCAATCCGTCCACATGCAGCACCACCGGCGCGGGGCGTAGGCACACCTGCACCGCCTCAAGGCCCTCCAGGGCCTCCTTTACCTCCGAGGGGTGCACAAAGAGGGGGTCCTCCTCGATCTCCTGCCGACGGACGTTGATGACCTCCTTGACCCGGTCGGCGATCTCCTCCAACTTGGCGATCTCCTCAGGCCTCCTCATCCTTTCCACCTTGCGACCGACCCCGCAAACCAGCGCCTCGCAGTGCGGCAGCGAGTCCAGCTCCGGGCCGATCACGGTCACCACCGGGATCTGTATGTCCTTGTAGAGGTTGATCTTCTCGTGAGTGACGCATTCCTTGAAATTGCCCAGCATGAATATGGCAGCGTCGTACTCCTCTATGATGGCCTTCTCTGAGGCCGATATCTGGCAGGTCTTGCGGCCGCGGCCCCTGGCCAGGCCCATGACGATGGTGATGGCTCCGTACCTGCGCAGATGCTCGGCTATGTCGCAGATGGGATGGGGCATGTGATGTCTGCCCAGCGTGGGCCCGATGACCGCTATCTCCGTGCCGGCCAGGGGCACCTCGATGATCTTGCCGCCCAGTTCGCTGGCCTTCTTCTCCACCATGAGACGGTCCTCCGCTGGAAAGGCTAAGGTGGCGGTGATCGTGATCTGCACCTGGGTCTTCTGTAGCACGAAGCCCCCAATGTCCTCGATGAGGTCGAATAGCTCTTCCACCTTGTGCACACCGCCATCGAACATCAGAACTTCGTACATCAGTCCTCCCCTCCACCGATCATGTACTGGTGCACTTTCCTGGCCTCTTCGACGAAGTCCACCGTCATGCCGTGCTCGGTGGCCACGATGGTCATGACGTCACCTGTGTACAATTCTTTGCGCACCTTGAGCCCCTCCGGAAGCAGCCTCCACATGGCGTCCAGCAATTTTGAATGCACCTCCTCCTCCGGGTCCAGCTTGAGGTTCGATATCTCCTTCATCGGGATGTCCTCCACGAGTATCTCCAGTCTGGTCAGTTGCTGCACCTTGTCCCGACCGTACAGGCGCCATAGTGTGGACAGCAATCGAGGCGCGAAGGACTCGTCCTTGATGATGATGAACGTGCCGCCCTCCTGGTCCTCTAACTCCGCGATGTCATGCACCGGGCGTTTTCCGGAGGATTGCTTGATCTTGATGGAGATGATGAACAGGGTCTGGTCCGGGCGGATGACCAGGCGTGCCCGCTCCACCATAGTGGTGATGCTCATGTCCAGTAGGATGCGCTCAAGCAACCACTGGTATGACTCCAGGGCGTATTGCTCGGTCCCCTCCAGCTCGAACTCCACCAAGTTCTCACCCCAGCAGGCCGGAGGAAAGCAGCGCCGCGCCCACCGCCCCGATGTACTGGGAGTTCTCAGGTACGATTGGTCTCTGGCCCAGGGTGTGCTCCATGGCCGTGACCAATCCGGAAATAAGTGATGTACCGCCCACCTCGATGACGGGCTGGCGTACCTCTATCTCCTGCAACTGCTGCTCGAAAACCTGTTCGGCCACGCTGTGGCAGGCGGCCGAGGCCACGTCCGCCAGGGTGTTTCCGGCGGCCAGGGATGTCACCAGGTCCTGTATGCCGAAGACAGAGCAGTAGGAGTTCATCTTCACTTTGCCATGGGTCCCCTGGTCCGCCAAGGCCCCCAGTTCGGTGATCTCCACCTTGAGGCGCTTGGCGGTCATTTCCAGGAAACGGCCGGAAGCGCCAGCGCAAATGCCACCCATGGTGAAGTTGTCCGGTATGCCGTCCCGCACGGTGATGGCCTTGTTGTCCATTCCCCCGATATCGATGATGGTGGCCTCGCCCTTCTGCCTATCGGCCAGCCACACGGCGCCCTTGGAGTTCACCGTCAGCTCTTCCTGCACCAGCTTGGCCTTAAACTTCTTGCCTATGGTGAATCGACCGTAACCGGTGGTGCCGAGGCCCTCCAGCTCCTCGCGCTTGACCCCTGCCTCCTCGAGAGCGTTGGTCAAGGCTGTCTCGGCGGAGGAGAACACGTCCGTCGTCGGCAGCCAGTACTTGCCGATTATCACATTGTCGCGCATGATGACCGCCTTGGTGGTGGAGGACCCGGAGTCCAGACCGGCGGTGAGCCCGACCTGCCTCTCCCGGGCCAGCAGCTCCTTGCGTTCCACGATCGTCACCAGGGCCTCCATCCTAGTGAGCAGCTGTGCGGACTTGGTCCTCTCGGTGAAGGAATATGTGACCACTGGCAGCCTGGTGTGCTCCTGCACGAACTTCCTCAGTTCGGTGCGCACCAGGGCCGCCTCAGCGCACCTGAAGCAGGTGGCGATGAATATTGCGTCGGCGTCATAGTTATTATTGGCCAGCTCCATGGCCCGGGCGATCATCAGTTTCAGCTGGGCGCTGTTGGGATTGAAGCCGAAATCATCCACCGCCTTGTCGATCTTGTGCATGTCCACGTCCGGGTAGACCATCCTGGCCCCTACGGTCTCCGCGGCGTGCTCTATCTCCCCCTGCACAGCGCTATACTCTGTCCCGCAGGACAGCTGGGCGATCTTGATCATTTCAAACCCTCCAAGAACTCCTTGACCTTGACCACTATGTACTTGGCCTCTTCTTCGTTCTCTGGATATTCCAGGGTGAGGATGGGGACCTTCCGCTTGCGCACTAGCAGCTTGGCCAATTCGTTGGTGCGCTGGCAGCCTACGCATCCGAAGCTGTAGGGAGCGGACTCCATGAATATGGCCGCCTCGGCCTGGTCTATGAGCGGGCCGTAAATGGCCAGCCGCCCACGGATGCCGGACGGTATCTCTATACCGGCATATAACAAGCCCAACTTAACATCATCTACGGTGACGTTCAGCGGCGGTGCCTCGATCTCGTTGGAGGTTACCCGGTCCCTCAACCCCTTCATAAGGCTGAGCGGTTCGTGACCGAACCTCTCCACCAGGTCGCTCAGTATCAGGCTGTTCGGAGGCATTATGAATATCTTCATGCTGAAACCTCGTCGATGAACTTCTTAAGATCATTTACTGGCATTTTACCCCTCTTCCTGGGTTCGGAGGGCTTCTCGCCCCTCTCCACGCACATCAACCCCTTCTCGATCAGACAGAGGTCCTTCCATTCCTTTTCTATTTGGGCAAACCCTGGCCGAGAGCCATGATGCGCCCGGCAGCGGCGAATGTCCCCCACCGGGAACGCGCGTACCTTGGAGAATATTCGGTAAGGGTCCAGCTTCCTGATCGCGTCCAATGTGCGCCTGACCTCTTCCCGTTGCCCTTCTAGCACCGCCCCGTAGCAGGTCTCCTTTACCGTCACCGGATTGCCAAGATTGTGCACGAAGCGGGCGATCTGGTCCGGGGTGATGTCGGAGGTCGGAGATATGAATATCAATCTTGTTTCGATGTCACTGTCCATTGCTGCCCCCCTTCCTTTTTTCCATCGCCTTCTTCACCGCGGGCTTTTTGGCCGATTTATTGACCGGTCTGGTCTTAGATCTCTTACCGGCCTTTTCCGCAGGCTTCATTGCCTCCTTCTCAGTCTCGACCACGTCCTCGGGGCGCGCCTGTCGGATGTACACAATGTCTCCCTCATTGATATCCTTCATCAGCAGGTCCAGGTCCCCCACGAAACGGCCCAGTATGTTCGCCCCGTGGGCCTCTTCACCAGTAGGTCCGAACTCCTCGCTCTCCTGCAGACGAACACCTAGCAGCCCCTTCTGAGGCCGGGACATGTTGGTAATGGCCACGTCTCCGCGTAGGGAGCGGGGGCCAAACTGCTTCTCCGGATAAAGGTCCGCGGCCAGCTTGGGGTCCCCTTCGAACGTTATCATGGGCATGCCCTCGAAGGTGAAATGCACCTTCATGGTGCCGATCGACTTGTGGTCCAGCCCGGTGATCTTGCGGAAGTAGCGCACGGACCATGGGGATTCCTTGTCATCCATGGTTATGGTGAATATCCTTTCCGAAGGTACCCCCAGGGTATCGATCTCCCTTTCCTTCATGGCGTAGATGGTCATCTCCGGTTCCTGTTCAACGATGACCGCCTCGTCGGAGACGTCCCCGGTCCTCTTCTGCACCTTCCCCATGGACTCCAGGAAGACCTTGGCCTGGGCCTGGGTCATGCCGATCGTCATGATGCGGATGGGGTCCGGTCTGACCAGCACGCTTCCTTTTACCGGTACCAGGTGCACCAGGTTGGAGCCGTTGGTGACCTTCCCCACCAGGTTGTGGGAGCGGTTCAACTGGCGCACCTGGTTATAGAAGTATATCTTGCCCGTCTGGTGACCTTTATGCCTCACCGTCACATGGTCCATTCGGCGCACATCGTTGAACTCCTGCCCCAGGTTGGTGTCCATATTGGCCTCGCAGGCACTGTAGCTGAATCCCTTCTCGTCGATGGGGATGCCCCCCTCGCTGGTCACCACCAGAAAATGCTCGCAGCATAGTGGAGATCTATCGTCCAGTTCTACGCCCACGTAGGTCTCGATTATCATGCCGTCCTCCACCGGGACGCTGAGGTCGGCTGTTGCGAAAGCGTCCTGGGAGGTCATCCGTAGCACCACCGGTTCGATGTGCTCGACCACATCGCCCTCTTCCAACAGGTCAAGTATGTGCCTTCCGCGGGTGATACGGCCGAAGACCGCGTCCTGCAGGCCCAGCTCGTCGCTCATGTCCATGCGTGCTATCATGAAGTAGGTCGTATTCACGTCGTAACCGCCAAGGGCGAAGAAGCAGTCGTACCGCTTGTAGGCGCTTTCCCCTCTTGACTTTTCGAACTGGGTCGGGAACGACCCGAAGGCGTGCAGACGGCTGGTCTGCCAGCGCAGGTTCTTGTCCACCACGTCGTTGTAAAGCCTCTTCCAGGCCTCGGCGTAGGCGCTAGCGTTCAAATGGATGATGAATGATCCTTTTGAGGTCTTGACCATGTACTCGTTGGTCATCTTGCGCTGGGCGTCCAAGGGACGGATCAAAGCCACGGAATTGCCGGGGATGTACGGTTCCCCTTCTATGGCCTGGGCCACCGTGGCCTTTTCCGGCAATTCCTTTTCCTTACCATTCACAACAGCTCTCATCTTGTCCCCACATGGATACAGTGCACTCGTAATAAGGTTTATGTCGAACCTTTCGTGCTGGCCAACACGCTTGACATATCCCAATATTGCCTTGTGAATACCGTACCATCGATGATATATAACCTATGAATAGGCGGACCGCGTTTTATGACCCGTGAACATAGAGGAATTGCGTTCAGCCGTGCGGAAGAAGGTGCTCTCCCTACCGGGTGTGGACGCCATGGAGTTCCTGGACCAGCGTTTCAGGGAGGAAATAGAGAGACGTGAGAGGGAGGCTGAGGGCAACGGAGCCGCCGGCGGGCTCATGCGCTTCGTCAACACCGGGGTGTGGGACGTGCTCGCCCGTCATGAGGTGTTCGTTGTGGTGGTACGTCCCGACGTGCTTATACTATCTCCCCAAGAGAACCTTGTGCACATGGTGGACCAGAAAGGGCAGATCATCGGTGAGTACCTGCCGAAAGGGCGGCGAGAGAAGACCGAGCTACCCGATAACGCATACCTGCTCAGTGAGGATTTCGTGCTCTATGGGGACGTAGATATTGTGGGCGAGCCGTACTTCCTCTTGCCGCCAATGGACTTTCCCCCACTGGAGGACATATCCGGCATCAAGAACCTGGTCAGCGCCAGCATTTCCACGGTATCCGACGATTACATCAGGTCCCGCCTGGGATACGGTGAAAGCAAGCACTGGACCCACCTGGTGGGATTCGACCACTGAGGATCACAGGTTGCGCTTCACCTTGGAGACGATCTCGTCCAACTTGATCTGGCTGACGGTGGTCCCCCTCACCACCCCGGTCACTATCTCCCTGATCGCCCCTTTGGTGGCGATGTCTGGGTCATTGGGCATGACCAGGCGGGTCTTGCATCCGATGCGGGCAAAGTCCTCGAAGTCCACTGGGGCCTGGCAGACGATGACCGCAGGCAGATCCACGTTCCTGAGGATCAGCCTGGCCTTGTAGATGATATGATTGCGCACGTTACCCAGGTGGATGAGGACCAACCTGAACTGCTGGATGCGAGCCACTTCAACAGGGTCCAGGCCGAAGAGAGTGCCGGTGGAGACGTCCGGAGCGTCCGAAGGCACGCCGGAGCCAGCCGTGATCACGATGACCGAGGTGTCGATGCCCTCCTCTCTTAGACCGTAGGTGATCTCGCATACCGGTTTGGTGATGTGGCGCTTGCCGGGGCCCATGGCCACGGCAACCACGTCACGCCCGCTATCGGATATGGTGGCTCTATGGGCCAGGCTTCCCCCCAAGCCCATTCCCCGTGCCTCACGGCATTCCACGAAGCGTGTCTTCCGCCCAATGGAATCCTTCAAGGTCAGACCTCGCAGACCTTGGTCTCATCCCCTTCCAGGTCTTCCTGTGTCATATCGGCCAGGACCTCCTGGGGTGAACCCATGGAGACCACCTTGCCGCCCTTCATGAGCGCCACGCGGTCACAGCATGCCATTACGAAGTCCATGTCGTGGCTGACGACGAGGAACGTCTCATTGAGCTCCTTGCGGGCGTGCAGCACCGACTTGGCCACAGCCTGTCGGGTGATGGGGTCCATGGTGCCGGTGGGCTCGTCGAGCACCACGAAACGGGGCTCGATGATCATGGTGCGAGCCAGGGCGATGCGCTGCTTTTCACCCACGCTCAATGATTCTGGGTAAGCGTACAGGATACGTTCCACCTCCTTGGCGGTGAAGCCCACCCCGCGCATGACCTGAATGGCCTTCATCTTGGCCAGCTCCTGAGGTAGTTTCATGCCAAGGCATACGGTCAGGTTCTGCAGTACCGTGTTGAACGGGTAAAGTGCGTTCTCCTGGTGCATGATACCTATGTATTGGGTGGCTCGCCCTCTTCCCTCCTCACCGAGGTCTGACATATTGATCCACTCGTCCCCGATACGTACCAGCACCTCCCCGTGCGTGGCAGGTGTTATGCCAGATATCATTCGTGAGAGGGTGGTCTTGCCCGCCCCGCTGAGCCCTATCAGCCCGAATATCTCCTTGTCGCTTACGTCGAAGGTGACCCCGTCCACGGCCTTGACCACACCACGGACGATGGAATAGAAGTACTTCTTTGCCCCGTCCACCCGGATGACCGGTTGGCCGACCTGGACGTCCATGTCCTTGTCTCTCTTGAACAATACGTCGAAGGCCTTGGAGATATCTGAAGGCTTCCCCTCGGCCTTTATCATGCCGTCCTCGAGCCAGATTGCCCGGTGCGAAAGAAGGGCAATGGCCTTGGGCCAGTGTGAGGTCACGATCATGGACATCCCGGTTTTTTCGACCGCCTTGATGAGGGCCTGGTGCACGGTCTCGGCCGTCTCCGGGTCCAGCGTTCCCGTCGGCTCGTCGGCCAGGAATAGCGCTGGCTCTCGGGCCAGCTGCCTGGCCAGGACCGTCCTCTGCTTTTCTCCCCCGGAAAGGTCGCGGGCGATGTGCATGGTGCGATGGGTCAGGTTGACCATCTCCAGCAGCTCTATCGCCCTCTTCACCTTCTTTTCGTCGGAATTCTCCTTCATGGACTCGAAGACGTTCTCGATGACCGTCAGGTCCCCGTACAACGCGAAGGTCCTCTGCAGCATTATGGCTATGCGGCTACGCATCATCGTGCGCAACGGGTCTCGCTCGTCCAAGGCCCAGAAGTCCAATTCCTTGATCTTTGTGGTCCCGCCGCATTTAGTGCACTTCTCCCCAGGGAATGGCTGATCTATCCAACCGCAAGCATTGCAGTAGTTCACCCGGTATATGATGCGGCCTTCGTCGGGCTTGTATTCTTTATTTCCGCGCATGGCGTTGATCAGCACGGACTTTCCGCTTCCGCTTCTACCGATGAGTCCCAAAACCTCACCGGTATGCACTGTGGTGCTGATATCCTTCAGCACTTGGTTCCCGTTGAAGCTTTTCGAGACCTTGTCCAATATTATGAAGACCTCTGAACCGTCAGGCATACGGCTTTGCCAACGATTATTGCGATTATAATACTTTCCCCGTTTAACACACCTGGCAATTCCATTCAGTCGATGTAACTTATTTATGGATGGATAATATATCCATCCAATAATGTCATTGTCCTTCAATTCTTATTTCACTGGCGGGCCCACACCCAAATTCAACGCCTATCATATCTGGAAGGCCCATCAGGTTGTGACCAGGGAGGGACCTATCGGGCGAAAGGCCCTATCTCAGGTCCTTCAGATCGGAGAAGGTAGCACCAGGACCATCCTTGATAAGATGATGCGGGAGGGCTCCATTGAGAGTTCCCGTTCGGGGATAACGATAACCGAGCGGGGCAGGCGCAGGCTCAACAATGCCGGGATAGAGGTGCGCCAGGTCGAACTCTCCGATCTCACCCTGGGCAAGTTCAATTGTGCGGTACTCATCAAAGACATGGCCCTCCGGATCCAATTGGGATGCGAGCAGAGGGATGAGGCGGTGCGTGCAGGGGCGGTGGGAGCGACCACCCTGGTAGTAAATCAGGGAAAGATAGTCTTCCCGGGGGACGAGGAGCTCCCGGAACAGAACCTGGTCGCACCGTTGCGCAATTATTTTAGGATCGACGACGGAGACGTGGTCATCATCGGTTCCGCTTTCAGTTACGATGCGGCCGAGAAAGGGGCGGTGACCGCCGCCCTATCCCTGGGAAACATCAACAAGCACTGCTGGAACGAGGGGACGAACATACTTAGTCAGGATACCGAGGCCGAGGACCTGCAATGCCTGGCACTAGCTATACACGAGCTGCTCGGCAGGTTGCCGATGACCATGCGTAGCCGCAATCACCCCGGAGTGCGCTGCGAGGACGGCGAGGTCATCGACACCGGTTTCACCAGCCCTATATTGGAGGAGTCCATGAAGAAGGGGGCCATCATCCGACGAACCTCCTCCAGCGGACCATATCACGGAATGCCGGTGATAGCCGTGCCCATAATGAGAAAGAAGGAGGCCATCGCTGTCATGGCCACCCTGGACCTAGAAAAGAGCACGCACAGCGAGCTCTTGAGCATGCTGGCGTAGGACCGGTCCTAGAAATAATACCAGATGCTGCGATACTCGTCGACGTCCTCCCCCCTTTCCGCCAAGACCCCCAGGAAATCGAGTATGGGCACGTCCCTGTGAATGTAGGTGGGCGCCATGGAGATGTTCTTCTCCCAGGGATGGAACTCGAAGACCCTTTCTCCCCGGGGAGTGATTGAGATGAGGTCGTGGTGCTGCCAGGCTCGCAAGTGACTCTTTCCCATGGCCGGGATGTTGAACACCGGCTCGTCGGTGCGACTGAGCCCGGGTATGAGACGGGCCTCCTCCTTGATCTCCTGAAGCAGCCGCGACATCGGCACGCGGTAGCTGGAGGTCTCCTCCTTCCCTTTGGCATTGAAGGTATAGTAAGGGTCGATCCCGATGGATTTCAGCGCCTGGCGCAAAGCCACCGTCTCGAATCGCCGGGCGTTCTCGATCGTGAACACCTGCTGATTGTATACCGATATGCCCACCTCCCGCAAGGACCTTACGCAGGCGGCCGCCTCAGGGGTTATCTCATAGGTATGCTCGAAATGGGTGACCAGAGCGAATTCCCGCCCAGGGGGTTCGTGCAGATCGGACACCATGTCCAGGAACCCCTGGTCCATCCTCATGGGCAGGACCGCCGGCACCCTGGTGCCCATCCTTATCCGCCGAACGTGCTCGATCTCCCCCAGCCGTCCCAACAAACCACGCAGCATGCCGTTTGACAGTATGGCCGGGTCCCCTCCGGTGATTAGCACCTCGCTGACCGCCGGGTGCTCCTCGAACCACTCGATGGCCGTATCCACCTTCTCCGGAGGGGCCATGGCGTCAGGCGAAAGGACGCCATCGATCTCCCAGTTCCTCTGGCAATACACGCATATCTGGGCACAGGTGTTGTAGGGCTTGAAGATGGCGATCATGGGGTAGCGCCGAGTGATCAGCTCCACCGGGGAGGTCTGGTGCTCCATCATGAAATCCAGCGATCCCCCGGGTTCTTTCCTGGAGGCCATCATGGCCTGTACGTAATTGAGGGGAGGGATGACCTGGGCCCGCACCGCATGATCAAGTGTCCGCGAGGGCTCCGTGTCCATCAAGGATAGGTAGTAGGGGGTGATACCGAAGGGGATCTGGTGAATGGAACAGAGATGGATGGCCTCATTCTCCTCATCCGTCAATTGTATCAGGTCCCCGATGACATCGGCGTTCAACATGACATGTCGCATCTGCCAAACATAGTCCTGCCAGTCCTCCGGAGAGGCGTTGAGGTAATCCATGATCCGTTCCCGATTGACCCGCCGGCGCTCCACCACCTCCGGGAGCAATCCCGTGGGGTAGCGGTCGATACACCTCTGGGCCTCCAAGGCCATCCTGTCCAAGTAATCCGAGCGTACGCGGGCCCCTTCCATGGGCTCGAGCTCTTGGAAGTCCGGGGCCACCTCCCGGTATATGTCCGATTCCGCGCGGGTCCCCCGTAGTATGTTGGCCAGGTCGTATAGGAAAGCGGGATGCCCGACCGCCTGGGCGTATTGGCGGGAGATCTCGAAGAGGTGGGAAATGAACGATACGCCACTGATCCTCTCGTTCCGGGGGGACAGGAAGTTACGTATCGCCCTTATGCAGTTCAGGGCATTGGTCCTTTCCAGCGCCTCGACCTTACATTCCCAAGTATGATACGCTCCCTCCCTCCGCATCATGAGCCCTTTCATCCCTTCGCGGGCCTTCTCGACATTGTCGGAACGGGATAGGACCTTGAAGAGATCCTGGTCTGCCTTCCAAAGCACGCTGTTGTCGACCATCTTTCCTTTTTCTCTGCCGCCTTTACGCCTTATTCCCGCGGCCTTGGGCAGACGTTCTCTTACCTGGATTGGCTCTATACTCATGATTGATCATCCAGTCGCCCGTACCGAACCTATCAAAAGACATCGTCTCGCGGCGCGACATCTAATACTAATGGTTCATAATACTTATGATTTATCCGTTTCTGAGTGGATATCATTATCTGACAAGAATCAAATGGAGGTGGAATGACCGAAGAGATAGAGTTACCGTTGCAGGCCACTGTGAAGGTGGACCCCGGCGTTTGCAGGCTTCCCAGCACCATAGAGGCGCGGACCAACGGCGTTATGGTGGAGTTCGAGATACTGCACAGCGACTGTCCTCATGTAAGGAAAATGAAGAACGCCCTACGCAGGATGGAGATATGGGAAGTGATGAACATGCCGTTCAGCGACAATGCTGTTTACCAGATATGTGGAAAGATGCTTGACCACTCTTCTTGCCCGGTCCCCGTGGCCATGATCAAGTGCGCGGAGGCCGCCGCAGAATTGGCCTTGAAGAAATCGATGTTCGTCGAGTTCGTGGACTGATCATCGCGACAGCATGTCCACGATGGCTGGCATGCCCACGATCACACTGGGCCCGGCCAGATACATGGCCACATTGAGGGATTCCCTGATCTGGTCCTTGGTGGCACCGGCCTCCAATGCCTTTTCCGCATGCAGCCTGAAACACTCGTCGCACTTTAGGACCACCGTCACGGCCACGGCGATCAGCTCTTTCTCCTTGAATGTCAGTGCATTGTCCTTGAAGACCTCGTTCTTGAAGCGGTACAAGGCCCGAATGACCTCGGGCTGCTGCTCAGCGATCAATTCCAGGCTCATGGACAAGGAATCTGCTCACCGGGATAATAAGCGTACCCTTTCTTTGACACTCAGGGAGCGAAATAACTTATTTCTAACCAAAGCGCGTTGAGGGCGACGTGGACCCTGAAGAGAGGGCGTTGGAGATCGTCAAGGGCATGACCGGTACCAGTCTGGCCTTCGTCCTTGAGCCAAAAGTGGTCGAGGCCATCAGGAAGGTGGAAGGGAGCATCAAGTCCCAGATCGGTCTGGATGTCGTGAACGAAGGCCTGATCCAGTGCTTGAACAGACGGTACGTCATCTGCATAATAAAGGATGGCCGCTTCCGTCCTCCGCCGGAGCCTACGGTCCTGATGATGGGCGATACGGACATGGTCATCGGAACGGAGGTCCTGCCTGGGCAGCACCCTCGATTCAGGGACAAGGAGAACATCTGCTGGTTGGGCGATGATTTCTTGGTGTTCACCGACCGGGTGCCGAATACCAAGGAGTACTTCCTCATGCCCCCAGTGTCCTTCCCGGAGCTGGAGCGGATAGAAGGCGCCAAGAACATCGTTTCCTGCAGTCCCTCCCCGCTTGGAGACCTGATCATAAAGAATTACTATGGTCTGGAGGACAACCCTAAGCTGGCCAGCATCCTAGTCGGCTTCGACATGCCTTAACAACCTTTATTCATGCAATTTAAGGTTGAGTATCATCAAGGACGGTCGGACTTGCCGTTTTTAAGGATATGTAGCTGGCTGTGAACAATGTGCATAAATACGATCACAATTCTTAAGGATCCAATCTCTTTTTGTTAGATTTGACCCGCTCTCAAATATCCTATATGCAAGAGAACGAGGATTGGACCAATGGTTGAAAGTGTTGCTGTGGAGGCTTCGCAACTGCGGTTAGAATCCCCCCCTTCAATTCCAACTAGTGACCATGCTCTTTCCACCTCTTCTGCATTATATATGAAATTCATCGTTTGCTTGCCTAAACATCGACGGATTGATACCCACCATCCCAGATCGATCCACTTGAAAACGGGGATCGTAGCTTAAGTAATTGATCGACCAAAAGCGAGAAAGAAGCAATATTGGTCTTTCAACTTTGATCGTCTGGGGTCTCAGTGATGGCTAGAGATTGATAAGGTTCAGGATTTCAAGACCTTTAGATGCACCATCGGTCTTTCATATCCAGAATATCAGGTTCATCATCGATGTAGAGGACCTGGAGTGTCGCTGCCATCACCCCTGCGCTCCGCTCCTCCGCCACATCCCCTTCGGAACAACGATCTCGAACCGTGCTCCTTTGCCCGGAGTACCGTTCTCGGTGATGGTGATTCCGGTGATTGCCAGTATCTCCCTTGAGAGAAAAAGCCCGAACCCGGTGTTCTTCCCGAAACCCCGGGTGAAGAGGTGATTTTTATCCCCTTCCGTGATCCCCACGCCATCATCCTCGAATACGATGAGGAGCCTCTGGTCAGATTCCTGCGATGAAACCCGGATGGTCTTCATCTGGTCACCCCCATAGCGGAGAGCGTTGTCGACCAGGTTATAGAAGACCTTCTCGAAGAGCGGATCGACTAAAATCTCAATATCGGTGCGGTCAGTATGGGCACGGACCTCTCTCATCGGCAGCTCAGCTACCGCTTTTTGGATACTTGCATTCACGTTCTGCCATCCTGGAGCTGCTGCACCCAGCTCCTGGTAGTCCTTCGTGAACGTGATCTGCGCCTCGATGGTATTCGCTGCCTTCTCCTCTTTTTTTATGTATTCGAGGAGGGTCGTCGGATTATCGATCACCTTATACGAGAGCTCGAGGTATCCTTTGAGCACCATCAACTGGTTGATGATATCGTGCCGGGTGATGCTGGAAAGCAGGTTTAATTGCTTGTTTGCCTGACGTAATGCATTTTCCGCCCGCTTGCGATCGGTTATGTCCCGCAAGATACCGAGCATGTATTGCCGGCCCTGTACGGTGATAAGGGCCGATGAGGAGATATCGCAATAAAAAATCGTACCATCTTTGCGCAGCATGGGAACTTCTGGTGTCAGATCACCCTCCCCGTGAACCCTCTCCCCGTAAACCATCTTTTCGAACTGCCTTTTCACGAGCGGCAGGTCTGCCGCGGGGTGGATATCGGATATCGTAAGTTCGAGTAGTTCCGCTTCCGTATAGCCCATCATTTTTTGGATGGCATTGTTTGCCATAACGAACCGTTGCGCTTCCACGTCGGTAAGGAGCATCCCGTCTTTTGCGGCGTCAAAGATGACGTGGAGTTTATATTCCGATTCCCGGATCATCACCTCCGACCGTTTGCGCTCGGTGATGTCTCTCACGATGCCGAGAACCGCATCCTCGCTGAGCGCTATCATACGGGCTTCATACTGGTGTACTCCGTCCGGGAGAGCGAGTTCATATTCGAACTGGTGGAGCTTTTTCGTATCGAGCGTCAATCCGATATAGTGCAGCATCGTTGCTGTCGTTTCTTTATTAAAACCGGAATCACGGATGTTCGTCCCGATGATCTGATCAGCAGGTACGGCAAGGACCTGTGTCTCGGGTACGTTAAAATCACGATAGATCCCGTTACGGGATAAGATGAACATCATATCCGGTAAAGCTTTAAGCATCATCGTATTCCGTTTTTTAATGAAATTGAGTGCCTCTTCCTCCCGTTTGCGCTCGGTGATATCTCGTGATATTGCCAGAAGTTTATTGATTCCGCCATCTCTATCCTTGATGGGAGTTACGATAACATCCCACCACATGGGCCTCCCCTTTTCTGTCGGACTATAACCCGTGAATTTTCCGACATCCCCATTCGCAGCCTGTGCGACCGCTTTTACCGCTGCGTTGTACTCTTCCCCGGTCCAGAAATCTGTCCATGATTTACCGATGTACCGGTCAATGTCGCGGATCTCCAGTAATTTCTGACCCATTTCATTCATGAACAGGAGATTTCCTTGAGTATCCAGAAATTTTATACAATCCAGACTGTTTTCGATGATGCTTTTATAAAACACCTCGCCCTCCCGTAGCGCTTCCTCCGCCATACGGTGAGCGACAGCGTGCCGGAGCTTGTGCGCCAGGTCCACGAACTGCTTCTTCAGATCACCGTCTTTCTGGACGTAGAAATCTACATTGCAGTTCAGGGCCTCTATCACCACTTCCTCCCGCCCCTTCCCGGTGAAGATGATAAATGGCGTGGTATCACCTTTTGCCCGGATCTGCTTCAGGAATTCGATACCATCCATCTCCGGCATCTGGTAATCGGAGACTATGACATCGTAGGGTTGTTGGGTGAGTAAATGAATCGCCTCAGGAACGCTCAGTGCTGTCGTTACGATGAGATCTCCGGTCATCTCTAGATGTCGTTTTCCGATCTCTAGAAGATCAGCCTCGTCATTGACATATAAAATTGAGATCTTCAACACTTTTGTCCCGACGGGTATCACATGAGGTAATTAAATATCACATTTAAAAACAGTTGCGTGGCCCCTTCATACAATATCCGTCCATTATAGGAGATCATATGCATCCGATCAGCTCGGGCGGGATTTGGATCAGCGGTGATCGTAAGAATCCTGATGGGTGCCGGTCCAAACAGGCACCGGACGTCCGGTCCGATGAAATTCTGTCCCATTGTGTTTTTGCCAGATCTACTGCTTCCGGCGTGAATTTAAGTTAATTATTGCAGGATCCATCCTTGTTCGGGAGAATCACAGGGCAGAGAAAGATGACCGCCTGGCGGTCGATCGTAGTAATGAGACGAACATGTCTGTACTCGCTAGCAACGATGTCCTCGTTGTCCGGTTCATCCCGGTTTATGATATGCACCTCACGAACGATCGTTCTGACAAGGCTCAAGGTGCCAATTGAAGGTGCTGGATCGTCGGTTACCATCACCGTGCTTGTCGTTTCTATTTACTTGAGGTGATGTTCCATAGCAATCATCACCGTGTAATGATGCCCTATATCAAATTATACGATTTTTCAAAAATAAGGATGCATATGCGATTACTTTTAAAAAAGAAAGATAAAAGGAAAGGGTTTAGTGGTTTCGTCTCAACCTGCTCCGCTGGGTGACACGGAAGATATGTCGTACATGACCTCTTCGGTCAGGCTTTCTATGTCCTCCGTGGTCACAGCATGGGTACGTTCTTTCAAGGGGGTACGCTTGTACTCGTCGGCCAAGGCGGGGTCCAGGAGACTGGTGTCGTACCAGAGGTTGAAGGTGTCGAGCAGAGCCCATTCCACCTCGTCGCGCTCCTGTACTTCCAGTACCCTTCCCACCGTCCCGGTGGACCGGTATTTCGCGTAGTCACCTTGTTTCATCGTACACCTTACTTAGCGGGGATGATGGCGGTCCTCTCACCCACAGGCATGAACTCCCTCAGGCAACCCCGACCAAAGTCTTGAGTGATGTTGGCGAAGTCGAAGGGCAGGTTCTTGTCTGCGAAGGCGATCTTGACCAGCGGGTGGCACACGAAGGCGTCGCCGCGGGCGGCGTGGGGGGCCAATGATATTCCGCAGTAACCACCGAGGTGGCCCACGTTCATGGCGTAGTTCGGATAGTTCGGGCCTCTCAGCTCGTGGGGCAGGCCCTCGTCGCTCCTGTAAGAGAACGAGTTGGACGCACCGCACTGGTCCTGCAGGTCATATCCGTAGAATCCGAGCCTTCCGAGCCTCTCCCTGTGCTGGTACTGAGATAGGTACCATCCGTTGACACCGAAGTTGGCGTTCCCAGTGGCGAAGGCGCAACCGATACCGGTCGCGGCAGCGGCCACGAATGCCCTCTGAGAGCCACCGAAGTGGGCTTCCATAGCGGCGGGGTAGCGCTCGTACATCTCCAGAGAGTACGAGTTGATCTCGGAACCGAGCTTCTCCATCAGCTCTGTGCTGGGCTTGCTCCCGCAGATTCCTCCGTATTTCTCCTTCAGCAGGTCGTACGCCCAGTAGGTGTAGTCCTCCAGTATGTTGTCAGTGTAGGAGGCGGTCGCATAC
>CAZXTA010000003.1:19682-28562 GCA_964642865.1 uncultured Methanomassiliicoccus sp. | reverse complement strand
GTTCAGCTCTTTCGGTGCTGAGCTTACGTTCGTCGCACCGTCCGCGCTGCAGATGCCCAAGGAGACGGTCAAGCAGATGGAGAAGATGGGTTGCAGGCCCAAGCTGACCAATTGCCTGGAGGAGACCATCGCCGACGCGGACGTGCTCTACGTAACCCGCATCCAGAAGGAGCGGTTCCCCGATCTCGCCGAATATCAGAAGGTGGCCGGCATGTACCGGGTGGACCGCAGATTGCTGCGGGAGGCCAAGAGCGACCTGATCGTCATGCATCCGTTGCCGCGCGTGGACGAGATCGACCCGGAGGTGGACTACACGCCCCACGCAAAATATTTCGAGCAGGCCTTCAACGGAGTGCCGGTGAGGATGGCGCTCTTGAACCTGGTCCTGGGAGGTGAGCTGTGATGAAGGAGTTTAAGGTGACCCCGATCCGCAACGGCACGGTCATCGACCACATCGAGTGCGGCATGGCCTTGAAGGTTCTGCGCATCATCGGCATGGCCGACGGCGGCAAGGTGCAGTCCCCGGTCAGCGTTCTCATGCACGTTCCATCGAAGAAGGAGGGGTGGAAGGACGTTGTCAAGGTGGAGGACAGGGAGCTGGACCCCAGGGAGGTGGACAAGATCGCGCTCATAGCGCCCAAGGCCACCATCAACATCATTCGGGACTTCAACGTGGCGGAGAAGTACAGCGTGAAGATGCCTGACCGGGTGGTGGGAAAGGCGCGCTGCAGCAATCCCAACTGCATCACCAACCAGAACGAGCCGGTGGAGCCGGAGTTCGTGGTGGAGTCCAAGAACCCTCCGGTGCTACGCTGCATATACTGCGACCGGCTGGTGGACGACATCGCCGAGAACCTGCTGTGAGGCTGTCCGGCCATTATTATCATTCCATCTTCATTTCGCGTTCGAACGTGCTGGGGGGAAGAGGCAGATGGGCGTTTTCATCCTTACAGGAATGCCCGGGGCGGGCAAGGAGGAGCTGGTGGTGGTGGCCATCGGATTGGGATATCAGGTCCGCCGCATGGGCGACGTGGTGAGAGCAGAGGCGGAAAAGCATGGTATACCGCCGCAGGACGTGGGCAGGTTCGCCCACGATGAAAGGCAACGACACGGCTATGACATCTGGGCCAAGAGGATCGTGCCTTTGGTCGGTGAGGGGGATACCATCATAGACGGCTGTCGGGGCATGTCCGAGGTGAATATCTTTCGCGATGCCTTTGGGAAGGAGGCCCGGATAATCGCCGTCCACAGCGCCCCTGGAACGCGTTACCCCCGTCTAGTGAACAGGGGGAGGTCGGATGTGCCCAGGGACCTGAGGGAGTTCGAGGAGAGGGACCAGCGGGAACTTGGTTGGGGGCTGGGGGAGACCATAGCCCTGGCGGATGTGGTTCTGATCAACGAGGGCAGCCTGGATGATTTCCGCAGGAAGGCCATCGCCTTTCTGGAGGAGCTGAAGGGATGAGGTTCAGGGTGGAGAGGATCTGCCGCACCGACTCCATGTCCGCCGTGCCCATGGAGAAGGTCCGGTTCGACCTACCCGCATCGGCCGAGAGCATTGGGAAGGCGGGGTACACCGTGGAGACGCATGAGCTATATCTGGTAATGACCGTCGATGGACTGGACGTCACGGTGTATCCTAGCGGACGGGTGCTGATCCATCCTATTAACGACAAGAAGAGGGCGAAGGAGCTAGCGCAGAGGCTCTTCGAAATGATGGTCAGGGAAAGGTGAGTCGGGGTCCTATCCACACCGACCAGGGCGCCAAGGCCTGAATTCTCCGTCCAGGATTAGGGAAATTATTTATCCACATAAATGAATATCAAACGATACGGGATGGGTATGAAACGTTTAGTTGTAGCTGTGCTGTTAGCTTTGTTCCTGCTAAGCACGAGCCTCCCGGGGACTGCCACGCTCTCCGAACGGTCTTTGGATTCTGAGCCCCTTGCATCCGAGAACCCTGGTTACGAGGCCCCTGGCGCCCTTTTCGACCGCTTCGCTCAGTCCTTGGCCATTGGGACTGACCCGTTCAAACACTTGGTCACCGATCTTAACAATGACTCTCATCCAGATATCGCGGTGATCTATGAGAACTCGCCCATCCTGGATATTTTCTTTGGCGATCTAGATTATCAATACTCCTATTCCGACTCTACCACTCGGATCTTGTCCAATCCCATAACGGACATCGCAGCAGGGGACATGGACAGGGACGACCTAACAGACATAGTTCTCTCCTTGAACTCGACCAGCAATAACGTTGTGATCCTATATCAAAGCGGTAACCTCGCTCTGCCGGGTCTTGCGTTCACAACCTCCCTAAGGCCCTTCGGGATCGCGCTCAATGATTTCGACGGAGATCTTTACCTGGATGTTGCTACCCTCATTTCGACCGCACCTCCAACATATAACTCCGGATTTGAGATTCATTTCTACAGCGAATCGTATGGCACTAAGGTCCTGGCGACCTATCTCCACACTTCTCCTTTGAGCATGCAACTTCCTAGACTCTTCACGGCGGGCGATTTCAACAACGATGGAAGGACTGATCTTGTAGTAGGAGATCATGGTGTGGGAAGGGTCGTCGGTTTCATCAATGGCAATGCGAACGGATTGGTGTGGACCGACTATTCCTATTTCAACATCAGCGGACCGACGAGCCTGGTCGTGCAACAGCTCGACGGCGCCGGGGTCCAGGAACTGGTGGTCGGCGCGGACCTGGCGCAGAGAGTGCAGATCAGGCAGTTCGATGGAACTCGGTTCTGGCCGCATACCGAGCTGATAAACGAGCCGGGCGTCGCGTCCCTGGCATTCATGGACCGCAACGGGGACACCAGGCTGGACCTGGTCAGGGCTTCTAGTCAATATCATAATCTCACCGTGTTCACCGCTTCCTCCAGCCTGACCTACGGATACGCTTCCGCCATCTCATTCCCGGTCTCGCTCGATCCCTCATATGTACTTGTTGAGGATATGAGCCCGGACGATGCATACGATGATATCATCCTGATATCCAGATCGTCCACCGGTGCAGGTTTGCTATCCATCTATTATTAGAATCCCACGACCATTTCCAACGCCAATGACAATCAGCTCGTGAAGGACGTAGAACCTGAGCTGTCCGTCACCGGTGATTTCAACGGGGACGGCAGCAATGAGATCGCGGTCTTCGATGCCGTCTTGAATAAGGTCCGCTTCCTCAAGGAGGGCTATCCCAACCTTGCAGAACGGAACGCATTCAATAACGTGTCAGCAATGCAGGCCGAGGACCTTGATGATGACGGGGACGATGAGCTCGTCATGGTCATATCCGTTCCTGCCGAGGTACGAGTTTGGTTTGGCGACGCGGCCTTCATGTCCGGAGGAGGCGCCAACATTTCTGTGTCAAGTTCCCTTGTGCAAGCGCTTTCGGTGGCCGTAGGTGATCTCAACAATGATGGTCTCGATGACTTGGCGGTGGGCGGTCAGGGAGGATTTGATGTCTTCTGGGGTTCTGCAACGAGCCCGAGGTTCGACACAAGTCGGCACCAGTTGCTCTCCTTGCCGGGGTCCGTGATACCTTCCCTCACCGTTGGACGGTTCGATTCGCATATGAACTCGTTGCTGGATGTGGCCGTGATCAACCAGACCGCTTCTCGGGTCGAGATCTATTACCAGCAATTGGGCGCCACGAAGTTCGTGGTCGGAGAGACGCAGCTTCTCGGTACCTTGCCTGGTCTTGTGGCTGTAAGCTCCGCGGATATGGACGGAAACGGCACGGATGACATCCTGGTTTCCACGGACAGCGACATCAACCTCTATCTTCAGAGCCCCACGTTCATTTACGGCTTCTCGGACTCGCAGTACGCCTATGTGCTCGATGTGACGGAGGGCGTAGACGCCTTCACCACCGGGGACCTTGACGATGACGGGGAAATGGAATTAGCGGTGGCCAGCGGGAACTCCTCCGTATTAGCCTATGAGTATGCGCATCCTAATTTCGTTATCATCACCCGCCAGACCGCTGGCGCCTCTCCACTTCTGCTAGTGGTCGACGACGCAGACGGCGACCTCAAAGATGATTTGATTGCCTATTCCATCCCATCTCGTACTGTCTCCTTCTATTACCAGAACAACTTCCCGCCCATCGCCTTTGGAGCGGTCGAGGGCGCCGGACATTTAGAGGGGGAACTTGTGTGGTTCAACGCCTTCGGCAGCACGGACAATTACTCAGATCAGGACCGTCTGACCTACGCCTGGGATTTCGATGATGGGACCAGCGGGAGCGGAGATCGGACCAGCCACGTGTTCCAGCAGAACGGGCAGTACAATGTCACCCTGAACGTTAGCGACCTGTGGGGTGGCTGGGACGAAACCGTCATCCCGGTCAGCATCGGGGACCAGGGGCCCTCGACCGACTTCTCGTTCCAGCAAGACCCGGCACCCATGGAGGGCACACCGGTGTTGTTCGACGACCTCAGCACCACTCCCTCCGACCCGATCGTCCGATGGGAATGGGACTTCGGGGACGGCAACTGGCTCAATCGGACCACTGACCAATCGGTCCAGCACCCCTATGCCTGGAACGATTCCTTCACTGTCACCCTGACCGTATATGACAGCGACGGAAGTTCGGATTTCATGTCCAGAGATATTACCGTCCTGGATTCGTCGCCCACGGCGGACTTCCTATTGTCTATCGACTCACCCAGGGAAGGGGAGGAGATCGCCTTCAGCGACCATAGCACCTTCAACGCAGATTTCATCATATCATGGAGCTGGAACTTTGGCGATGGTACCTGGCTCAATTTGACGACGAACGCAACGGTGCATCATACCTATGCTTACAGCGGCACCTATCTGGCCAACCTGACCGTCACCGATTCGGACGGCAGCGTGAATTCAACATCCACGGAGATAGTGGTGCTCAATTCCGCCCCCACGGCGGGATTCATCACCTCTATCGACTCCCCGGAAGAGGGGCAGGAGATCGCCTTCAGCGACCGGAGCTATTTTGCCGTCAATCCCATCGTGACCTGGAGCTGGGACTTCGGGGACGGCACTTGGCTCAATTTGACGACGAACGCAACGGTGCATCATACCTACCAGGACAACGGCAGCTACCTGGCCACCTTGACAGTCACCGATATTGACGGCGACGAGCACTACAGCAGCCGTATCCTGAACGTGAGGGACACCACTCCCATCATAACCCGCCTATACACCTCGGACGGCGCGAGCTCGTACGATGAATGGGATGAGATAAACTTCGGTGTGGTCGCTGTGGCCGCCTGGGAGGAAATCACCAAGTACCAGTGGGACTTCCATACCACCACGTTCCAGGTGGACGATGAGACCACCCTCAACTCTACCTATCACCGTTATACCGCCTCGGGCTACTACAAGGTCACCGTGCGGGTATGGGACAGCGATAGTTACGTCGAAACGTACATCCTGCTGACCATCATCGACCCCGCACCGGTGGCTGACTTCTCCTTCACCGTTTCTCAGAACAGTAGGGAGGTCAACTTCTCCGCTGCGCTTTGCTCCGACACCGACAACGACCAACCGATATTGCTGTACCGCTGGAACTTTGGGGGCGATTGGACCTCCTGGAACGGTTCGGACAACATCACCCATGTATTCTCTGCGGACGGAGTGTTTTCAGTAGTGTTGCAGATCAAGGACGATACCAACCCCGCCGTTTCCAAGACTAGGAATGTGACCGTGGACACGCTGGCGCCTATCATATCCATCTCAGAGCCTGTGCTGAAGGCTAAGGTGGGCCAGCCCATCACCATACGGGTGAACGTCACCGACGCGGTGGGCGTGAGCTCGGTGATACTTGAATACACCATTGACAACGTGACCAGAACGGTGGTCATGACCGCGGAGGCCGGGGACGAATACTTCGGGCAGATACCGGCGCAGAACCGTTCCATGGAGATGTCCTACCGCATAATCGCCGAGGACATGGCTGGCCACACGAAGTCCACGGAGCTGATCGTAATATCCGTGACATATGAGGACCCCACCCTGTTCGTGCTCAGTTCGGCCACCCTCCTGATCGTTCTGATAATCCTGCTGCTCTACCTCTTCCTATCCCGGCCGATAGTGGACGAGGTCTTCGTCATGTACCATGACGGGACGCTCCTGGCGCATCAGACCAGGCGGCTGAAGCCGGGTATGGACGATGATATACTGGGCGGCATGCTCATCGCCCTGCAGAACTTCGTTCGCGATTCGTTCAAGGACGAGAGCTCCACCGTGCTGAGCCGTATGGACTTCGGGGAACGGAAATTACTGGTAGAGCGCAAGGACGATTTCTTCCTGGCGGTGATGCTGAGCGGCAAGCGCGCCGGTAACGCCCCACAGCGCATGATCAAGGTCCTGGACAGCATTGAGGACAGCTATTCCAATGTGCTCAAGGAGTGGGACGGGGACCTGGAGAAGGTGCGGGGCATAAGGGATGAGACCAAACCGATGTTCCAGCGCGCCAATCCCCTGGACCGCCTTAAGCGCAAGGAGGGGGAAGGGGATTCCTTTTAATATCTGTAATTTTTGGGTGGGAATCAATGATATCGCTCGAGCAGACGGCGATCGTACTCGTCCTGTGCGCGACGTTGTCCCTCCTATCGTGGAAGCTGGACCTGCTGACGCTCGACGGCAGCCTAGCCTCTTTTGTAATGGGGATGGTCATAGGACTGTTCGGTGGGATCGGCTGGTTATTGGTGCTGGTCCTTTTCGCCGTCACCGGTTTCGTGGTGACGAAGTACAAGATGGAGCTGAAGATCCGTAAGGGCGCTCAGGAAGGTTGGAAAGGAGAGCGTTCCTACCGCAACGTCTTCGCCAACGGGGCCGTGCCGGCGGTCGTGGCGGTGCTGACGTACCTGGCCGGATGGGAGGGGGAGGTGCCCACCCTCATCTACCTGAGCGCCATCTGCGTGGCCGCGGCGGACACCACCGCCAGCGAGCTTGGCATCCTTTCCGATCGCGTTTATATGATCACCACCTTCAAACGGACGGTCCCGGGGGTGGACGGGGGCGTTTCTTTGTACGGGACTGTGTGGGCCATATTGGCCAGCGCCTTCGCCGCATTGGCGGGATGGATCGTTATCCTGGGAAGCGTACCGCAGCTGGTGGTGCTCGTCCCCATCGGCATGGGGATACTGGGATGCTTCATAGACAGCCTCATCGGCGCGACGCTGGAGACGAAGGGCTGGGTCACCAAGCTGTGGAACAACGTGACCTCTATGGCCTTCGGGACCATCATCGCCCTCCTGTTGCTCCTCTGAACAAACAGTTATTACTGCCAGCACACTTATCGTCTTAAGAGGAAGTAAAGATGAGAGGGCTGGAGGATTTCGGGGCCTATTTGGTCCTGCAGGGGAAGGTCGAGGTGGCGGCAGCCTTCCTGCATCGTTTGGTGGAGGAGGGATTAGACCCGATGTTGGTCTCCCCTAACGACATCGACATATCCTCGGACGATAAGATCACCGTACTTGAACCTGACCGGGCGAACAGGGCCATACGCGCGGACGGCCTTCTATTGCTGCTCAGTTCTCTGACCCGCCACTTGAGTAGGGGGGAGGGGAAGGCGGTGATTATCTTCGGACTTCAGGCATTGAGGGATAGCAACGACTTCCGCGATCTCACCAACTTCATCGGCCGGCTTAACGACGAGGCCTGTGTGAACCAGGGGCTAGTGCTGATCATGGCAGACCCCGAGAAATTCACCAGACAGGAGCTGGCCTTCCTGGAACGTGAGACCATGGTACTGGAAGGTCCGGAACAGCTGTTCGATCTTAATACCTCAGAAACGGTTAAATAGGTCGGTCATTTTCACTGGCTTCAAGGATGGTCTGACGGCCATCGCGGCGGGGATACGCCTGGTCTCGTCCGATCCCAGAAGCTAAGCCCGCCTGCGTTCTCCGTTGTACTGTGGTGCGCGAGCCCACGGGAAGCCTGGAACGCTGTCAGCCTTCCTTATTGTATTATTTATTAAATTTTTGAGATGATATTTAAGGTAGTCGATCATTAAAAGAGCGCCATTATCATGATAATGAGTCTTGGAAAAGATCGTGACAACACCGATGATCATTAATAAAAAATAGTAAGGTTTAGGGGGTTTTTGACCCCCTTAAGAATATTCATTTTTCTTGATATATGCCGCCCTACTCGGTGGTGAATCCTCCAGTCATCGATAGGACGAGCGGGAAGGACGCCACGCCTTCTGTTCCCATGTCCAACGTTATCTCTATCGAGACCACGCCTGGGATCAGGTATTCATATCTAGCTGCCACCAGCACCTCGGAAGATGTCGTCATAGACATGCTGTAACCCATGTTCTCCCAGTATGTCGTCCAATCCACACCTGCTGGAGCTTCGTTCATACCACCAGCCAACGCATGAGCCGCGTTAAACATATCAGCATCATAGAGGGCTAGGATATATCCGATCGCTCCGGCTCCAGTGTGTGGGAACGTGTTCTCTAGACCTGGTATGTCTGGAAGGAGGACATATGAGCCGCCAGTGGTTGGCCGGTACTGCGAGGTCAGCAGTAATCCGAGTATCTGTGCCCTCGCTTTTACCTCCGGTGTATTGGGACCATCCTGACTCAGTATAAGATACGCCTCTGCCAAGGACAGCCCGCCACCATGACCACTGCCCGTCAGCCAGGGTTCCTGACTTCCATACTGATTGGCTATTGCTTCAAGGTATCCTTCCAGATCTGCCTTCGGGATCTGGGCATGACCCTTGTGGTAGTATGGACTGTCAGACGGTAGGTTCTTTGCGCAGTTGTTCTTCCAGAAGCCAATGGTGTGACCTCCGGGGTAAGGTAGGGAGATAACGTCCAGGCTCCAACAGTCGGTGTCCGTGACCTCGGTGTCCTCGTAGAACCCG
>CAZXTA010000003.1:0-19582 GCA_964642865.1 uncultured Methanomassiliicoccus sp. | reverse complement strand
TGATATTCTCGCCCACCTCTGCCTCGGTCGGCCCGGTCTTCTCTATGTGTATTGCAGGCTTTGCAACGTCCAGGCTCCAACAGTCGGTGTCCGTGACCTCGGTGTCCTCGTAGAACCCGTGCGCGGTAGCCGTGTTGACCAGGGGATCAGGCGTGCCAGCCACGATCCAGTAGTCAGTGAATATCCAGATCTCGCTCAGATTGAGGAACCCGTCGCCGTTGGTGTCACCGGAGACATATTGAGTCGTTCCAGAGACCGAGTCCATCACGTAGACATTGGACAGCGGTACATCGCCGACGTTCGTCACCGTGTAGGTGTAGGTGATATTCTCGCCCACCTCTGCCTCGGTCGGCCCGGTCTTCTCTATGTGTATTGCCGGAGTAGGCGGCTGGTTGTACATTATCACGGGTATCGACTGACCGGCGGTCGTTAGATTTACAAACGCATCGGCCGCATTGTGCCAGTAACCCCAGGGCGTCTCGACAATCTTGTAGCTGCCCATGGTCAGGTTGGTCCAGGTGACTGATCCGGACGCATCGGTTGTCTTCTTCCCTTTAGTGATCCAAGTGACACCGTTATCGTATAACAGCTCGAACTCCCAACCTGCCCCGCCATTGCTCTGGTCAGTAATGGTCTTAGGGTCACCATCGATATCGATGATCTTGCTGACCGTTATGTTGCCAAGAGGCTGGTTATAGAATTTCATGGTGATCTCTTGGTCGGCTGTGGTTATCGAGATAAACTTTTCCTGAACACCAGAATAACCAGATTGAGAAGTCTCGACCACCTTATAGTTGCCAAGGATCAGGTCTTCCCAATAAGGAGTACATCCATCGGAACCTGTGTTTTTCTTTCCAAGCGACATCCAATGGTCTGGGCTGTCCTCAAAGAACAGCTCGAACTCCCAACCAACTCCTGGTGATTGGTCTCCCGGTGTATTTTTATCTCCATCAACATCAATGATTTTGTGCGCCCTGATCTCTCCAGGAGCTGAGTTACCAAAGTCCTTCCCTGGTATTGTCAGGTGGGTGCCATTGATCACCAAATCGGGATAGGTAAGAACAGGATATGGATACGTTTGCGTCCATCCATTATGCCCTGTTAGATTTTCTGATAGAGTATAAGTTCCCCACGGGACTTGAGTGAAGCTAAAGCCTCCATCAGTCCCTGTCACAGTCGATAGGTGGATTGGGAAACCACCAAAGGAAAACCCATCAAGCTCTATCGTCCATCCGGACAGACCAGCCTCTCCACTATCCTTAATATGGTTGGAATTCGCGTCATAGAACTTCATTCCCGAGATGCTTCCCGCAGCAGCTGTGACGGGTATGCTCTGGGTCTGTGAGCTGGTTCCAGTGAAGACCAATGATAGAGCGACCTGTAATGACGCACCAGGGAAGCCTGCAGCCCCTTTGTAATAGCCTGCAGGTACACCATCTCCCGGACTTGTCATCACGTTGCTATAGAAAGCGGTCTCAGCCAGGTGGGCTTGGAAGTAGATGTATATAGATGTTCCAGCGTCTACAGTGAAGAACCCTTCATCGAACATATAATAGTTGTGGATGACTCCACCGCTCGTGTCAAAGTATGCATTTTCCAGAGTTGGGGTTATTGCTGTTACCCAATCGAATTGGTCTAATGCACCATTCACTTGCGGGAATTGAACATCCCAACCGACTGTATTGTATCCCCACAACACCTCAGCATCGATTCCATATGCTCCCTTTCCTTTATTGAAATGGTCATATACGGAATCCAGTTCAGGTGATGTATCATTCGTTCCTGTATCGTGCGTTAAAATATACTTGAACCCGACTAGATCTCCTTCATGATAACCTGCTAGGTTACCATTGGTCCAGCTCCCTGCTACTGGGTCCCAAGCATACAACTCTGATGTCCACTTCTCATTGCCCGCTTTAGCCGTAGGAACAGCGACCAATAGTGCGGAAGTGACCATCAGTAGTGCTATAACTAACACCAAGACCTTGCGGCTCTTTCGGTTAGTTTGGCTTTTACTTTCATCATTTAATGGTATATTTTTCCCCCCTCGTGTTTATTTGTAAAACGGTTTTCTAGCGATGGGGTCGTGACCCCAAGCACTCGATATCTAGTGGAAAGTAGCTAAGCCAATCTATCTTGTCGGCTTGTAGTGAAGTTATCAGTTCTGATACCGAGCGCCTGATTTATAAGATAATATTTGCTTTTACCTCCATATAAACTTTTTGGAAAAACCATGAAATCAAAAACAAAAATTGGTGGAACAAAAATGACTTGATGACTAAATAATATCAAAATTGATAAAACCCCTTGTATGATCGATGATTTTTCCCCGTATCTTTGTCGCTGTAAATATTATTAAATTGGATAATCTTGACCTTAGTCCAGTGTTAAATTACGAAGTAGAACCGTTTCCCCCCACATCACATTCGTTCCTTATCCTCTTTGGAACGGGTAATAAGGCTGTGCCTACATCACGTTAAGGTTAAATATCACCGCCATCATGCCTTGGCTCAGAATGGTCTGACGGCCATCGCGGCGGGGATACGCCTGGTCTCGTCCGATCCCAGAAGCTAAGCCCGCCTGCGTTCTCCGTTGTACTGTGGTGCGCGAGCCCACGGGAAGCCTGGAACGCTGTCAGCCATTCTATTTTAATCTTTATTATTGACATCATTCTATCCAATAGAATTATTATCAAGTAAAATCCTAGTGCCTTCCAGAGGTGAAGGTGGTTCTTCTGGACGTTGACCAGATATTTCTCGTCATCCTGCTTATCATATTGGCCATAGTGATCTACTTTGAACTGCGCTTCATGCGCTCTCGCAACAAGGAGTACATGAACAATATGATGGACAAGGACGATGCCTACAATACTATCGCCACCACCAAGGCCATCGCCGCGACCCTCAAGCAGAAGGGGCGGGACACCCGGGAGGCGGACCTGGTATTGATCCAGGCCGAACAGGCCTACAAGCGCGGCAATTTCCTTTCCTCCCGGGAATTGGCCAGAAAGGCCAGGGAGATATTGATCAAGGCTCCGACCCTGGAACTGAGCGTACCCCAGGCGGAGAGCGTGAAGACGGAAACGCTCTCGGAGGAGGAGCGAAGGACACTGTACGAGGTCAAGAAGTTGGAGCCGAACATGATGGAGTCGCGCTTCATCATCAATTCCTGCCGGGACCGTATCGCCGCAGAGGAAGGGTCCGGCAAGGACCTCGAACAGGCAAGGGAGCACTTGGCCAGGGCCGAGGCCTGTTTCGAGGAGAAGAGGTACGGCGAGGCTTTGAGAGAGGGATTGATAACCAGACGTATGGTCGGCGAGCCCCAGATCGTGACAGGACCAAAAAAGGAATCCCCTATCATCATTAAGGTCCCCAAGCCGGAGAGGAAGTGCGGCAAGTGCGGTACCCCCGCCTCCCCGGAGGACCGCTTCTGCCGCAATTGCGGGGAGAATCTCGAGGACAAGCGGACCTGCCCCTACTGCCAGGCAGAGCTGAAGGCCGAGGACGCCTTCTGCCCCAAGTGCGGCCGGCGGATCTGAGTTTTAGTATCCCCCTCCGAATATTGAAACATTAATACCACAAGACCAATTATCCCGAGGGAGCCGATGATACTGGTCAAGTTGGGTGGCAGCGTCATTACTGACAAGGGGAAGTACCGCACCTTCGACCGAGATATCACCGGTCGCCTAGCTTCGGAGATCGCCGCTTCCGGACAGAAGGTCATTCTGGTGCACGGGGCCGGTTCCTTCGGCCATCTGCTGGCCAAGGAGCACCGCCTGCATCTTGGAATTACAGATACCTCACAGCTCATGGGAGCGGCCAAGGTCATGGCCGACGTCAGAGAGCTTGATCTGCAAGTGTGCCGCTGCATGATCGATGGCGGATCGAAGGTGATCCCGCTGCCCCCGGCCTGCTGCGCCATGATGAACGACGGAAAGCTGGAATCTTTGGACCTTGAAGCGTTCAGAAGATACCTGGACCTGGGCATGGTCCCCCTGACCTTCGGTGACGTGGTGTGGGACCGCGGCCGCGGGCTCGGCATATGCTCCGGGGACCAGCTCATGATGTCCCTGGCCCGGGAGTTCCGTCCCAGTAAGGTCATCTTCGTCACCGACGTGGACGGGGTGTTCACCGCCGACCCCAACATCGATCCCCATGCTAAGCTCGTAGAGAGGGTGGACAGGACGGTCCTGGACGCACTTCCCAGGACGGAGAGGAACGTGGACGTCACCGGCAGCATATACGCCAAGATCAAATACATGATGGACATGGCCGACCTTACCGAGGAATGCATGGTGCTGAACGGCAAGGTCCCCGGCAGGCTGGAGGCGGCCCTGCGAGGACGGAAGGTCACCGCATCAAAGGTGGTGGGTGGGAAATGAAGAGGATCGAGCGCAGGAAATCGGACCACATAGAGGTCACCTTGAAGGAGAAGGTCGTGCCGGACTACGACTACTGGTCGGACGTGCATCTGGTGCACCAGGCGCTGCCGGAGGTGGACCTGGAGGACATCGATACATCGGTCGTCCTTTTCGGCAAGCGGCTGGAGCTCCCCCTGGTGGTCACGGCCATCACCGGTGGTATCCCGCTGGCGGAGAAGGTCAACCGTAATCTGGCCGAGGCCTGCGCCAAGATGGGCGTGGGGCTGGGAGTGGGAAGTCAGCGCCCGGCCATGGAGCACGGGGACGACGGCACATACTCCGTGGTCAAGGAGTACGAGGTGCCCTTGGTCATCGGCAACGTCGGCGCACCGCAGCTTGTCAGGCAGAAGCGCAGGAACCCGTTCTCGGTGGAGGACGTGGCCAAGGCCAGGGAGATGATAGGCGCGGACATCATGGCCGTTCACCTCAATTTTCTGCAGGAGGTGGTGCAGCCCGGAGGGGACGTCAGCGCCCGGGGATGCCTGGAAGGCATAAGGTCGGTGGCGAGGGAGATGCCCTGCATGGTCAAGGAGACCGGGGCGGGCATATCCCGGGAGACCGCCCTGCTCCTGAGGGGCACTGGCATACGGGGCATGGACGTCTCCGGGATGGGAGGCACCAGCTTCGCCGCGGTGGAGATGTATAGGGCACGCGCACAGGAGGAACGGGTCGCCAGCGCCCTGGGGCGGACCTTCTTCGACTGGGGCATACCGGCCCCGGCGGCCATCATCGAGGCCGACGTTGGTCTGGAGCTCATAGCCAGCGGAGGAGTGGATGACGGGTTGCGCATGGCCAAGGGGATATCGATGGGAGCCAACGCGGCCGGTTGCGCCCGGGCCCTGCTGGCGGAGGCCGTCGAATCCAGCGAGAGCGTGCTGGCCAAGCTGGAGCGTATGAAGGCCGAGTTCAAGGCGGCCATGTTCCTCACCGGCTGTTCCAGCGTCGAGGAACTCGGGCAGCGCAGGGTGATCGTCAGCGGGCGGACCGCCGATTGGCTCACCGCCGAGGAGAGGTGACGCTCGTGGATCATGACAAGAGGATGAAGGAGATGGTGAAGGAGGTCGACCGTGCGCTGCTGGCGTACGTGACGCACGGCAGGCACGACAAGCTGATCAGGGCCATGAGGCACTATCCCGAGGCGGGGGGGAAGCGCATGCGTCCAGTTATGGCCATGCTGACCGCCGAGGCGGTGGGCGGCCGGGGGAGGGAGGCGCTTCCCTTCGGCTGCGCCCTGGAGATCATTCACAATTTCACCCTGGTGCACGACGACGTCATCGATCAGGACCCGGTCAGGAGGGGCAGGCCGGCCGTGCACATCGCTTTCGACATGCCCACGGCCATCATCGCCGGCGATGCCCTGTTCGCCAGAGCCTATGAGGTCTTGGCCGATACGGACGTGGACGGGGAGGCCATACGCCGCCTGCTGCGCACCGTCTCCGACACCGTCTTCCTGGTGGCGGAGGGGCAGCAGATGGACGTGGACAACGAGGAGCGGGCGGAGGTCTCCCGCCAGGAGTACCTGGAGATGGTGGAGAAGAAGACCGCGGTCCTCTTCGCCTGCGCCGCCGAGGGCGGGGCCATCATAGGCCGGGGGACGGAACGGCAGATCGCCTCCATGAAGGAGTACGCGCGCCTGCTGGGCATCGGATTCCAGATCTGGGACGATGTGCTGGGAATAAAGGGGGACGTCAGCAAGATCGGCAAGCCGGTGGGCAGCGACATCCGCAACGGGAAGAGGACGCTCATCGTGGTCGACGCCCTGGAACGCCTGGAGAAAGATCCCCGGAAGAAGGTACTGAACGGTGCACTGGGGAACCCCGAGGCCAGTGACGAGGCGGTCAATGCCGCCATAAAGTTGCTGGAGGACATCGGCTCCATAGAGCACGCTCGTCAGTTCGCCTTGGATTACGCCAAGCGCGCCAAGGACCTGCTGTCCTGCCTGCGCGATTCCACTGAAAAGGAGATGCTGCGGGAGATGGTGGACTACGCGGTGGGCCGAGAGCTCTGAGGCTCGGCCTCCACGCCCTGTTCGGTCAGGTAGAAAAGCGCGGTGCGACCCTCGGCCAGGTGCCGGTGCTTCATCAGCACCGCCCTCCTTTTGCCCGGGGCCAGCCTCTCCACCCTGATGATGGCCTTGGCGTTGTGGTGCAGCACGTTCCCGCCCAGGGCCTCGAAGGTCCCGGTCTCCACGTCGGTGTACACCTGTGAGGTCACGACCACTGGCAGATTCATTCTCCTGGCCAACGTAAGCAGCTTGGCGCTCTGCCCCGCCAGCACTCGGCGCTCGGCCCGCTCGTCCTCCCTGCTCGCCAGGCGGTAGAACATGGTGATGGAGTCGACCACGATGAGACCGATGTCGGTGTTGCCCTCGGCCAGCTTGATGGCCTTGCCGATCATGCGGTCCTGGTCCTCCAGGCTGTGCACCTCGCTGACCAGCACCTCTTTGAGCACCCTTTCCCGGTCCTCCCCGGCCATCTGCCTCAGGCGCTGCATGGACAGCCCCTCGCTGTCCACGTACACCGTCTTCTTCCCCTGCAACGCCACGTTCCTGGCCAATGCCATGCACAGATTGGTCTTGCCGGTGCCCGCCTCCCCGTAGATGAGGGTGAGGCATCCGCTCTCCACCCCCCCGTCGAGCATGTCATCCAGGGGACCGCACCGGAAGGGCAGCAGGACCGTTTCCTCCACCTTTACTTCCTCTCCTTCTGCTGCAGGTCGTCCATCTGCTCCATTCGATAGGAGCCGGGCTCGGACCCCTTCCCTCCCTTAAGGAAATAGTAAGGGATGGCCGCCAGACCCCCCAGTATCAGGGCCACCGCCACCACGACGAAGATTATCGCCACTATGACGATGATGGCCGCCAGCACCCAGGGAAGGAAGTACAGGGCCAGCAGGGCCACGACGATGATGCCGATTATCAGCAGCGCTACGAAGGTCGCGTCGGCGCCACGGGAGGCCACGACCCTCACTTCCTATCGGGCAGGAAGGGGACCAGCGAATTGGCCAGGCCGGACAGGGTCATGGACTGAAGTATTATTCTTCCGGGTCCCTTGAGGGTTGTGACGAAGAGACCCTCTCCACCGAAGAGGGCGGTCTTTATCCCCAGGCTCTGGATGTCGTACTGCACGCTGCTCTCCCATCCTACCATGTTGGCGGTGGACACTTTCATCATCTGGCCGGGCATTAGATTGTACTCGATGAAGTCACCACAGCCAGCCACGAACACCGTACCTTCCCCGGTGACCTTCTGCAGGATCAATCCCTCGCCTCCGAACAAGGCGGCCCCCAGCTTCTTCTGGAAGGCTATGTCCAGCGTGACATCGTCCTCCGCCGCTAGGAAGGCGGTCTTCTGGAGTATCCATTGCTTGCCACCCCTGAGGTCGAGGGCGACTATCTTTCCTGGGGCACTACCACCGAAACCGACCATCCCGGTGCCTCCCTCGGCATAGAAATTGGTCACGAAGAAGGACTCCCCGGTCATGGCCCGCTTCAGACCCGACATCATTCCGCCCTTGGCCTTGGTCTCCAACCGGACATTCCCACTCATGTAAAGCATGCTTCCAGCCTCGGAGTAGATGACCTCTCCCGGCGAGAATTCGATGTTCACTATCTGCAGGTTGTCTCCAGTGATGTTGAACTTCAGGATATCACCAGCAATAGTTACCACCTTGGTGGTATTTCCATTTTCTCGGCCATCAGGATGCGATAAGTCTTACCGTAGCGCCAAACGGCAATCCCCGTCTCTACGATAATTCCATTATGTACCAAGGAACGATCGACCTGTTCCCTTTTCCCGTTCCCCGCCAAGGGCAGCGCGAATTCCTGCGGGACGCGCGGGAGTGCATGTCCTCCGGAAAAGTGCTGGTGGTCCACGCTCCCACTGGAATGGGTAAGACCGTGGTTGCCCTCAGCTCGACCCTGGAACGTTCCCTGCGGACCGGCGGAAGGACGATATTCCTCACCCCCCGGCAGTCCCAGCACCGGGCGGTGATCGAGACGGCGAGAATGTTCCCTCAACACATCCGCACGGTGGACCTGCTGTCCCGGGAGAGCATGTGCCCCCTACGCCCCCATCCCCCCTGCTTGAGCGGTCGGCGCTGTCACCTGCAGGCCGAGGGGCGCATGGTCCAGTGCGCCAAGGAGGTGCTTCAACGGCCGATGCACGCCCAGGAGATCGTCGCGCTCTGCCTGAGGAGAGGAGCCTGCCCCTACCTCACCGCCCGGCTGGCCCTGAACGGGGCGGACCTGGTGGTGGGCGACCTCTCGCGGGTGTTCGGCGACCTGCCGGACGTCCTGCGCTTCCAGGGCTCCTCTCGCCCGCAGTACTTGGTGGTGGACGAGGCCCACAACCTGCCCTCCCGTATCATGGAGATGTTCAGTAGAGAGGTGGCGGTCCCCCGTAACCTCGACGGAGGGGTGGGAATGGTGTGGAAGGAAATGCTGTCCAGGGGGCACCGGATCATACCCCCGGGGGAGCTACGCTCCCTGCTGGACACTTACGGATTGCCGGAGCCGGAGGAGCTGGAGGAGAAGGACGAGTTCGTCCGCGATTGGATGCGCTTCGGCGATTCCAGCGTCCGGGTGGCCTTCCCGGCCGAGGGGCGCATATGCCTGCGCTTCCTAGAACCGTCACTGGTGGTGCGGAGCGTGCTCGAGCATTGCGCCGGGGTCATCTTCATGAGCGGGACGCTGCACCCCCCAGAGGTCTTCGCCGCCCGCCTGGGCCTTGACGACTGCGTAGGCCGCTCCTACCCCTCGCCCTTCGATCCCCGCCGGCGCCTGGTCGTGATGGTTCCCGAGGTGGGCACCCGCTTCCGAGAACGCTGTCAGGAGCGCACTGTGGAAATGGCTGCCCGGGTTGCCGAGCTGAGCTCTGTCATCCCCGGTAACGTGATGGCGTTCATGCCTTCCTACTCCTACCTCTCCGCTGTGCACCGGGAGCTGCGTCGGGGCGGCGTGGAGAAGGAGCTGCTGGCCGAACGGTCCGGCATGTGCAAGGAGGAACGGGACCTGCTGACACAACGGTTGCTGGAACGGGGGGAGGTGCTTATGCTGTGCAACATCCACGGTTCCTTCTCCGAGGGGGTGGATTTCCCGACGGGCTGTATCTCGGCGGTCATGGTGGCCGGGCTGCCCATTCCGCCGCCCAGCCTGGAGCGGAGGGAGATGCTGACCCGGGCCTCCCGGAGGCTGGGGGAGGAGAGGGCCCGACTATACCTGGACACCTATGAGGCCTTGAGCAAGGTGGTGCAGGCCTGTGGGCGGGCCATCAGGCGGGAGGAGGACCGGGCGGCGGTGATACTGATGGACCCCCGGTACCTGGACCGCGGGGTCGTGAGGCTGATGCCGCCGGACATGCGCTACGAGGAGGGCGACCCCGTCGCACTGCTGAGCGAGTTCTTCCGCCAGGAGCCGATGGCCCGGTGGCATTTCCAAGTGGAGGGTGAAAGGATAATAACCGGGCATTGACTTTACTCAGGACGTGCAAGTGATAAGGAGGGGGGCGGAAGCGGAGATCCGCCGGGACACCTGGATGGGACGTCGGGTGCTGGTAAAGAGTCGGGTGCCTAAATCGTACCGTCATCCTACCCTGGACCAGTCATTGCGTTCCCATCGTACCCGCACGGAGGCCCGCCTGCTGCAGGAGGCCCGGAGCTACGGGGTACCGACGCCGATAGTCTACGACATCGACCTGGTGAAGGCCGAGCTATGGATGCAGGAGATAGTAGGGCCTCGGGCCAAGGATGCGCTTTCCTGTTCTGGGGAAGATGCGGTGCGGCACATCTGTCATGACATCGGAACGTTGGTTGCCCGGCTACATTCGCACGGCATGACCCACGGCGACCTGACCACCTCGAACATGATCCTGATGGACGGGAGGGTCTGGTTCATCGACCTCTCCCTGGGCACCAAGGCGGCCAGCCTGGAGGAGATGGGGGTGGACATGCACTTGCTGCGCGAGGCGTTCCGATCGGCCCACTCGGAGATGCTGTACGCGTACGACCTCATCGTGGAGGCCTACGTGAAAGAGTTTCCGGGTGGAAAGGATGTCCTGGCCAAAGTGAAGGACATCGAGGAGAGGGGGCGGTACACTTGAAGCTTAGATTGGTCACGTCCAACAAGCACAAGCTGGAGGAATATCGTCAAGGCCTCTCCCTGCTAGGGCTGGAAGTTGAGCACCTGGATGTGGAATGTGACGAGATACAGACCGACACCTTGCAGAAGGTGGTCCGGGCCTGCCTGGAGCAGTTGAAGCGTGACGGCCACCGCAACTTCATGTTGGACGACTCGGGCCTCTTCGTGCCCTCGCTGAACGGATTCCCGGGGGTCTACTCCGCCTACGTCATGCAGACCATCGGATGCCAGGGCATGCTCCGCCTGCTTGGCGGCCTGGACCGCCAGGCCTACTTCGAATGCTGCATCGGGGTGTGCTCCGAGGAGCTAGGCGAGTTCGCGGTCACCGCGAGGTCCCCCGGGCGCATCATCGAGGAGGAAAGGGGGAATGACGGTTTCGGATACGACCCCATCTTCGTCCCGGAGGGGCGGGAGCTGACCTTCGCGGAGATGAAGATGGAAATGAAGAACGAGTGCTCGCACCGCGGCAGGGCGATGACGGAGCTGGTCGCCAAACTTCGTAATAGAATGGAGGGAAGGGGATGAAGGTCAGGGGAAGCATCATAGTGGTCACCGGCTGCGCCGGATTCATTGGAAGTCACCTCACGGACGCGTTATTGGAAATGGGGAACCATGTGGTAGGGGTGGACGATCTCAGCGCCGGGCGGAGGGCCTTCCTGGAGGAGGCGGAGGGCTATCCGGACTTTCGCTTCGTGCAGGCCGATCTGCTGAGGGACGACCTGAGGCCGATATTCAAGGGGGCGGACGTGGTGTTCCACATGGCCGCCAACCCGGACGTGAGGTCCGGGGCCAAGGACACCCTGTCCCACTACCAGCAGAACATAGAGGTGACATACCGGGTGCTGGAGGCCATGAGGGAACTGGGCTTGAAGGACCTGGTGTTCCCCTCCACCTCCACGGTGTACGGGGAAACGACGGTCATCCCCACCCCGGAGGACTACGGCCCGCTCATCCCCATCTCGGTGTACGGGGCGACGAAGCTGGCCTGTGAGGCGCTGATATGCTCCTACGCTCACTCCTTCGACATGCAGGCGGTCATTTTACGTTTCGCCAACGTGGTGGGCTCGCGCAGCACTCACAACGTGCTGCACGACTTCGTGGCCAAACTGCGCCAGGACCCTTCCCGCCTGGAGATATTGGGAGCCGGTCCAGGGACGGTGAAATCGTACGTGCACGTGGATGATTGCGTTCGGGGCATGATCATCGGGGCGGAGTACGCACGCAATAAGGTGGAGATGTTCAACCTAGGTTCCGCGGACCGCCTGACGGTGAAGGAGATCGCCGACATCGTAACGGAGGCGATGGACCTGCGTGGGGTGCGCTACGAATGGACCGGCGGGGTGCAGGGCGGGCGGGGGTGGATCGGGGACGTCAAGAGCATGTTGCTCTCCTCCGACAAACTGCGCTCCTACGGCTGGGACCCATCCATGAACAGCTTCCAGGCCATCAAGACGGCGGTGCGGGAGATCCTGGCCCAGCGCGATTAGATCACGATTCCAGGAACGGTCTCCCCGGTCACATCGATGGTCATGATCCAATCGCCGTCCTGGAAGTTCCAGGAACCGCCGCCCGAGACCTCCACCGGAACGCTTGCCGCTGGGTGCCCTCCGGCGTAGGGCATGCCTACGGTATCCACCACCAGCCAGTATCCCAGGTCGTCCTCGATCCAGTGCACCGGCACGGCATTGCCATAGTAGGTCCTGATGTTCTCCGTGACCTCCGTCAGCTTTGAGGTGCTGTTGCCCACGTACACCGTGGGGAAGGCGTGCCCATTGATCAGGTTGATGCGGCAATGGCCGCCCAGGGCGGTCAGCAGGGAGGAGAGCAGGATGGCGTGGTCCTCGCAATCCCCGGTGCCCAGGGCGAGGGTCTCCGAGACCGACTGCCAGTGGTCGTCGGTATCGACCAGATAGGGGAACTTCGCCCGCACCAGCTCGTAGGCCTCGAGGACCTGACCGACGCTGTAATCCCCCGGGACGACCTCCAGCACATTCTCCATCAGTCCTCCGACCGCCTCGAAGTCCACCAGCTCGTTCAGCTTGTTATATTGCTTGACCGGGTTCCGCGAGACGTCGCGGTCACGTAGTTCCGGCTCCGGCAGGCACTCCACCTCCTGGGTTCCCACCAGCAGATCGCCCTTGTCGCTCCATTGATCGCCGTGGATGGACGAGGCCCATAGGTTCATGTGTACCGAGAAGGTGGACGTGCCGTTCGTCCCGGGGCCGGTAAAGTAAAGCACTCCCATGCTCAGGGTCTCGCCGGAAGACACAAATTTGGAGCAGTTGACAGAACATGTGATGTTCTCCGACCCCCAGCTGAGGCCGTACGATCGCACATACACTTGGTTGGACCCCTTGTTATCTATGAGCAGCTCGATGATCCCACCATAATCCTGATACACCTGCGTGTAGCTGATCCCGGTCTCCAGGTGGGCGGGAAAATCGATCGCGCCCAACGGTTCCGGAAGGGTCCCATCGCGAACGATGGTCGTGACCAAAGGGGCCTTCAGCTCCCCGTCCCGGAAACCTTCAGGGTCCTGGGCCAGGCCGCTCAGCATGAAGAACGCCAGCAGCATGACCGTGACCAGGACGGTCACCAGCGCGATCCAGCCCCTCTTCATGCCAGGTGTTTGCATGTGATGAATATTTATGTTTTGCCAGTTCAGACAATTATTTATTACCGGACACTCCATCCCGCCGCCGAGGGGCCGTGGGGTAGCTTGGTCCATCCTTCGGGCTTTGGGAGCCTGAGACTCCGATTCAAATTCGGACGGTCCCACTCAAACCCCCTACACGATCCTACAGAAAGGGGGTGGGCGTGCTTATGGTCTGATTTGGGATTAGGCTTATCGTGTTCGTAGGGGCATATGGTGACGGGAGCGATATGTTCAGAAGAAGAGGTATGACCGAGGGGCCTCCCTCCCTGTGCCTGTGTCCGAACTGCGGTTACACCGAACCTCACGATCGGGGGAGGCCTTGTTCCAGTATCAAGTGCCCCCGATGTGGGGCCAGGATGATAGGGAAATGGCTGCGATGAGCCGGACTGATGAGCTTCTCCGGAGAGGCGAACGGGCCTCCTTGAACTCCTCCCTGGTCACCGCCCTCCTAGCCCTGGGCAAGGGAGCGGGCGGGATCTTTACCGGTTCCCTGGTACTGATCTCTGACGCTGTGCACTCGGCCATCGACGTGCTGCCGATCACCGCATCCTGGCTGGGGCTGAGGGTATCGCGCCGGAAACCGGACGAACGCTTCCGCTACGGGTACTTCAAGGCCGAGTCCGTTGCCACCCTGTTCATCTCCCTCTTCATCATCTACGCGGCCCTCGAGCTGGTGTTGGAGGGTTATTCCCGGCTCTTCCAGCACTCGGAGGTCTCTCAGCCTCTGATCGCCGCCGCGGTGGCCTTGCTCTCTTCGGTCACCTCCGCCCTGCTGGCCAGGTATCAGCGGCGGGTAGGGGATGAGATATGTTCGCAATCCCTCATCGCCAACGCCAGGGACACCTACATGGACGTCTTCGTCTCCCTGCTGGTGCTCGCCGCCATCGTCCTGGCCTATTACGACGTGCCCTACGTGGAGGGGGTGGTCATCATGGCCATCTCTGTTTTCATCCTCAAGATCGGCCTGGAGACCATCAAGGACGCGGTGTTGGCCCTCATGGACATCTCTCCCAGCCGGGAGGTGGAGGAGCGGGTCATCAGGACCATCGGGGGCATAGCCGGGGTAGAGGGTTTCGCGGACCTCAAGCTTAGAAGGTCGGGCCCCTTCCTCTTCGGGGAGGTGGCGGTCAAGGTGCGGAAGCATCTGGATGTGGAAAGGGCCCACGATATCTCCGCCCGCTTGGAGATGGACCTGCGGAAGAGCGTGAGCCATCTGGAGGTCTTCACCGTGCACATCGAGCCTTACGAGGTCTCGGAGGCCAGGGTGGTGGTGCCCTTGAGCGAGGATGCGGGACTGGGCTCCATTCCCTCGTCGAAGTTCGGCAGGGCCCCCTACTTCGCCTTGGTGTCCCTGGACAGGAGTGAGGGCAAGGTGCAGGAGTGGACCATCGTGCCCAACCAGGAGATGGGGCGCGATTCCAGGGCCGGACTGCACGTGGTCAACACCCTGGTCGATGAGAAGATCGACGCCCTGATCACCAAGGACGTGGGGGAGATCGCCTTCCACGCCTTGCGGGACCAGCTTGTGACCATCTACCGGTTGCGAGGGGAGACCCTGGGGGAAGTGCTGCAGAATTACCTGGAGGAGGGGCTGGAGACCATATTGGAGCCGGTCAGGATCGATGAGCGGGGCTGATGGCCGACGGCGGCGCGGTTTGCCCCGAGATACATGATGTTCATAAAGATTGGCACTATGATCCATCAAAATGGTTATCATTATACATCTTGGAGCTCGAGCTAGAAGCGTGAGCGGATCGCCGCAGCGCACCTTGACCAAGGCATTGCTGGAGAGGCCGCTGCGGCCTATGCCCGGGGGCTCAGGTGATGTAAGAATTCGTCAGGACCTTCCCCTTCAACTTCCAGGGCAGCTTCGTAGGTGACGAACGGGAGAGGGGGGCGTCCCTCCTTCTGGAGCTGAAGGAGCATGAGGAGACCGCCCTGATGCACGGGAAGGAGGCGCTCTCCCGTCGACCCTGAGCCCCGCGAACCTATTATTATTCCTTCCGAGCATGGGGAGGGCGTGGGCGAGGAACTGATCGGCAAGCCGTTCCCGGACTGTGTCATGAAGAACGATATGGGACGGGAGGTTCGACTGAGTGAGCAGTGGAGGAAGGGCACCGTGCTGCTGCTCTTCTTCGCCTCGGCCTTCGGATTCGTGTGCAACCTGGAGTTCCTGACCTTCAAGGCGATGTACAAGGCCTTCCAGGAAGCCGATTGCCGCATCTTTGGCGTCAGCAACGACTCGCCGCGCTCGCTGGGCGCGTACAGCGAGAGCCTGGGCATCCCTTTCCCCCTGCTTTGCGACGAGGGCACCCGGCTCTCCAGGCTATTGGGGGCGGTGGAGGGGCCCGCCAGCGCCTGGGCTGGGTTCACCCTGCGCTCCGAGTTCATCATCGACCGTAATGGCATCGTTCGCTACGCCCACATCCCCCCGGACTCCAACCACGAGCCGGACTATGATGTCCTTCTGGAAGAGGTCAGGAAGCTGACCTAGGAACCATTTTATCCCTTGTAGGGGAATAATATCTGAACGGACCTCGCGCTCATCCCCGATGTTGGGCAGAAGGCCCCGGATCTCGAGCTACCGGACGACATGGGGCGGCCGGTGCGGCTCAGCGATGAGATGCGGAAGGGAGTGGTCCTGCTCATGTTCTATCCAGCGGATTTCGACATGATCTGTTCCATCCAGATGGGCGAACTGAGGGACCTGTACCAGGAATTCGAAACCTTGAAGATCCAGATCCTGCCCATCTCGACCAACAGCGTACGGTCGTACGCTGCCTGGAAGGAGTCCATGCGTCTGCCGTTCCTGCTGCTGGTCGACGAGGACGGACGGGTGACCCGTTCGTATGATATGGCCTGCGATGACGACGCCGAGCTCAAGAACCGTTCCTGCCGGGGCCTCGATCATCGACCGGGACCTGACGGTGCGGCATCGCTGGATACCCTCCTCCCAACCCCCACATGGGGCTGGACATCCCTACCTGCTCAAAAAGGCACGCTCTATCGTTCAGGCCCGGCGACCAGCTTTTCGATGTGCAGGCGACCGGAATCACGTTGATAGTCCCTGACCATGCCTTCGGGCCTCAGCTCGTAAAGGTGCATAGGGGAGTCCAAGACCATGGTCTCATACTCCCCTCCCTCCCCTGAGACGTTTATCCCTTTGGAGCCGGCCAGGGAGGACAGCTCATCCAACGACCTGTGGTCCAGGACCCTTCCCAGCCAGGACTCCCCCAGCCCTTCGGCGAAGACCCCCACGATCATGGTCCTGAGACCGGCCGACAGCATGTCCTTCATCAGCATGTACTGGTCCTTGCGCCAGAGAGGGGAGAACACCTTCAGCCCCAGCGATTCGCAAACCCCGTTGATGCGGTCCCACTGGTAGTCAGAGGCTATGGCTCCGGTGATCACCCCCTCTACGTCCAGGTCTTCGAGCGCCCCCTTCAATGCCGACAGGTCGCTGTCCTCCTCGCCGCTGGATGGAATGGTGATGAGATCCTTTCTCAACGCCCTTGCCATCTCCGGCAGGTGCTCCAGGTTCAGGGTGTGGAAGACCCAGGAATGCGGGTCCGCCGGGAGCACCGTCACCAGGCAGACCACCTCGTGCCCGGCCTGCTCCATGATGTAAGCCGCATAGGTCGAATCCTTACCGCCGGAGAACAGGCAGGCCAAGCGCATGATCGGGGATTCGCCTCGTTACATATAACCGATGCGCCGGGCAAGCATTGAAATTGATTTTGTACCATAACCCAAAGGAAGGAGCATGCCACTACACTGCCCGCGCTGCAACAGGAACATCGACAAGGCCAAGGTCGAGGAGATAGATGCCCGGCTCATGAGCGACTTTAAGAACGATTCCCTTAGGCGGGGCAGGTGCCCGGTCTGCGGCACCCTTCTCATCGACACTGATCGGAAGGTGAGGGAATGAGGATCGATGAGATGAGCTCGGCGACCTTCGCCAAGGCTGTCCATGAGGATCCGATCGTCTTCCTGCCCATGGGAGCCTGCGAGGCCCACGGCCCGCACCTTCCACTAGGTACGGACACCTTCCAACCGGAGGAAATGGTGCGCCAGGTCTGCGCGCGTGTGGGAGGCCTCATAGCCCCCACCATTAACTACGGGCAGCACTCCTCCACCCGCAATATGCCTGGGACCATCGACATCACCTTCGACACCCTACGGGCGTTGGTGCGGGACGTGTTGGATTCCCTACGCCGGAACGGTGTGCGCAAGGTAGTGGTGGTCACCGGTCACCTCGGCTCGGCCCACATGACGGCTATCAAGCTGGCCTGCGAGGAGGCCGCCCGCCTAGGTATGATGGTCATGATGCTGAGCGACTACGAGTTGGCCTATCTCAAGAAGGCGGATGTGTGCGAGGGTTTGGAGGACGGTCACGGCGGGATCATAGAGACCTCGCGTATCATGGACATACGTCCTGACCTGGTGTCCTCGGAGAGGTCGGCCGGCGAGTTCGTCGAGAGCGACTTCATGATACTTTCCGATCCGGAGCGCTGCTACCCCCAGGGGTTCGCCGGCGACTCCCGTCGAGCCTCTAAGGAGAAAGGCCGCCTGGTCAACGATTTCGTGGTGGATTCCCTGACCGAACTGGTACGCAAGAATTTCGAGGCCTAGGATGAACGATAAGAAGCGTTTGGCGGCGGAGAAGGCCGTAGAGCTGGTGCAGGACGGCATGAAGGTGGGATTGGGGACCGGGAGCACGGCATACTTCGCCATCGAGGCCATCGGCCGATTGGTGAAGGGCGGTTACAACATACTGGCGGTGCCTACCTCCATAGGCAGTGAGAAGCAGGCCCGCGAACTGAACATCCCCCTGGTCACACTGGAGGAGACCGGCACCCTGGACCTCACCATCGACGGTGCGGACGAGGTGGACGGGGACCTGGACCTCATCAAGGGGATGGGCGGGGCGCTGCTGCGGGAGAAGATCGTGGCCTACTCCACCCGGCAGCAGGTCATCGTGGTGGACGACTCCAAGCTGGTGCGGGACCTTGGTACCAAGGTCCCCCTGCCAGTTGAGGTGGTGCGGTTCTCGCACGGGCGCACGAGCATGTACATGGAGGAGCTGGGCTGCCGGGCGGAGCTGCGTGGAGGTAACGTTCCTTTCGTCACCGACAACGGCAACTACATCTACCACCTGCACTTCGAACGGGGTATACGCGACCCTTACGAGCTGCAGAAGAGGCTCAAGGAGATACCGGGAGTGGTGGAGACCGGTTTGTTCCTGAGGATGGCCAAGAAGGTCATCGTGGCCTCGGAAGAGGGAATAAGAGTGATGGAGAGGGTTTGATCAGGCGTTCAGGGAGAGCGTCTTGAGCTGATCGATGTTCTTCTCGATGGACTCCATCCGCTTCCGTTCCTCCTTTTCCAGGGTCTCGATGATCTTGTCGAAGGGTATGGCCAGTTTGTAGGCGTGCACCGGGCGGCCCTTGCCCTCCTTTTTGATGTCCCTCTTTATGACCCACTTTCTCCGGCGAAGCTCCTGCATGGCGATGGAGACCTCGGGTTGTCTAAGGGCGGTCATGATCTCTATTTCGACCGATGTTGTTTCCTCTTTCTTGCGCAAAAAGGCCAAGGTCTTGGCTACATTCTTGGGCATTCCGGTGTTCACCAGCAGATCGACCAGCGATTCGTCCTTTTTACTGAAGCCTTTTTCGGCCATGTGTTTGCACCCTTTTATCATTTATAGATACATATCAATTATTATTTGATGGATATATATCCTTTTCTATTTCAGCATTTTTTAATATTGCTGGCCAACATGCTGGCTATTTACCTTTCATTCCAATAGAACTAAAATGGCATTCAGTGGATATTATGCGAGATCGATCAGAAGGAAAAAAGGTATATTATAATTTTCTATGGATATATGTTGGGAACCGGATGTCCGGACCGGTCTTCTGTAGATCTCGGGAAGGGGCGGAGACCGTCAGAAATTATATAGAAAAGGTCTTCGATGAAGGTCAGGATGCGTACAGGGCGTCCGTGCGCATTTCGGCGTTCAGCGATCGACGATTGGGCTTGGGATGTTTAAAGCAGTTCCTCGGTCTTTCTTACCCAGCATGCTATGGTATGGTTCCCTTTATGGTAAGGGTTTAAATATAGTATGAGTATTAGGGCAATTTTGCTCCAAAGGGATGAATGTAATGAAGATGCCTAGGTCCATCAAGACTTACTGTCCATTCTGCAAGACCCATACCATCCACGAGGTTGAGAGGGTCAAGAAGAAGAAGGCCAGCGAGATGAAGTGGGGTCAGAGAAGGTTCCGTAGGGCAACCGCTGGTTATGGTGGTTTCCCCAGGCCGAAGCCTGAGGGCCGCGAGAAGCCGACCAAGAGGATATCTCTCCGATAC
>CAZXTA010000002.1:0-29819 GCA_964642865.1 uncultured Methanomassiliicoccus sp. | reverse complement strand
AGAAGCTGGTGGAGGACGGGCTGGTAACGGTGGAGAAGGATGAGGGACGTTACCAGCTGCGCATCACCCGCCAGGGCGTGCTGTACATTCGCAAATACAACGAGTTCTTTCTGAGCATCTACGCCGAGCAGATCAGGGACCACTATCGCTACCGGGGGCTGCCTCACTGGGCCCGGGAAGCGGAGAAATGAGGGTCAGCAACGTAGGGAATGAACTCGTAGCTGCCGTCCTCGTTCTCGATTATCAGCTCCAGCGAGGAAGCGTACCGCCGCAGGCGGTGCTGGAACTTGAGCGGCGATCTCGTCAGGCTATCGTACGCCTCGTCCCCCAGATCATGGCCCTCGGACCTTTTCCACAGTACTATGACGCGAGATGGGGGAATCCTGTTATGGCGGCACACCTCCTCCACCGCCCTGACCATGGACCAGAAGGTCTCTACGGAAGGTGCTCCGTCCACCTGCTTAATGAACATCTGGTATCCCGGATAGCCGAGCCCGAACAGGCGCCACAGCGGTCCGGAGCGGGACCTCAGATAGTAGTCGAAGTTGTATAGCATTCCGTCCTTGCCCTTGAGGACCGCCGGTGACCGCCCATCCGTGCGCAGCGCCACGGCCATGGAGGGGTTCCTGTTGGCCAGGTGCGAGCGTAGTCGCTCGATGACAGTACTGCCCTGAGGAGCGAAGACCAACGGGTCGTCCTGCCTTATGCTCAGGATGACAGAGTGCCTCAGGGTGTAATACTGCAGGAAGTCGTTGAGGCGGCGTAGAGTGATAAGCGTCCACACCCCCAGGGCGAAAAGGGCGATGAGTATGGCCCCGAGCGCCAAATTCTGGACCACGTTCTGCAGTATGATTATGAAGTCCAAGAACAGCCAGACTCCAACGAAAACGCCGGCGTACCACACCAGTTTCCGTAACCGGGGCGCTTCCTTGTTGACGTCCTCCGCCAGGTCGAAGATGGCGGAAATGGGGTTCTCCACCGCCCGCGGGTCAGGTACGCTCATTCTCACCTCGTTCGTGATCATGAATATTTAAAACCGTAGGAAACAATCGTCAGTAACAATTCTGCTTGGTGTTATTTGATATGCATGGACGCTCGGAGCACTAGGAGGTTACAAATGCTCAAATTCACAAGCGTGATCTCCGTGGCCTTGGTGGCCGTGCTGATGCTCAGCGGTATCAGCGCGGTCAGCAACGCCGCGGACCCCAACCCCATGGACCGTATCAGGTTGGAGATGGGCACCACCACCGAGTATGGCGGTGGGAGCTACGTAGCGGTCAACATGACCGACGGGACGTCCCTAGCCTGGTTCGCCGTGATATACGGTACCGAGGCCGACCCTGCCCCGATAACCATCGTGGGCGCGAACATGAGGTACCTGGGAGGCGCTCAAGTGGTCACCCCGGACGGTACCGTCATTTTGGACCAAGTACCGATACCGGTCATCACCGTCTTCGGCCAGAGCCTTTTCGCCCTGCTGGAGTTCGATGACGTCGGTTATCGCACCGGCTTCGGTCTGGATTACGGCGCCGGTAACGGACTGTTCGACCTCAACAGCGACCGCCGTTTGTTCGACGATCCTAACGGAACGTTCGAACCGGTCTACAAGTACGTAAGCCTGGAACGGGCTTGGAACCTTTCGACCATCGTGACCACCATTGACTACGTCAACCAGAGCAAGCACTACGACTTCTCGGTGTATGCGGAGGACGTGCTTTACACCAAGGTGTTAGACCCTGAGCTCGTGGAATACCGCAATGGCACCGTTGACGACGGTATCGTCGACCGTATCGAGTTCGCCTTTCACATGACCGCCACCGCATCCAGGTCCGAGGTCCAGATACCTTTCTACAAGGTGACGGTGGGGAAGAATGACGGGGATGGCATAATTCGTGATTCGGAGCAGATCGCCCCCCGCAACTTTACCGGAGTGACGACCAGCACCGAGTTCAAATATGACCACATCATCGAAGGATGGGACCCGGCCGAGGAGGCCAGTGATCCCCGTCTAATGCTGGAGAACGGTGTGATACACGCGGTCTTCATACCCAACGTGGTGAAGGACTGGTACTCCGCGCAGTTCGTGAAGAACGAGGTACAGGACGGTTCCGGGGTCGCGGAGTTCGAGACCGAGGATGGAGAGGCCGAGGTGCGCGACACTAGCGAGCTTCCGGGGCACGCCACCCTGCTGACCAGGGACCGCATTGCCTTCCGGGACAACTGGCAGAGGACGGGTGCGTTGACATGGGTGAGCAATGTGACCGTCGACGGCAGCGATGAACTGGTGGTCTACCAGGTGCATGCCGGTTCCCGCAACATGCTGCCCAAAGGCGTCCCTGACGGACAAGTACGTTCGATCGTCATACTTGGAGGTTACATCTATCCGGTGGGTGAGAGCATCATGCACGACCCCACGCTGGACATTGCCGGACTGGATATAGATATGGTCCCCTCGGCCCCGATAATCGTGACCGTGATCATCGCCATCGCCGTGGCCATATGCGTGGGACTGGCGCTATTGGCAGCGATCATCCTCTACTCCCAGAGGAAACGTCGCGGCCGCATGCAGGTCCCTCCGCCATATCGGTGAAGGTTCGGCCCTCTCCCCCCCAAACCTCTTTCGATACTTTTTCATCCGATGCCCCAGCACCTCGATCTCCTCGTCCTTGTCCAACCCTTGGTCCAGGTTCTTGCGCAACTGGATCATGTTCAGGTGGTCGAACCCGTTGGACAGGGAGGATCATAGGGCGTCCTCGTTCCTGGGGATGACGTCCACGAATATGGCCAGAACGCCCCTTTCCTTCAAGGTCCGTTCCACCTCACGGAAGATGGTGGTCCCCACCGCCCTTCCCCGGTGTTCCGAACGGACATAGAACTCCTCGATCCAAGCGGAATCGTTTCCGCCGTAGCGCAACACCAGGAAGCCGGCTACCGCTTCATCGCATTGAATGCAGAGTACCTCGCTCCCCTTCCCTCCCATTCCCGCAGGCAGGCCTCTGAGGCCTCTTCGGTCTGCAGGAACCGCTCAGGGGACCTGGTCAAGCTGCGGTGGAGGTTATAGAACTCGGCGATCATCTTGACGACCAGAGGACGGTCCCATTGACCGCATTGAGATGTCCATGCTCCAAAAAGATGGATCAAAGGATAAAGCCCTTAGTTCCCGCGGCCGATCTCCATCATGCGCTCCAGGGGCTTCCTGGCCGCCTCGATGATCTCCGGGGATAGGGTGATCTCCGGGGACAAGGTCTCCAATGCTTTGATGATGGATGAGATGGTGGTACGCTTCATGTTGGGGCACACCGCCGTCGGCACCGGGTAGAACCTCTTATCCGGCGACTCCTTTCTCAGACGGTGGGTCATATCCACCTCCGTGCCCACGATGAATTCTGTGGCCTCGTTCGTTCTGGCATACTTTATCATGCCCTCGGTGGAGGAAACGTTGTCCGCGAGGTCGATGACCTCTGGGGTGCACTCCGGGTGCACCATGAGCTTGGCCTGAGGGTGCTGCATCTTGATCTCCATGACCTCCTCCACGGTGATATCGTTATGAGTGGAACAGTACCCTGGCCATAGTAATATCTCCTTGTCCGGGTAGAACCTTTGCACGTAGGCGCCCAAATTCCGGTCCGGTACGAAGATGATGCGTTTCTGCGGCAGCTTGCCGACGACCTTGACGGCGTTCGACGAGGTGCAGCACACGTCCGCTAGCGTCTTCACCGCCGCAGAGGTGTTGACGTAGGCCACCACCACCGCGTCAGGATACTTATCCTTGATCGGCATCAGTTCAAGATCGGTGCACATGGCCGCCATGGGGCACATGGCATCGGACTCGGGCAGAACGACCTTCTTTCCGGGGGATAGTATCTTGGCGCTCTCGGCCATGAAGTCAACGCCGCAGAAGATGATGACCTCGGCATCGGTGCTGGCCGCCTGCTGGGAAAGGCCCAGGGAATCTCCCACGTAATCGGCGATGTCCTGCACCTCTGGCAACGCGTAATTGTGCGCCAGAATGACGGCCTTGCGCTGGGCCTTGAGCTCCTGTATGCGCTCCGAGGCGTTCATTTTGGCAACTCATGAAGGGATACGTATAAATATTTACTTGACCAGCAACAAAACTTTAGGTCGAAGGACGAAATCATTTTGTCCCCCCCGCTCCCTATTTTCGACCATGGCTGGAAGGGTGAACGGGGGTCCAGGCCGCTATCTGAACGGTGATGCTGTCCTGGGATACCTAGCGCGCCGGGACCTGATGGGTGAAGCTGTGGGCGATGAGGAACTGCTCGCCGACCCTCGTATCAATGCGCTCGTGCGCGAGGTAGCCGATTGGCCCTGGCCAGCCATTACCAGCCATAGGACGTCCGGGCACCCGTTGCACAAGTTCGCCTTCCTGGCCGACATAGGCATCGACCTGGAAGGGACGATGGGGACGAAATTGTTGAAGGAGCTGGAAGCCACGATGGTGGAAGGGTTACCACGCCTGCCCACCAAGACACCGGAACGTTATGGCGGTTCTGGAAGGACTGAACTGGCCTGGTCCTTATGCGACGCCCCTCTTTTATCATACTCCATGTCCAGCTGTTTCCCCTCCTTCGATGGGCGGGATGGGCTGATGACCTTATCCAAGATGTTGAGGGATAACGGCATGCCCTGTGCCGTGTCTCCAGAGCTGGGCAAGTGGCGGGGACCGGGGCGCAAGGACGACGCCTGTCCCCTGGCCAACCTTTACACCCTGAAGGCCATCATGAAGATGGACCCTGAAGGACACCGGGACATGGCCAGGACCATCACCGGATCTCTGCTCTCGCTTTGGCGCTCCAGCCGTGAACGGCATCCCTACATGTTCTACATGGGAACGGATTTTCGCAAGCTCAAATTGCCCTTTGTCTGGTATGACATTTTGAGCGTGTCGGACGCTTTGAGCCGCTGCGATTGGGTCCATGAAGATGTGCGATTCCGGGACATACTGTCGGTCATCGATGCCAAGATGGACGAGGATGGATGGTTCAAAGCAGAATCGGTATGGACCAGCTGGAAAGGGTGGGACTTCGATCAGAAGAAGGTGCTCTCGCGGTGGGTGACGTTCATGGTGGAACGTCTTCACCGGAGGGTGGAAAACGGTTTGTGATCACTTGAGAACGGCTTCCAACTTCTTCTCTACCGCATCCCAGTTGACGTGGTTCCAGAAGGCCTCCACGTATTTCGGCCGCAAATTCTTGTAATCGATGTAGTAGGCGTGCTCCCATACATCTAGGGCCATAAGTAAGCGGAAGCCGGTTATGGCGTTCACGTTGTGCTTCTCGACCTGCATCAACAGGGGCCTGTGCGTCGCCAGACAGTAGACCAATACCGCCCAGCCAGAGCCCTCGGCACTGCCGGCCACGGCGCTGAACTCCTTTTTGAAGCGCTCGATGGAACCGAACTCTTTGACCAGTTCCTCCAGCAGCATGCCCTTCGGCTCACCGCCCTTTCCGGCCGGTGCCAGGTTCTCCCACAGAACGGAATGTAGATAGTGTCCGCTCACTTGGAAGGATAGGTCCTTCATGACCGCCTTCCAGTCCAGGTCGGCGCCCTCCTTGCGGGCCTTGTCCATCTTGTCCAATATGGCATTGGCCGCATTTACGTACGCGGCATGATGCTTGGTGTGGTGAACGGTCAGCTGTTCCTCGCTCAGGAAGGGGGCCAGGTCCTTGTATCCATAGGCGAGCTTGGGCAGCTCATATCTGTTGGTTTGTTCCATGGAATAAACTCCTGAGATGACTATCGTAGCTGATACCTCATAACGATTTTGGTACAGGCCAATATGTAATTAACCGGGCTGGTATATCCTATCTCGAGGAAAATGACTAGCAAGCGAGAGGAGCTGGCCTCCAAGTACTTTAATTGCAGCGAGCGGGAGAGGGCGGTGTTCGAGGCCGGGATCAAGCTGGGCACCATATACCATCAGTTCGTCGGAACCCCCGTGACCGCGGCCAACGTGGAGATACTGGAAAAGGCCATAGAGGACGGTGTGCGGGTGCAACCCTTCGTCAAGGGCATCAAGGTAGGCATCTCCCGCGATGCGCTGCGGCAGAAGAAGGACGAGTTCGATTACCAAACGCTCACGGGGAACATGCTCAACGTGGAGTTGACCGTCGTCATCGGTCAGACCACGGTCATCGCCGGCATGGACTTCAAGTCCGATCTGCACTACCCCCTGATGTACGTAAAAGATATCCTGTAGCTCATTTATCCAGTCATTAATATTATTAAAAACGATTCCTTGGCCTTACCCAGTCTTCTGTGAGTCGGCAAAGGTAATTAACCTAGGATTTCCATATATGGGCTCCATTGCATCGACTTCAAATGATGCGGACCATCCGGTGAAATTGATGAACAATATTAAGATCGGCATTACTGGGCTTCCAAGCGCGGGCAAGACCAATACCCTTATCCAGGTCATCAAGATGCTTGAGGAGGAGGGCTTCAAGGTCGGAGGCATGATCACCGAGCCGATCCTGAACGACAAGAAGAGGAGCGGCCTCTACGTCATAGATTGGATGACCAAGGAGAAGGGGGTCCTGGCCGCCACGGACATACAGAGCAAGTTCATGGTGGGCAAGTACGGCATCGACCTGGAGGTGCTGCAGAAGATAGGAGTGCAGGCCCTGGTCAACGCCTGCGAGAGCGCGGACATCATCGTCATCGACGAGGTCGGCAAGATCGAGGTGGAGAGCGAGAAGTTCCGCGACGCGGTCAAGGAGGCCCTGAAGGCCGAGAAGCCCATGCTCCTGACCTTGCACAAGAAGTCCCGTAATCCGTTGCTGCAGGACATCAGACGGCGTGACGACGTGAGGATCCTGGAGGTCACGCCGATCAACAGAAACCTTTTGCCCTACAAGATCATGAAGTTGATGAAGGGCGAACTGTTGTGAATCTGGAAGGTACAAGCATCGTCGAGGGCAGTACTGAGCTCTTCGTACCCCTGGCGATCTCTGAGAAAGGACCTGGAAAGGTGCAGGGGCGTGTGTTCTTCAATAGGCAGATGGCCTTCAACCGGGACGTTTCGGTGGCCATGTTCCATTCGGTACTGAGGCCACGTAAATGCCTAGACGCCATGGCGGCCACCGGCGCGCGGGGACTGCGCATCTGCAATGAGGTCGATGGCAATTTCCGCTTCCTGCTCAACGACAAGGATTCACTGGCCTGCGAGTACATCGAGGAGAACATCAGGCGGAACGGATTGGACAACGCCGAGGCGGTCAATGCCGACCTGAGATGCCTGCTTTCCGACGATATGTTCGACTACGTGGACCTGGACCCCTTCGGCACGCCGATACCGTTCGTGCCCGCGGCTCTGCAAGGGATGACCCGGAGGGGCGTGCTGGCGATTACGGCCACGGACACCGCCTCCCTTTCCGGCACGCACCCGGGCAAGTGCCGGCGGCGGTACATGGCCAACAGCCAGCGGAACCCGTTCTTGCATGAGAGCGGGCTGCGCATCATGATCGGCACCATGGTGAGGATGGCGGCCCAGGAGGACAAGGGAGTGACGCCCCTGCTCTGCTACTACGCCGATCACTACTTCCGATCGTTCCTGAGGGTCAAGGAAGGCGCCGGAGCAGCGGACGCCTCCCTTGAGCAGCTGGGCTTCATGTCCTACGATCGCGTGACCGGTGAAAGGATGGTCGGCGAGGGGAAGATAGGGCCGCTCTGGCTGGGCCCGCTCATTGAAAAGGAATCGATCGCCCAGGTGAAGGTCCCCGAGGGACTGGCCTGCCAGGAGCGGACCGAGCAGTACTTCGATATATGGAAGGAGGAGCTGGACGTGCCTTTCTACTACGAGACGAACGAGATCGCAGCCATGCTCAAGCTGTCGCCGCCTGGTCGCGATGAACTGCTGAAGTCCATGGCCTCCATCGGCCGCGTCTCCCGGACCAACTTCTCGCCGACCGGGTTCCGCACCGACCGTCCGTTGAAGGAAGTGCTGGAAACGTTCAGGTCCATTTCTCGTTGAAGAAGGCTTTATCTAGCTGGGCTCGTTTTGCGATTCGGTGAGAGATTGCCGAGCATAGCGGTCATCGGGACTCAGTGGGGAGATGAGGGCAAGGGCAAGATCACTGATTACGAGGCGGGCAAGGCCGACATGGTCGTGCGCTATCAGGGCGGTTCCAACGCCGGGCACACGATCAAGGTGGGCGAGGAGGTCTTTGCCCTGCACATCCTTCCTTCTGGCATTGTGAGATCGGGTGTGGTCAACGTCATCGGCAACGGTGTCATCATCGACCTGATATCCCTGGACAAGGAGATCGCCGAGGTGGAGTCCCGTGGCCGTTCCGTTGAATTGCTACGCATCTCCGACCGGGCGAACATCATCCTCAATTGGCATCGTCTTCTTGACGGCGCAGAGGAGCGATTGCGCGGAAAGAAGGGCGTGGGTACGACAGGTAAGGGCATCGGCCCCTGTTACTCGGACAAGATCGCCCGCAGCGGCATTCGCATGGGCGACCTGTTAGACCCGGTCCTGGTCGAGGAACGCCTGGACACCATCATGCCCATGAAGCTCAAGGTCATGGAGACGCTCGGCGTGCGGCTGGCCCAGAGCCGCGACGAGCTACTGGAAGAACTGATCTCCTACGGCAAAAGATACGGAAAGTACATCACCGACACCTCGGTGCTGGTGAACGATGCCCTGGACCAGGGCAAGAACGTGCTGTTCGAGGGGGCGCAGGGCACCATGCTGGACATCGACCACGGTACGTACCCTTTCGTCACCTCCTCCAACTGCGTCGCCGGCGCGATATGCACTGGGGTGGGCGTGGGGCCGAAGCGTGTGGACAAGATCATGGGCGTGCTCAAGGCATACACCACCAGGGTCGGCGCGGGACCGTTCCCGACGGAGCTGCAGGACGCCATCGGCGAGCTGCTGATGAACGTCGGCGGAGAGTTCGGGACGACCACCGGAAGGCCGCGCCGCTGTGGTTGGCTGGACCTGCTGGTCGTAGAGCACGCCGCCCGCTTGAACGGACTGACGCAGTTCGCGATCACCAAGCTGGACGTGCTCAACGGGATCAAGGAGCTCAAGGTCGCCACGGCCTACGAGATCGACGGCAAGAGGGTGGAGCACTTCCCCGGCAACTTCAGGATGCTGGAGAGGGCCGTCCCAGTGTACGAGGAATTGAGCGGATGGCAGGGCTGGAAGGCCGATGAGACCATGGAGATCGTGCGCGGGGGATACGACGCCCTGCCCAGGGAGATGAGGCAGTACCTGAGCTACATCGAGAAGAGGTCGAATGTGCCGGTCAAGATCGTCAGCATCGGGAAGGGGCGCGAGGAGACCATCAGACGCTGATAATGATGATAATTCGCCCCGGACCTTCTCTGTCAGTCCAGTACGGCCTTCTTGAAGACCGCCTGATCGCCCAGCGGCATGGTGGCGTCGATGGCTATCTTCGACGTTGTACCTTCGGCGCTCGGATCGAGCGAGGAGCCAGCGGCGTTGTTGACCACGATAAGTCCACGTGAAGCCTGGAAGCGACTGGCCACGGCCCATTCGACGGCCCGGTCATCGAAGACGTCGATATCTTTGTCCACCACGATCACTTGCTTCATGGACGGGTGGCCGGTGAAGGCGGCCAGGGCCGCGTTCATACCGTCACCTTCCTTGTTCTTAGTGATGGAGATGACCCCGTGCAGCCAGCAGCAACCTCCCTCCGTAAGTCGTACGGCATGAACGCGGGGCACCACCTGCCGCACGGTCCTGAAGATGACCGGCTCCCGCGGCAATCCCATGAGAAGATAATGTTCCAGTCCCCCCGGCAACACCAAATGCAGCACCGCGTCCTTCCGTTCGTACAGGCGGTCCACCTGGAACACTGGCTGCTTGCGTACCACGTCGTACGTCCCGGTGATGTCCACGAAAGGTCCCTCATCCACCATCTCGGAGGTCAGTCGTCCTTCGATAACGTAATCGGCATCCGCCGGGATTGGAATACCGTACTTGGTACGGCGGACCTTAAGCCCCTCTTTCAGTCCGATGTGACGGAGAGCACTGGCGATCTCCAGCTCGTTGACCTCGTAATCAGTGGAGGTGGCTCCTGCGAGAAGAACGGAAGGGCAGGTGCCGATGACGAAGGCGACCTTCAGGTCCTGACCCTTGTCCATAGCCAGCCTGTGCATGGTGAACAGGTGCCTCGGGACGAGGCGTATGGCGAACTTGTTCCCTGGCATCAGCATCAGGCGGTGAAAGGAGACGTTGAGCTTTCCTTCGAACTCGGCGATGGCCACACCGGCCGTCACGTAACGTCCTCCGTCCCCAGGGTAGTACTTCGGTATCGGCAGGTCGAACAGATCGAACTTCTCCTGAATGACATCCTCGAAGCCGGCCTTCTCGACCTCCTCCACTGGCATTGGAGAGGCCAAGGCCTGCAGCAATGCCTTGGCCAATCCTCCCTTGGGCAGTCCCAGGGCGTCCGTGACGCGGTCCCGGTCGCTCCATAGGTTGCCGGCGGCCTTCCGCCCGTTCAAGTTCTGGAACAGCACGGGGGAACGCTGCCCCTCCCTCAGGATGCGGGTAGGTTCCAGTTCCAGGGTGACGGCGCGGTCGACGGTCCGGACCCCGTTCATGCGGTCCAGATGACTTTGCATGGCCATGAGCGTTAATTATCGTTCCACGATTTAACCCATACGCCCTGAGGTGGCAACGAAAGTTAAAAAATGGGAGGGGGATATCGGCGGATGATGACCGAGAACGACCTTGAAGCGACCATCAGGAAGTACGCCCTGCAGAACGCCGTGCTGTATGCTGGCAAGGCCAACCCCAAGGCGGTGCAGGGAAAGGTCCTGGCGGAATCCCTGGAACTACGTTCTCGCGTCAAGGAGGTGCTGCCGCTCATCGCCTCCGTCGTAGAGCAGGTCAACTCCATGTCCCCCGAGGCTCAGCACAAGGAGCTGGAAGGCATCGACTCTTCCATGCTCAAGAGGGAGAAGACCGAGAGAAGGATCGGCCTCCCGGAGCTACCTGGAATGGAGAGGGGGAAGGTGGTCATGCGCTTCGCCCCCGGACCGTCCGGACCGTTGCATTTGGGTCATACCCGCGTGGCCATACTCAACGACGATTATTGCCGCAACTACGACGGCAGGTTCATCAACCGTGTGGAGGACACCAACCCGGACAAGATCGATCCGAACGCCTACGACATGATCCCTGAGGACCTGGAGTGGTTGGGCGTTAAGGTGCACCAGACGGTAATACAGAGCGACCGCTTCGAGCTGTATTACGATGTGGCGAGGAATCTCATCGAGATGGGGAAGGCGTACGTATGCACCTGTCCCATGGAGGAGTGGCGGGCGTTGAAGGAAAAAAGCCTCCCGTGCCCGCACCACGACGAGGACGTTTCGACCACCATGGAGAAGTTCGAGAAGATGCTGGCCGGTCACTACGAGGAGGAGAAGGCCATCTTCGTGGTCAAGACCGATCTCGATCACCCTAACCCGGCCATCCGTGATTTCGTCGGGCTGCGCATCGTGACCTCGACCCCTCATCCGTTGAAAGGCATGAAGTACTGCGTCTACCCCATGATGAACTTCAGCGTCGCCCTGGACGATCACTTTTTAGGTCTAACGCACGTGCTCAGGGGAAAGGACCACCTGAACAACACGCAGCGCCAAGCCTATATCTTCAGGTACTTCGGTTGGAAGCAGCCGCACTATACGCATTACGGCCTCGTTTCAGTCCCGGACGCCATCCTCAAGACCTCCATCATGGGGAAGGGCATCATCTCTGGGGAGTACACCGGTTGGGACGACGTGCGTCTGGGGACGGTGCGCGCCCTGGCCAAGAGAGGGTTCAGGGCCGAGGCGATACGCCATTTCTGGATCGACAGCGGGATCAAGGAAACGGACATCGAGTTCTCCTGGGACAACCTGTACGCGTACAACAAGGACCTCGTGGACAAGAGCGCCAACCGCTATTTCTTCGTGTGGGACCCGGTTCCCCTGCAGATCTGCGGGGTGCAGGAGCTCAGCGCCAAGGCGCCCCTTCATCCAGACCATCCGGAGCTGGGCATGAGGGAGTTCCACCTGAGCTCCCCGATAATCGTCAATGTGGTGGAGAAGGACCTCAGCAAGGCCAGGGAGGCCGGGAAGGTGCGCTTGAAGGACCTGGGCAACGTGGAGCTCCGCTCCGGTAAGGCGACCTACCTCGGCAACGACCTCTCCGTGCTGAAGGAGGGGGTACGCATCATCCATTGGGTACCGGACAACTGCCGTCCCGCCGCGGTCTACATGCCCTCCGGGGAAGTGAAGGAGGGGTTCGCGGAGACCCTGCCGAAGGAGGAGGAGGGCAGGGTCGTTCAATTCGAACGCTTCGGCTTCGTCAAGGTGGAGAGGGTCGCGCCGAAGCTGATCGCCTACTTCACCCACTGATCAAGCCTATGAAAAAGTGGCCGAGAGCATGCTCAGGCCGGAGTGGAGAATCACCAGACCGGCAGACGACATTGATGGCTTTGAACGGTCTCGGGGTGACGAACTTCCTTCCGTGACCGATCAAGTATGAACGGTCGCTGCTCCAGGCCACGCAACCGGCCAGGTACCCCATGTGAAAGATGAGGGGATCGATCAGATGCTGCTGGGGAACGATCATGATGATGACCGAACCACCGATCTCTATCCAGAAGGCTATCTGGAACGGATTTCACAACGATATCAGCGCCCCGGTGACCAAGTCCGAATTGCCTTATGCGACCGCGCCGGGCGTAGCGCAGAAGATCCGGCTCAGCACTTATACTGAGGCGAACAGCGCTACTTGCATGGGCTCCCAGTAACAGCTTCCCGGTCATACCCCTCCGGTCAGCCGAAGCTGGAGAGAATGAAGTTCGCTATCCCTCCCAGACTGAAGGCCAGTGCCATGGAGGCCACGGTCACCTTGAGGGAATCCTTCACCCCGTACTCCTTGATCATCGCCGCCAGGGTGGACATGCAGGGCATGAAGGTGGCCATGATCAAAGCGAAGATGAAGAACTGGTTCACGGTCATGACGGACGCCAGGTCGGCCGTGCCGAAGAGCACGATGAGCAACTGGTAGGACATCTCCTTCCTCAGTATGCCGAAAATAAGGGCGATTATGATGACCGCCGGGAGGCCCAGGAAGCCCGTGGTGAAAAAGGCCAAGGGGTCCACCAGGGACTGCAGTACGCCGTAGGCGGAGAGCGTTTCGAGCACCAGAGAGCCGACCAGTAATATCGGGAAGGCGATGAAGAAGAACTCCTTGACCCGCAGGGTGGTCTTTTGCATCACGTTCCGGCCCATTGGCACCGCCAGGTCGGGTATCTCGATCATCAGGCTGCCCGGCTCGAACTTGATGGCCTTGTGCAGCAGCAATGCCAGTAACAGGACCAGGGCCAGCAGTATGAGCAGGATCGCGGCAACGTATATGAAGCCGCCGAAGTTGCCAACGGTGCCCACGATGATGGCCATCTGGGCCGAGCAGGGCACGGCCATCACGATGATGGTGGCGATGATCAGCTTCTCCCTTCTGGACTCTATCACCCTGGTGGCCAGTATCGCCGGTACGTTGCAGCCCATGCCCACCAGCATGGGGATGAGGGCCTGCCCGTGCAGGCCCACCTTGTGCATCAAACTGTCCAGCAGTACGACCACTCTCGGAAGGTAGCCCGAATCCTCCAGCAGGGCCAGTATGATATAGAAGAGCATGATGTAGGGGATGACCAACGCCAGCATGGCCTGGATGCTGAGGTCCAGGCCAGAGGCCAGCGCTGGACCGAGGACCCCGCCGATGCCCTCTCCCAGGTCCACGAAGAAGTTCCCCACCAGGTCGGTGTACAGATCGATGAGGGTCTTCTCCAGGAACCCGCCCACGATGATGATGGTCAGCAGCACCCCGGCCAGCATCATCAACAGGATGGGAATGCCTGTCGATGGCCTCAGCGTCAGGTCGGAGAGCCTCTGCCCCCAGGTGCGCTGCTGGGGGATGGGCGTGACCACCTGGGAGATGATACGCCCCGCCTCCCCATAGCGGTCCCGAGTGATGTGCACTTCCATGTCCTCATCATGTTCGGTCTTGAACTCCTCCCGCAGTCGCTTGACCTTCTGCCTCATCTCCGGGGTGATGCCCCCAGTGAAGTTCCCATCGCCCTCCAGCAATTTTATGAAGGCCCCCCGGGGAGGGAATCTGAGTTCAGCGCCACCTATCCCCCGGGTGAGCACCTCCAGGTAGGCTTCGATATGAGAATCGTAGCGCACTCGGAACTTGTTCTGCTTCATCTCGAAGACGCTGATGGCCTGCACCAGATCATCGATGCCTTCCCCGGTCAGGGCGATCGTGGGAATCACAGGTACCCCAAGTATCTTGGCCAGGGCGGGGACGTCCACCTCTCCACGCTTGCGGGCCACGTCCATCATGTTCAGGGCGACCAGTACCGGGAAACCAAGCTCGATCAACTGGGAGATGAGGACGATGGACGGTTCAAGCCGGGTGGCGTCGGCCACCACCAGCACCAGGTCCGGGGTGGAATCCACGAGCATACGCGAAGCGACCAGCTGGTCCTCGGCGCCGGATGTTAGGGAATAAAGGCCGGGAAGGTCGACCACCGTGACGTTCCGGCCGCCAATGAGCACCTCCCCTTTCATGAACTCCACGGTGGTGCCTGGGTAGTTGGAAGAGATCACGCCTACGCCAGTGAGCCTGTTGAACACTACGCTCTTGCCCACGTTAGGGTTGCCTACCAGCAATAATTCCAAGGTATCACCGTCCGTGACGGTGGCGGCGCTTTCCGCAGCCAGGCTTGACGTGGACGTAAACGAGGTCGGCGTAGTCCTTCGCCAAGGCGACCCGGGAATCGCCCACCTTCACCAGCACGGGGCCGTTCATGGGAAGGCGTTCCTCGATGGCCAGGTGACGGTCGGGTACGAAGCCCATGGCGATGATGCGCCGGATCTTCTGCGAGTCGTCGCAGCGCAGGTGGGTGATGGTGCCCTCCGACCCTTCCTCCAGGTCGCTGAGCACCACCGACTCCTTGTCCGGCGCGATCTTGCAGATCTCCTCCATCCTCGGGATGGGATCCCCGTCAGGGCAGGTGGTGGGATGGTTCATGATCTCAGAGATGCGCTGCTCGCTCTCCTCAGAGAGCATATGTTCCAGGCGGCATGCCTCCTCATGACTCTTTTCCTTATCGATCCCCAGTACGTCCACCAGGAACCTTTCCAGAAGGCGGTGGCGGCGCTTGATGGTGGAACCGATGCGGTTGCCCTCCTCGGTGAGCGTGGCACCCTTGTACTTCTCGTAGACAATGTAGCCCGCGACGTCCAGCCTCTGCAGCATCTCCGTTACGCTCGCGGGAGAGAACTTCATGCGCTTGGCTATGTCGGTCGTACGGGCGGGGGTACCATCCTGGGTGAGCTCCCAGATGCACTCTAGGTACTCCTCGACGTTCTCGCTTACCATCATTTTGGGTTACCTAATCAGGAATATTTAATTATTTTTACTTACCCTAAAAGTATCCATTACCTTGTGAAAATCAACTACCTAAAAATCAAAGGTCCCTGAAAGGAACTAGATCGCAGCACCCGCACTCGTGGCACATGGTATGGTAGGTTAGAGTACTAAGACCATAAGTAAGAAGGATAAGTTTGGCCTCCTGATTGAGGTGCAGAAGGCGCTCCGGGGTGACCTCGGTCAGCTTTCCCAGTACCTCTTCTAACGAGGGGCGGTTGGTGGGATTGACCTTCAGCGCCCGGATGGTGGGCGCCACGCCCATGCTGGCGAGCGTTTGCACTCCTTCCAGCACGTTGCGGTCCGTCTCGCCCATGCCGATGATGATATTAGAGGTCACTTTCCCCCTGCCGAACACCTGCACCGCGTAGCGCAGGAACTCCAACTGCTTCTGCAGCTCGAGCTTGGGGCAGGCGATGGCGATGATCCTAGGATCGAAGGATTCGATGTTGATCTTGATCTCGTCCGCTCCCGCTTTCTTCAGGCGATCGATGTCCTCGAAGGACTCGACGTAGGGCTCGACACCGATGGGCATGTCGGGAAGGGATCCCCGCACCTTGCTGATGACGTACACCATGCGGTCGACCGTCTGCCGGATGGAGCCGACCACCGCGGAGGTGAAGGCCACGCCCTTCATTCCTCCTTTCCTGTCCGCCTCCAGTATGAGCTCAACGACCTTGTCCGGGTCCAGGTCCTTGGTCACGTCCTTGCCGAGCTTGGGGGAGGTGCAGAAAACACAGTCGAAGATGCACTCCTGACCAAGGTTGAAGAACGCTTGCTCCGGGGAGTGGTACAGCACCGGCTTCAGTTCCAGGCGCTCGATGAACGGTTCTCCGTTACATAACAGGGAATGACCTTCCAGCCCCTCGATCAGCTCGAACTCCCCCTTCTCGCGGGAGATGCTCTTCTTGACCCGCAGGCCGTTGAACGCCAGAACGATGGAGGACGAACCGGCGCCCGGTCCGGCGGTGGACCTGCTGAGACGGAACGGAGGACGGAAGTCCTTAGGTACCCTGACCGTGCCACCGCAGATGAGCATCGCTTTCTTTTCCACTGCGCTTAGATCAGTTTCCATTTCGTACCGTCGGCCGCGTCCTCGATCTTGATGCCCGCCTCGTTCAGGCGGTCCCTTATCATGTCCGAGAGGTCGTACATCTTGCGCCTGCGGAGCTCATTCCGCACGTCGATGAGCAGCGCCATGACGTCGTCAAGTTCGTTCTTCCTTTCCTTTTTCTCTGGCAGGATGTCAAAGACGGAGTTCATCTCATCGATGAACGTCAGGATGTCATATGCGCCCTTGGCGCTGAGCTCTCCGGCGTCCATAAGGCGGTTGGCCTCACGTGCCAGATCAAAGAGGTATGATAGGGCGCCTCGGGAATTGAAATCGTCGTCCATTTCCGAGATGAAACCTTCTCTAGCTCTAGCAACGATCTCCGAGGCGTCGTTGGTCCCGTTGCCCTCGTAATCCTTGAGAGAACCGTAGGTGTTATGGATGCGCTTGAGGGAGGCCGCCGCCTCGTCCAAGGCGACTTCGCCGTACACTAGGGGTCCGCGGTAATGGGTGTTGAGCAGATAGAAGCGCACCTCTTCCGGCCTGTACCGGGTCAGGACATCCTTCACGGAGAAGAAGTTCTTCAGGGACTTAGACATCTTCGAGTCGGCCACTTGCAGCATGCCGTTGTGCATCCAGTAGTTGGCCAGGGGCTTCTTGGTGACCGATTCGGACTGCAGTATCTCGTTCTCGTGATGCGGAAATATCAGATCGTTCCCGCCGCCGTGGATGTCTATGGTCTCCCCTAGCAATTTCCGAACCATGGCCGAGCACTCAATGTGCCAACCGGGACGCCCCTTCCCCCAGGGCGAGTCCCAGGATATCTCACCTGGTTTCGACGCTTTCCACAGGCAGAAGTCCATCGGGTTCCGTTTTATCTCGTCGATCTCGATGCGCGCCCCTGATTGCATATCCTCCAATCTGTTCCCGGACAGCTTCCCGTACTCGGGAACGTTGGAAACGTCGAAGTAGACGCTTCCGTCCGGTGTCAAGTAACCGTAACCAGCTTTTATGATGTCCTCGACCATACCGATGATCTCTGGAATGGTCTCGCTGGCCTTGGGATACATGTCCGCGCGCTTCACACGCAACGCATCAGAATCGCGAAAGAAGGACTCGATGCAGCGGCGGGAGACGACCAGGGGGTCCACGCCTTCCTCGTTTGCGCGTTTTATTATTTTATCATCCACGTCGGTGAAGTTGCTGACCAGCGTGACGTCGTACCCTCTGTACCGGAGGTATCGGGAGACCATATCGAAGACCACCATGAAGCGAGCGTGCCCCATGTGTACGTCGTCATAGACCGTCACGCCGCACACGTACATCTTGACCTTATCGTCCTCGAGCGGTCGGAACTCCTGCTTGGCCTTGCCCATGGTGTTGTAGATCCGCAGAGTCAATTGGCACACCCCTATTTTACGTTCTTCTCATCGAGCATCTTCTCCAAGCGCTCCAGGCGGTGGTCCAGCTCGGAGATGTTGCTCGTTAGTTGCATTAACGAGTCCCTCAGGGGATCGGGAAGCTCATCGTGGCGTAGGTCCACCTTTACGCATGTTCCCTCCCTCTTCACCACGCGGCCTGGAACGCCCACTACCGTGGAGTCGGGGGGGACGTCCTTGATAACCACGGAACCGGCGCCGATCTTCACGTTTGTGCCGATGGTGATGTTGCCTAGTACGATCGCCCCGGCGCCGATGGTGACGTTGTTCCCGATGGTAGGGTGACGCTTGTCCTTGCTGGTGCTCACCCCGCCAAGCGTCACGCCCTGGAATATGGAGACGTTGTCACCGATGATGGTTGTTTCCCCTATCACCACGCCCACGGCGTGGTCGATGAAGAACCCCCTTCCGATGGTGGCACCGGGGTGAATGTCCGCGCCGGTGAGGAAGCGGCCGAAGTAGTTGATCGCCCTTGCCAACTTCACGTTCCCCCTGAGGAATTGATGGTGCGAGATGCGCTGTAGGATTATGGCATGAAGCCCAGGGCTGAAATAGAATGCCTCTTTGAAGGACTTGGCTGCCGGGTCTCGCTCCAGGACGGTATTGACGTCATCCTTCCAGTTCATAGCCCTACTCTCGAAACAGCGCAGTGCTCATATATCTTTCTGAGGAGTCTGGAAATAGGACCACGATCTTTTTTCCGGTACCCAATTCCTCGGCCAGCCGTAGTCCGGCCCATAACGCGGCGCCGGACGATATACCGGTCATGATGCCTTCCTTGCGTGCCAGCTCGCGCGCGGTCCCGACCGCGTCCTCGTCGGTCACGGTTACGATACGGTCCACAAGGCTGAGGTCCAGGATCTTAGGGATGAAGCCGGCACCGATGCCCTGGATGGCGTGTGAACCAGATTTTCCGCCAGAGAGCACTGGGGAGCCAGCCGGCTCCACGCCGGTGATCAGGATGTTCTTCTTCTCTTTGAGATAGCGGGCCACGCCGGTGATCGTGCCGCCGGTTCCTATGCCTGCCACGAAAGCGTCGATGTCGGGGAGGTCCTTCAGTATCTCCGGTCCTGTTGTCAGGTAATGGGCCTCGGGATTCAGCGGGTTGTTGAACTGGTCGGGCATGTAGTAATTGCCGGAGGAACACAGTTCCTTGGCCTTGGCGACTGCGCCGGCCATTCCTTCTCGGGCGGGGGTGAGGATGACCTCCGCATCCAGGGACTTGAGCAATTTAACACGTTCCACGCTCATGTTCTCCGGCATGGTCAGGAGTATCTGGTAACCTTTGACGGCACATACCAGCGCCAGGCCGATACCGGTGTTGCCGGAAGTGGGCTCAATGACCTTCATTCCTTTTTTTAGTAACCCGTTCTTCTCGGCCGTTTCGATCATGTGAAGGGCGATGCGGTCCTTGACCGAACCGCCCGGGTTGCGGCCTTCCAGTTTCACGTATATCTCGGCCGATCTCGATGGGGCGATCCGATTGAGGCTAACTAGTGGAGTGTGCCCAATGGTGTTCAGTAAACTATGGTGCAACATCTTATCAAGCGACCTTTTCGATATATGTTAGCTGCGTAATAAGGAAAATAGGTTATAAAATTGGTTTTTATTTTCATTTGAGTACATATATTATATTATTATATAGATAATAATTATGATATGTTCTAGAAATATTTCCCGAGCTCGTTCAGATGAACTATGAAAGTAATCTCTTTATGGATCAACTCGCATTGGTTTTGTTCGATCATCGCTCTTTACCTTTTCAATTTTTCCAGACTCGATAAAGTAGATGTAAACATCGATCTCATGACCGATAATTTCCATAACAGATCTGTGATAGATACTTACCTGATGGCGGAAAAGGTCCATATATTCGTTCAATAGGTTCTGGTCAAAATCCATTGATTTATAATCAATGAGCGCCCACCTTCCCCCCTTCAACTGCACCAATCGGTCGATGACACCCTTGTAAAGTGTATCCCCCTCCTTTAGTTCAAAAGGCATCTCCTGCAGGTCCTTTCCGCGTTCTTCTTTCTCCTTCATAAGGTCGGTGGACATGAACTGTGTGTACATACTATCCAGACCCATCACCGCCTTTTGGAACTCCTCTGGGCTCAAGTTTAGATGGTACATATCCAGCAATGTCCTTGGCGACTTACCGCGTAAAACCTCGTGCACCAGGGTGCCATACATAGCGGCGTCCAACCCCTTGGACATCAACAATCTCTTCGTCTCCGACCTTACACCGCCTCTGACCTCACCTTCCACCTTCCTGTCGGTAGCGGATGGAACGACCAGCTTGACCTTTGCGACCATTGTTCCGCTGAGCTCGGGCTCCCAACAAGATAATTCGTCCATTACACTATATGGAACGGGTGTCTGTCCAATCGTTTCCATATCCCGATCGTCGAACGACTCCATTCCCAAATGGAACTTCAGCTTTCCCTTGAGATCGATCCCGCCATTGTCGATATCCTCTGGACCTATGTCCATCCCGGTCATCGTCAACGCGAGCCAATCCCTGCGGTCAGGACCGATCTCATCCCATTCCCTTTCCTTTCTCCCTCTGGCCCCCAGCATGATGAAGTGGTCCTTTGCCCTCGTCGCAGCAACATAGAACAGCCGGAGGTTCTGCGCTTCCGATTTGGCCCTCAGCTCATCTTTGGCACAGCGCAAGGGCGCCGGTTGGTAGGTCACCATTGGATCGATCGAAGGCACCTCGGAGAACAATCCCAAACTGGTCATGGCCACCGGGTCCGCATCGCTCCTCGGAGTAACATCCGTCTCCGGCAGGATGACGATCGGGAACTCCAGCCCCTTCGAAGCGTGAACGGTCATGATGCGCACCGCGTCCCCGGTAGCCTCCAGCTGCGCCTGCCCCTCCTTGTCCGAATCGTCCACGCTCAATCCCAGCCATTCGATCAGATCGTAAAGTGTGAAAAAGCCTTCCTGCTCCCTCTGTCTGACCTTGCCCAGTAGCTGTTCGACGTTCGCTATCATCTGCTTCCCGTTCAGTAGCCCAGCATAAACCCCAAGCACCCCGGTCTCCTGCATTAGGTCGTTCAGCAACTCGCTCACCGGGACCGTTCGGCTGCGTTTAAGCAGTCCGCCAAGCACAGCCGCAGCCTTGCGGGCCTTCATTTCCTCCGGATGCTCCTCCGTAAACCTCTTCAGCTTGGTGAACAACTGACCGAAAGGCAACGACCGCACTACCTGGAACAGTGTCTCGTCCGAGATGCTGAAGTAGGGTGACCGAAGCAGCCCATACAGTGATATGTCGTCCATCTGATTGCCTAGGAAGCTCAGGGCGTTGCCCACGTCCATTATCTCCTGCCTCTGGAAGAAGCCCACGCCCTTCTCCACCGCATATGGTATTTCCCTCTCTGCCAGCACGCCCTCGTAGTAGCGTAGGTTGGTCCGAGCTCTCAGCAAGATGGTAATGTCGCCATATTTCGGCCTGCGCGGCTTGTCCAGATGACAGTTGCCGTTCCAATGGACCAGCTTTCCGTCGCCGTTCACCAGCTTCTCTATCTGCTCTGCTACCGCCCGAGCCATGCTCAGCCTGTCGTCCGGGCCACCCTTGACCACCTGTACGATGGTCACCGAACCCTCATCATCCAGGCGGTATGGTTGTACTTCCTGGTATCTGAACTCCCAATCCCTCTCCTCGGTGACCATGGTCCTGGAGAAAAGGGTGTTCACGAAGGAGACCAGCTCCCGGGCGGAGCGGTAGTTGTTACCTAGCTCCTCCCTCTGCCCCTTCAGCTCGAACTCCACGTATCGAAGCATGCCTTTGAAGATGGTCACGTCAGCCCCGCGGAAGAGGTAGATGGATTGCTTTCCATCACCCACAACGAACAGCTTGTCCTGGTCATCCCCCAATAACGCCCTGACGATACGGTCCTGCGGCAGGTCGGTGTCCTGGTACTCGTCCACCAGGATGTACCGATAGCGCTGCTGGAGGGATCTCAGCACCTTGTTGTCTGGAACGCTCGGATCAAGCATCTCCTGCGCCTTTATCAGCAGGTCGTTGAAGTCCAGGCAGCGCCTCTCCGCCTTTCTGCCGTCCATCAATGACACGAATCTCAGGAATATCTCTCGCAGTCCCATCAGGTGTTCGACGGCGAGATCAATGGACCGGGGATCGAGGTCGAACTGCAGATCGTTCAGCTCTTCCTCGGCTCCTTCCAGGTGATCCCTGAACTTGCCGTAGGCGCCCACCAATCTTTCTTTCTCCCCTCCCATCTTCTTGGCGTTGCCCATCTTCCTATTTCCCTTGATGTCCAGCAGACCCTGGAAGGCCAGCAGCCTATCGTATCGATCTCCTTCCCTCGCCCGCAATAACAATGATCTGGTCTGGAAGAGGTAATTGGCTGCCGTATCTCCGCCCTCCTCGGCATATTTTTCCGCCAAGCGGAGCAACTCCCCCATTGCTGCCGTAAACGCAATTTCATCGAAGTATCCCAGAAGGTCGCCCAGATGCCCTTCCACCATCTCATGGAACGCGCTCTTGAAGGTCTCGCGGTCGGACATGGCCTGCAAGGCCTCCACCGCCCTGGCCCTCCTTTCGTACAGGAAGGATATGATGTTCCTCAACTTCCAACTGGTAGAGACGGAGGATATCTTGACAAATGTTCGTCGGAACCTCGGGTCCGGATCTGTGATGAGATCCTCCCAAGCGTCGTTCAGAAGGACCTGCAGGTCCATCTCCTCGATGACCGTGAAGTCCGATGGAACGTTGGACTGTAGATGGAACTCCCGGAGCACCTGGCTGCAGAACGAGTGGAAGGTCTGCACCTGAGCCCAGTTCAACTGGTCGAAAAGACCTTCATCCATTATCTCCAGGGTCTTATCCCTTATCTTCTTGCGCATGTTAGCGGCGGCCTCATCGTTGAAAGTGAGCGCCAAAATGGACTGTATCCCGACCCCATCCTCGATATGCTCGAAGTACTCGCCTACCAGTCGCGTGGTCTTCCCGGAACCGGCGGAAGCCCCCACGCATACCGACCTGTGCTCCCCCCGGGACATCACTGCACCTCCGAGGTCAGGGACATCTGCAGCACCCGTATGGCATCCTTGCGGCATATACGAGAGAAGAGGCAGTAGGGCGGGCATCTTTCAGAGTCCAGAGAGTTCACTGGGTGGAACGCTCCGGACGATATCCCCGCCAGCACTTCCTTCAAGTTCTGCTTACATGTCAGAAGGTCGGTCGAAAGGCCGTTCTTGTATGGGGCGGATGTGCCGCCCAACGCATTCCTATGGACGGAGGAGGCTATCCTCAGCTGCATGCCGAACTTGCCATCGTCCTTGAGCTGGTAATAAGCGCCGCCGGCCGGTTCTAATCCCAAAAGCTGCTCGCACGCCATCAGGTATAGGGGCAGCTGCATGTTATATCCCTTGCGTATACTTTCGTAACTGGGTATGTTCCCGGTCTTGTAATCGATGATGATGAAATCATCACCATCGACGTCTACCCGGTCCACCTTGCCTCGAAGAAGCATCTTGTCCTCGGGGTCGCTGGATAGTTGTATGAGAGCGGGCGTTTCCGTGGACCTTGGATCGCTTCTCACCGGGGAGCGTCTGGAGCCAAAGCTGTACTCCAGGTACGAAGGCGTCCACCTTGGTCTGTCCACGTCCGCCTGGTGATCGATGAACTTTCCTAGAATGCCGTTCATCTCGTCATCGCCGACCAGGCCGCGGAAATTGGCCTCGCTCTCCGCCCCCTCGTTCATGTAGTCCTGGCTTACTTTCTCGCCGATGCGCCTGATCTCCGCTTTCAACTCGTCCCTGTCCTCATCCAGGGAAGGCATGCCCCTCTCCCGCTCGATCCTTCCTCGGTAAAAGCGGAAAAGTATCTCGTGCGCCGCGTTCCCTAGCCTCAGTACTTCAGAGTCCTCCTCTCCCTCCAGCGGGGCAAGGTATAGTACGTACTTCAAGAAGTAGCTCAGAGGGCATTTACGATAGGTTTCCAGCATTGTGGCCGAGAAGACCTTGGACCTCAGCTTGCCGTTGATCTCGTTGAGCACCGCCCCCTCGGAGAGAATGCCGTCATGTGCTGAGCGGTACGGACCCTGGCGCTCCACCCTTTCCACATTTAATCGTTCGCACAGTTCCATCGGCGATATGGTGGACCTTCGTAGAAATTCTCCCGTGCCCGGATATCTCTTCCCTGTCAGTGACTTTCCCAGGGAGATATGCGCACAACGCATGGAATGGGTGATGTGGACCTCTTCCATCCTCCCCACCGCGCAATTCTGCTCGAGGTCGGAGAGGAAGGGTGAGGGGAGCACCTTCTTCCCCCCCTGGTAGGCTGGATATGAAATGTTGACTGAACTGCCGCTCAATATGGCGTTCAGAAAGTAGAAGCGCTCTTGACGCAGGATGTCCTCCTCGCTCAGCAGCCCCATGCCCTTGGCCTGCTTGGCGGTGATGAATGGATGCCTGATGCCTAACTTGGGGATGTCCCCTTCCAACGTGGAAAGCAGGAAGATCCATTTGAACTCCCTTCCCGCCAGTGAACGGTATCCGGCCACGTTCACCGCCCTATCGTACCGTCCCCCGGGGTGGAACGACAGCTCGCCGATCTCCCTCTTAAGCTCAGTGATGAACTCCGGCAATGGGATGCGGTCAACGTTCAAAGAGGCACTGCTGAGATCCAGGTTCGAAAGGAGGTCCAGCAGCTTGCCGAATGCCCTTCCCTCCATGCTATCGGGGTCCTTCCACCGGGAGCGCTCCATTAGCTCGGCCATCCCCAGCTTCTGCAGGGTTCCACGGAAGCGTTTGAGGTGTTCCAGGAAGGTCTTGCTTCCCTCCAGTTTCTCGAGCTCGGATAACAGCGCCTCTAGGGAACGCTTCACCTTCCCTAAACTGTTGATATCCCTCTGCAGCTCCCTCTTTCGGAAGTCAGGCATCTCGAGGTCTGAACATTGCTGTTGAAAGTACTCCATCAGATACCGTAGATCGTTGGACCAGGCCTCCCGGCCACGTAGCACCCCGGCCATGCGTGCGAAGCGGTCGACCTCCACATGCCAAAGTCCATCGCTCTCGAAGGACCAGTCGATGTACGGTGAGGAGAGCAGCCTGATCATCGAAGCGGGGGAGTACCCCTGCGCCACCGTCTCCAGAACGCCCACGGCCGCCTGTACCGCGGGAGAAGTGGAGAGCGGGACCCCCAGATCGGTCTTGAACGGTACATTGAAATCGTCCAGCACCTCTCTGAGGAGCGGAAGGGCTTCGCGCCGGTCGGGAAGGAACAGCGCTATCGATTCCGGGTCCTCTCCCTTTTCCAGCAGATCGGCGATGCGCTGCGCTACCTGGCGCGCCTCGTTCAGAGGGTCGAGGAAGCGGCCAAGCCGTATGGTTTCTGAGAGGTCCACCTTCTCCTCCCTCCCCCATTCCCTGATCATCGATAATCTGAGATTCTCGTCCTCGGTGATCGGCAGGTCCTCAATTTCCATATCGAACCCCAGGTCGATGGCCTCCTGGCGGAAGACCTTCTGTTGACCTGGAGCATAGGGGTGATGATAGATCGTCTCATCGCTCTCATTGATCAAGGTCCTCAGAACGGCGATCTGTGAAGGAGTGGGTTCGAACGGCCCTAGGATCACCATCTTCTTGAAGAGCGGTCGGCCTTGGCACCATGAGTGGCCCTTGCTGGCCACAACCTCCCTCATCCCGATGACGTCCACCAGGCCCAGCGCATTCAACCTCCCAGTGTACAATGAGATGAACCTGGGGATGTCCACGCTCATGACCTCGTCCATCTCGAAGCCATCGAGGTCCGCCTGGAAATCTTGCAACGTTCTTGCCAGAGCATATAGGTCGTCCAAGATGCCTTTGTGTACCACTCCGTTCCTGACCAATGACGGAAAAAGCTCAACGTTCTCTAGTAGTATGGAGTGGATGATGTTCCTTACGCCCAACCCGCCGATCAACCGTAACTCCTTCTCGTATTGATCGAAGAGATAATGGATGAGATCGTCCAGGTCGGTGACGCAGAACATCGGGATCGAACGACCGCGAAGCAGATTCGAACGGATGTCCATGGCCATGCCTGGGCGGGGGACGATCAACGCCACGTCCAGCGGGTCGTTCTTGAAATCATCGATGAAATGGGATATGGCGGAACGGTAAAGATCGCGCGGCGATCCCCTGATGAACTTGATCTTTCCCACATACCAAACCTGATCCCTCTGTTCAAATAGATTTGCGTTCCATTGGTGGAAATGGAACAAGAACGGAGCGTCCAGCATACAGGGTCGAGAAAGGTATTATCGACGATCCTATCGTATCAAGGTGACCTCAATAACCTGCGTGCGTTATGGTCATGGGTGATGATCCTTAACCTCAACCGCTACGATAACCTTCTCTCGGTCTCCATGATCCAAAGCTCGACCATGAAACCGGCGGAGGTGATCGCCTATTGGGAGAGATAAGAATAGGATGGAGCTGGGACCGTGATTTGAACACGGGTATGCGGATAACTGCCTTGTGGACTGCAGTCCGCCACATGGCCGCTCTGTCATCCCAGCCTGCGAAGGTTGATTCTGTAGCCCGTATAATTAGCTTTTCCCCTGGCCATATCCACAATTGACGAGGGACGGTGCACCAGAACGAACTGGACGTCATCTTGAATTCGGCGATTCGATTAAATACGACTGGTACGTAAATCCCGCTCGTGTCAACGCTTCCCGATCACTGCAAGGACGTCTCCACCCGTCACGTGGATTTTCCTCTGACCTGCGAGAACATATTGAAGGAGTATGAAGGGAAGGTCGCCTATACCCGCACCAACTTCATGGTCCTGAGGAATGGTAATGACACGGCCATCGTCCGCGTGATCAAGAAGAACGGCAAGGACCTCTTCCGAAAAATCACCGATCTGGAGATCATCTCCTTGCCGGAGGATACGGTCTTCATACACGACGAGGAGGTGGACGTGCTCAACGTTTCTCAGCTCGCGAGATTGGTGCGGACGCACGGTGGGAAGACCGTGGCAGTGTGGGGCATGTTCTCCCACGTCTCCTTCCTAAAGGCCGACCAGCTCCTGGACCTACGCGTTCTGGACGTAGTACCACCGTCCCCTTCCAAGCTTTCCGTGCTTGTGGAGAGGGCGCTTTCCTCCGGTCTGATAGAAAGACCGATCATACCCCACTACGTGGACATCGACATCATGGAGTTTGAAAAGCGGGTCAAGACGCCAGGGGTCATCTTTCCCTGCCGCGCATCAGGTATGAGCTCTGATAAGAAGTTCTTTTTTCTGGACGAGACGCCGGAGATCGACGTGGAATCGACCCTCATCGGCTGCGACCTTTCCAAGCGAATCTTCGCCCACATCTACCGCCGCCCGGTGGAGTTCCTGGACATGTGTCCGCAGAATTTGGCACCGAAGGACGGTATGCCGACCATCGTCAAGTGCTGCAAGGTCAAGGAAGGGTGTACGATAGAGGGGAACATCGCCTCCGTGCCCTGGGGGGCGACCATGCTGGACGTGGTCAAGGCACTGCAGGCACTTTTCCTATGAATCATAAATGATCACTTCCTCTTGGCGAACGAGCGTGCCTTGGCCAGGGTGGCGAAGCCCTCCTCGTTCTTTCCTAGGCGGCATAGGGATTCCCCTAGAACATACCAGACGTCAGGATCCTCTGGTAATCGCTCCAGCTGCTCCTCGGCCATTCTCCTGGCTTTTTCGAAATTTCCTGAACGCAGGGCGTTGCGCGCCTTCTCCATGTACCCCAGCTGCGATTGGATATGATCGTACATGGTCCGCTCCGCCTCTTCTATGAACACCTTGAGCGCGTTGGCGGTCAACCAAGGATAACGGGAGGCGAGCAGCGTTTTGAGCTTCTCCGCCTCCTCCGGCCTTATGTGGTAGGTGCTACCCTCGTAAGCGGAAAGGGGAACGTTGACCCGCAGATGACCATGACCGACCTCGATGAAGTTGGGGTTGACCTTTTCATTCTCCTTTTTGACCACAATGAAGGCAAAGTGCGCTTCCTTAAAAAAGGGTGCCGATGTCCTTATACAGTGCCTTCACGCTATGAATATCGAAATCATTTTTAACCCAGCAAAGGTTCCAGATACTATGTACGAAATGGCCCTCAGCCCCTATAACCCTAAGATCGAGATAGGGGAGGTCATCGTTTACGATTCAACGCTGCGAGATGGAGAGCAGACCCCTGGCGTGTGCTTCAATTTGGAGCAGAAGGTGGACATAGCCCGGAAACTGGACGAGATACGGGTTCCGCAGATCGAGGCTGGCTTCCCGGCGGTGTCGGAGAGGGAGCGAGCTTCCATCAAAGCGATCTGCGACCAGAAGCTGGACGCCGACATCCTCGTTCTTTCACGCATCACCAAGGGGGACATTGACGCCTCCGTCGACGCCGGTGTGGACATGGTGCTGCTGTTCATCGCCACATCCGACATCCACATCAAGTACAAGTACAAGAAGGACCGGCAGTTCGTCCTTGACAAGGTCGTGGAGGGCGTGGAGTACGCCCGGTCCCGGGGCGTCCAGGTCAGCCTGAGCGCCGAGGACACCACCCGGACCGATCTTGATTTCCTTTTGCATGTGTATCGTATTGCTGAGCAGGCCGGGGCGGACCGCATAGGGGTGACGGACACCCTAGGCTGCGGAACGCCCGAGGCCATCTCCTTCCTGGTGGGCAAGACCAAGGAAACGGTGAGAACGCCCATCTCCCTGCACCTGCACAATGACTACGGGCTGGCGCTGGCGAATGCCATCTCCGGGGTGAAGGCCGGCGCGACCGCCATCACCACCACGGTGAACGGCATCGGCGAGAGATGCGGAAACGTGCCCCTGGAGCAGTTCGTGACGGCCATGAAGTTCATGTACTGTAAGGACCTGGGCATCGAATGCAGTAAGCTGAAGGAGATCTCCGATCTTGTAGAATCCTACTCCGGTCTTAAAAAGCCGGTCAACCAACCCCTCGTCGGTCATAACGCCTTCTCGCACGAATCGGGCATTCACGTGGCCGCGGTGCTTAGCTGCCCCCTGACCTACGAGAGCATCTCCCCGGAGATGGTGGGCAATCAGAGGCACATCCTTTTGGGCAAGCACACCGGTCTGAACTACGTGCGGAAACGGGTCAACGAAATTGGCCTGAACGCTACCGAGGATCAGCTGGCAGAGATACTGGAAATGATCAAGGTAGCGGGAGAGCAGAAGGGACGAGTGAACGATCTTGAGCTCCGCGAGATCGTTTCCTTCGTATTACGCCCGGTCCTTACAACATGACCCGGCCGCCGCACTCGTCCCGGCGCTGTTTGCCGAACTCCTTCATCTCCCTCAGCTCCTCGCCGCTGAACACCGGACCCTCGTGGCACACCCGCTTTCCATCGATGGCGCAGGAGCCACACAGCCCCGCGCCGCACTTCATGTAGCGCTCCAGCGACATCTGGCAGGGTATCTTCATCTCCATGCAGAGCTGGTGCAGGTAGTACAGCATCTTCTCCGGACCACAGGCCAGAACCATATCGTACTGGTTCTCCCGCATCATCTCCTTGGCCAGCTGCACCGCGTTGCCGTGGAACCCCTTACTACCGTCGTCCGTGGACACCCGCACCAAGGAGGAGGTCTTGGAGGCCCGTTCCTCGAACAGAAGCTCGTTCAGGTTCCTGGCCCCGATGGCGGTGTGCACATCGCTGGCAGCGACGCGCTCCATTGTCGGCATCAACGAGGCCATTCCCGTTCCCCCGCCGACCACTAGCAGCTTCCCCTTGGGCACATGGTAACCGCGCCCGTAGGGACCGCGGACCACGATTTTTTCCCCGACCTGCAAGGAGTTGAACGCCCTTGTCGCCTCACCCACCGCCTTTACGG
>CAZXTA010000001.1:0-33642 GCA_964642865.1 uncultured Methanomassiliicoccus sp. | reverse complement strand
GTCTGGTGAACCAATGGACATACAACTTTGTATCCAGTGCCATCGCTGCATCAAGGCCTGCCCGGTGCAGGCCATCGGGGACATCGATTATCCGAAGGTGTCCATCGACAAGGTCAAATGCACCGGACGGAGCATCGAGCTGAAGAAGAGGTACCGCTCCCCCTGCGGCATCTGCATCAAGGTCTGCCCGGTGGGGGAGGACCGTAAATTATACGGGAGGAAGGACCTCGGATTATATGACGAACCGAAGGATAAGGCGCTGTATGACGCCTGGGAGCACGTTCGATTCTACGGGAGCATTTGATTTCGGACCTGCGATGCTCGGATCGTGAGCTCGTCCCAGGGTGGCAGAACATTTAAGTTGCAATAACTCAAATATTAATTTGCGGGGGTCATTAAAAAATAATTAGCACAGGCACCGCTTGGGCGGCACAAGGCGAAGCGGTGATGATTACCTGCCCCCTTCATAAAGCGCCTTCGTGAACCGGGGGGGAGTTCACATGTTCGCGAGGACTTTATGTCTCATTATATGGGGGTTCACTGCTTGCCTTGACGTTTCAACCGTTGACGGTAGACACTGATTCCTTTTTCAACAAGGACCAGGGTTTAGAGGGTGAGGACCTCGTATTTTCGGCGTATCAGGACCTGACCCTGGACCAGGAGGTGATGCTGGTCATCGACGCGGACCAGTTCAACGATGCCTTCTTCGACGATCTAATCAGCCGGGTGAACGTCACCGTGGTCAGTGCGCAGGAGCTGATGGACTAGCATCTGGAGGCCAAGTACATCGTGCTGGTGGGCGACCCGGCCAACGGAGCCGGTAGCGCCGGCAGCCTCATCGCCCAGTTGTTGGCCGGTTCAGGTGACGTGCTGCAGAAGATGATCGACTCGCCCTTGAACAGGATGGCCGTGAGGAACGGGGTGTGGAACGCCACCCAGACGGTGGTGATGTTCTCCATGGTCTACGACACGGACGCCATCAGGGCCGTAGGGGTGCTCAAGAGCATGAGCATGACCGTGAGCGATAAGGGGTACCTGGTCCAATATCACAACGCCCGGGCCTGCTTCCGGTTGGATTGGATCGATAGCATGCACCTCACGGACACCTTCATATGGGCCAAGCTGGATTCCATGGACACCTTCGAGGTCGAGGTGACCAAGGTGAATGCAACGGAGGTGCCCATTCCCCTAGAGCGGGGTACTGGCCTGTCCCCCGGTTGGATGGCTCTAAACAAGTTCGTACATGTCGAGGTCAATTTCGATGACCTGAACACTACCCTGGAAGGGGCCTTGGTGCGTATATATTACACAAACGAGGAGTTGGACATGAACGGGGACGGGGATACTGATGATGTCTTGGACATCGACGAGCGGTCCCTTGGTCTCTGGTCGTTATCCATCGACGATGGTCGATGGGAAAGGATCGGCTCAGGTCACGAATCGAACATGACCGGGGTGAACACCACCGACCAGGAGATCTTTGGGATCAGGTATTCCGGTTACGTTTGGGCCAACATGACCGAGCTCAGCTGGTTCGCATTGGCCGGAAGACCACACGCCATCGATGTTCGGGTGGATGTCAGGTCGAGCGAGGGCCAGGACAAGATAAGCATTAAAAGCGGGGGACTGCTGAGGGTGATCATCTACGGGAACGAGGACGCCGATGGCAGCTGGATGGACACTGCGTCCCTCCATATCGGGGCCGCCGGCGTCGTTATTCTGAACAATGGTCGGTTCAAATTCACATGCAGGGATATCGACCGTGATGGCTGGAAGGACCTGGTGGTCTACTTTTCGGTCCCAGATCTGGTCCAGTGCGGCGAACTGACGGTCGCTACAGAATTCCTGGAGGTGAACGGGAATTTGGATGACGCTCATGGTCTACTGCCCATAAGGGGTGATGGAGCTATCTTCATCTCTCCAGGCCAAACCTGCTGAAACCTTTTTCCAATCAATTTCAAGGTCGTTACCAGGGGACCTGCTGAACGGGATTCCTTTGAGGAAGATCGATTGATGGGCATGGTCCGTAAATCGTGATCTGAACCTGCCACGTTGAATACTATTAAGTACCGTCTTTCATTCCACATTAATGATGAACGACGTCGAGCAGGTGCTTCCCCGTCCATTTATCGATGAGAACGAGTGCAAGGGCTGCGGCCGCTGCGTGGTCGCCTGCCCGAAGAAGGTGTTGCGATTGTCCGGGCGCGTCAACCGCCGCGGATACAACGCCGTCGAATATGCCGGCCCAGGGTGCGTTGGGTGCGCCACATGTTTCTACAACTGCCCGGAGCCGTACGCCATCCAGGTGGACGACGGGAAGTAATGATATGATGCGTAAATTCGTGAAGGGCAACGAGGCGGTGACCATAGGCGCAGTGTACGCCGGATGCGATGTCTATTTCGGTTATCCCATCACCCCGGCCAGTGACATAGCGCACGCGGCGGCGGAATACTTCCCCCAGCTGGGCAGGGAGCACCTGCAGGCGGAGTGCGAGACCGGGGCGATCAACATGATCTTCGGTGCCGCAGCCGCGGGACGGCTGGCCCTGACCGCCTCCTCCGGTCCGGGCATTTCGCTCATGCAGGAGGGCTTATCCTATATGGCCGGCGCACAGCTGCCGGCCGTAGTGGTCAACATCATGAGGGTGGGACCGGGGCTGGGCAACATCGGTCCGGAGCAGGGCGATTACAATCAGGCGGTGAAGGGCGGCGGTCACGGCAACTATCACAACATAGTGCTGGCGCCGGCCTCGGTGCAGGAGATGTGCGACCTGACCATGAAGGCCTTCGAGCTTGCTTTCAAGTACCGCAACCCGGCCATAGTCCTAGCGGATGCCGTACTAGGCCAAATGATGGAGTTCCTGACCTTCCCAGAAAAGGAATCGCCCCGTCCCGATACCTCGGGGTGGGCCGTGCACGGGGACGCCGCAACACGGCGGAACCTGATCGTCTCTATGTTCTTGGACAACGAATTGCAGGAGAGGCACAACTGGGATCTGCAGGAGAAGTACGTCTCCATGCAGGCGGATGTGTGCGCGGAGTCCTTCATGGTGGAGGACGCGGAGATCGTCCTCTCCGGTTACGGCACCAGCGCCCGCATCGCGCGTTCGGCGGTGGGCCAGCTGAGGGCCAAGGGGATCAAGGCCGGCCTTTTCCGCCCGATCACCCTGTTCCCCTTCCCCACCGCGTCGCTGCGGGAGGCCGCGAGGGCCGGGAGGATACTGGTGGTGGAATTGAGCAACGGGCAGTACCGCGACGACCTGATACTGCACCTGGACCGGGATATGAAGTGTAAGGTGCAGCTCATTAACCGCATGGGCGGCAATATGATGAGGGTGGAGGATGTGATGGAGAGGGCCATGAAGATGCTGGAGGGTGGAACATGATCAAGAAGGCCACCGGCCTCTACGAGACATTCGACCGCAAGGAGAAGGGCACCAGGGCCACACACTTCTGCCCGGGCTGCGGCCACGGCATCATCCACAAGCTGATCGCCGAGGCCATGGCCGAACTGGGCATACAGGACCGCACCGTGTTCGTGTCCCCGGTGGGCTGCGCCGCCTTCTGCTACTACTACTTCGACTGCGGCAACGTGGCCGGTCCACACGGACGGGCGTCCGCCATCGCTACCGGCATATCTCGGGCCCTGCCGGACAGCGTGGTCATCGCCTACCAAGGGGACGGGGATCTGGGGGCCATAGGTTTCAACAACGCCTTCCAGGCGGCCAACCGCGGGGACCGGTTCGCCTGCTTCTTCATCAACAATTCCATATATGCCATGACCGGAGGACAGATGGCGCCGACCACCATGATCGGCCAAAAGACCACCACCACACCCTTCGGCCGGGACGCGGTCAAAGAGGGGTATCCGCTCAAAGTGTGCGAGGTACTGAACCAGTTACAGGCTCCGGTGTACATCGAGCGCGTTTCCGTGGCTGACACCAAACGCATCATGCGGGCCAAAAAGGCGGTACGCAAGGCCCTGGAGGTCCAGAAGGAGGGTAAGGGCTACGCCTTCGTGGAGTTCCTTTCCCCCTGCCCCACCAACTGGCACATGGACCCCGTGACCTCCGCTCAATTCGTCACCGAACAGATGGAGAAGGTCTTCCCCCTGGGATGCTTCCGGGACCGTAGTTCGGAAGCTGCCATGGTGCCCAACGCCATACCTCGCCTCACCATTTCCCAGCTCTTCGGACAGGGGCAGGAGGGAGAATCGGCCAAAGTGGACCACTCGTTCAAGGAGAGGGGCTTCAAGTTTTCCGGGTTCGGGGGGCAGGGAGTGCTTTCCCTGGGCCTGGTCATGGCCGAGGCGGCCGGGCGGGCTGGACGCTTCGTGTCCTGGCTGCCCAGCTACGGACCGGAGCAGCGCGGCGGTTACGCCTCCTGCTCGGTAGTGGTGAGCGGCAAGGAGGTCGGATCGCCGACCGTGGACCAACCAGACGTCCTGGTGGCCATGAGCCAACCGGCGGCGGAGAAGTACGCTACCACCGTTCCGCCCGGTGGTGTGGTGATGTACGAGGCCTCGTTGCCCGAACCGGAGGTCGGGGACGGCGTCAGAGTACTGGCCTTCCCGGCCAACCGCATCTCCGCCGAGAACGGGACGCCCAAAGCGGCCAACACCGCGCTGCTGGGGGCACTGACCGCCCTGGATTTACACGGGCTGCCGGAGGAACAGATACTAGCCGCCCTGGAGGCCAGTTTCGCCTCCAAGCCGGCGCTGGTGGAGAGGAACCGCAAGGTGTACCGAGCGGCATACGATTGGGCCAAGGGGAATCTGTAAGGGTGTTCCGGCACTTCGCTCCCTCTTCCTTCTTTCATGCTCCAAATGGCCGGCCTAAGTAAGTTTCATAAACAATCGGCCGATTAGGTTAGGGCATTGCAGCGCCGGGCCTGACGCCTGGACACTGACTGGAGGATGACCGTTTGACCTCTGCTGATAAGATAGGGACGCGCATTAGTACATACCGAGAGAGATTGAACCTGAGCGTAGACGACCTGGCCAAGAACGCCGGCGTGGACGCCAACCTGGTCAGGATGGCAGAGTCGGGGGAGGTATACCCCCCGCTGGGGGTTATGGTGAGGATCTCTCGGGCCCTCGGTCAGAGGCTGGGGACCTTCATGGACGACCAGGTGCGCCAGGACCCTCTCATCACCCGCGCCGATGAGCGCCTCGAGGAGACCGCCTCGCACAAGGAGGGGGCCCTGGGAAAGTACCATTACTACCCCCTGGGGAAGGGAAAGACCGACCGGCACATGGAGCCGCTGTTCATCGTCATCCAGCCCAATGAGGACCGCGGCACGTCCTCGCACGAGGGCGAGGAGCTGGTCATTGTGATCAAGGGAGAGGTGGAGCTGGTTTACGGCCGGCAGAACCATCTACTGAAGATGGGCGATTCCGTTTACTACAACTCGGTCGTCCCCCACCACCTGGGTGCGGCCAACGGGGAGAGCGCCGAGATCTACGCCGTGGTCTACACCCCCTTCTGAGGTGGGTTAATGGCCAGGGAGGAAATAACCAGGGACGCCACCATCGGCCAGCTGTTTGACGAGATCGTGGAAAGGGTACCAGACCAGGACGCGGTGGTCTATGCCGATCGGGAATACCGGCAGACCTGGAGGGAGCTCAGGGATACGGTGGACCGAGTGGCCAAGGGGCTCATGGCTCTGGGGGTCAGGAAGGGGGAGAAAGTGGCGGTGTGGGCAACGAACGTACCACACTGGGTCACCCTGCAGTTCGCCACCGCGCGCATCGGGGCCATCCTACTTACCATTAACATCAACTACCGCAACGCGGAGATCGATTACCTTCTGAGACAGTCCGACTGCGAGAACATCTTCATCATCGACGGTTACCGGGACACGGACTACGTGAACACGTTGTACGAGCTCATCCCCGAGCTGAGGACCCAGCCCCGGGACCGACTGCGTTCCGATCGGTACCCCTGCCTGAAGAGGGTGCTGTTCCTGGGCCCGGAGAAACATCGCGGCATGTACTCCTGGGATGAGCTGATGGCCATGCACGTGCAGGTGAGCGAGGAGGATTTCCGCGAAAGGCAGTCCCTGCTCTCGTCGCAGGACGTGGTCAACATGCAGTACACCTCGGGCACTACTGGCTTCCCCAAGGGGGTCATGCTCACACACCACAACATCGCCAACAACGGCTACTGGGTGGGGGTGAACCAAAACTTCTCCACCAGGGACCGGGTGTGCATCCCCGTCCCTCTCTTCCATTGCTTCGGCTGCGTGCTAGGTGTTATGGCCTGCCTGAACCACGGGGCCACCATGGTCATACTGGAGAGGTACGATCCCGTCAACGTGATGATGTCCATAGAGCGCGAGAGTTGCACCGCGGTGTACGGCGTTCCCACCATGTTCATCGGTATCCTGGACCATAAGCTGTTCAGCAAGTTCGATTTCTCCACCCTGCGCACGGGCATCATGGCCGGCTCACCTTGCCCGGTGAAGACCATGAGGGAGTGCGTGGAGCGCATGAACATGAACGAGGTCACCATTGTCTATGGGCTCACGGAAACGAGCCCCGGCATGACCCAGTCACGGTATGACGAGAAAAGCCTGGACAAGAAGTGCTCCACGGTCGGAAAGGCCATGCCCGGCATAGAGATCGCCATAATCGATCCCGAGACCGGCCGGTTCATGGGCCCGGGGGAGCACGGGGAACTGTGCTGCCGCGGTTACAATGTGATGAAAGGCTATTACAAAATGCCAGTGGAGACCGCCAAGGCCATAGACCAGGAGGGCTGGCTGCACTCCGGGGACATCGGCAAGATGGACGAGGAAGGATATTACGCTGTCACCGGCCGCCTAAAGGACATGATTATCCGCGGAGGGGAGAACATCTATCCCAAGGAGGTGGAAGACTTCATCCACCATATTGACGGGGTACAGGACGTGCAGGTGATAGGCGTTCCGTCGGTGAAGTATGGCGAACTGCCAGCAGCCTTCGTCATCCTTCGACCGGAGATCACCATGACCCCTGAGGACGTGGTGGACCATTGTCGGGGGCAGATCGCCTTCTACAAGATCCCCAAGTACGTCCAGTTCGTCCAGGAGTACCCGATGACAGCCAGCGGCAAGATAATGAAGTTCAAGCTGCGAGAGCTGTCCGCCAAGCTATGGCCTGAAGCTTAGTGGCCAATCTTTATCTACCCCAGGAACTAATATTAGTAAGGAGGTATTTTGAAGATGCCAGATCGCGATATATCCGAGGTCCTGACCGAGAAGAGCCAGGAACTGAAGAAGATGTTCAAGGACGTCGAGGCCAACATGGAGCAGTGGAAGTTCTCCGTGGAGGACACCAAGGAAGGAACCAGAGTGGAGATCACCATCAAGGCCTTGGTGAGAAAGAAAGAGAAGTAGTCCTGAACAAGGTTGGGCGCCTTCATTTTTGCAGAAGGCGCATCAATTTTTCCTTTTTAACAGCCGTCAGTTTAAAATCTGGTCGCCTGTCGATCAGGTCCAAATAGTCGGCGGCACGTCTCAGTTCCCGGTTGGAATAGTACTTTCGCGCCATATTGACGACGGTCTCCGCGGGACAAAAATTCAGGAAGGAAGCCACCATGCAGGCCAGGTCGTAGGCCCTCTTCTCCTTTTGGGGAGCGTCCTCCAGGAAATGCCCCAGGTCCATGATGTAGACCCGGTCCGCGAATATGAAGTTCTCCGGTTTGATATCCCCATGGAATATCTTCTTACGGTGCATCTTGCTCAGATGCTCGAAGGCTTCCTCCAGAAGTTCCTGGTTCACCTTGGTGGGCTCGATGGCGTTCTCCGTCTCCAGGAACTCGGCCACAAAGAACCAAAGGTCTCCGACCAATGGATAGTAACCGTAAGGTTCGGCCGTGGGTATTCCTAGGTCATATATCTTGGACAGTCCTTCATACTGATGCTTGGCCATTTCCTTGGCTGACCGGGTGAAGTCGAAGAGAGGTTGCTTGGAATTCATCTGCAGGTAGATGTTCTTGAAGAACTGAAAGGCCCGCTGGGTCATGATATCACTTCCCCCCAGTATCTTGCCGAAGTAGATCATCTTCCTATCTTCGATATCGAGGCCCTCGATCCTTACGGGTATGGACAGCCGGGCGCCCTCCGAGCCCATCGGCGTGATCGATACATTATGAAGTCCGAAAGCCCCGGCCATGATGATATGGATCTCTTTTAGGACGTTCCTGAAGAAATCGCGTCCATCCATCATATGCCTTCCATCACGTCCGCGTTCACTCGACCACCTCTTCCTCAGTCTTTTTAGCTAGCGCTGCACGGAGCTTGACCTTTTCTTTCTGGTTCTTCTTCGAATCCCTCCATAGCCCAAAGGCCAGCCGTATGGCCTGCATTCGATGGACCTTGAAACCATTGTCCACCCCACGGCCGAACTCTATGACCGTGGTGCCCTTATGGGAATAGATGATTCTCCAGACCGCCAGGTCGGGTACCACGAAGAAGAACTGGTTGGTGTTCAGGATTATATCCTTGCCTCTCACGATCACATCCATGTCCATCATGCCCTCGCGCTTGATGGGCATCTTGACGCCCCGGCCGAATATGGCCCGGAAAAGAGCATAGGTGATTATTTCCACGGTCCCCAGGTCGATGTTCCGCCCTATGTCCAATGGATTCGATCCTTCCTTCGAGGAGCTTTCTGGAGGACCCTTCTCCTTCATCATCCTCTGGTAATTCTCAGGGGTCTGCGCGGATGACGGCATCGACGCCGCCCTCTCCTCCGACCAGCCCAGGAAGGGAGCCCCTTCTTTGTGGTATTCGCTGGCCATCTTGGGTCTGCTCTGAGCGGTCCACACGTTCTTGAAGGCCTTCATCTCCGAATCCAGGGACGTTGTGTCCTCCTGTTGGCCTTTGTGATATTCTCCAAGTATCTTACGGTATTCAGGGTCGGACCAATCGGTCGGACACAATATCACATGCTCCGGGTTTTCGTCCTTTTTAGGCTCTTTCTTTTTAGTCGATGTTTCCAAGGTCCGCACCTACTTCTTAACCAATACCTGGAATCGGGCGAATATGCGGGTACCGTCCGGGAACTCTTCCATGGACACCTTCCAATCCTCCATCTCCGCATTTAGGTTGTCGAAGAACTTGTCGATCTCGTCCACGATCTTTTCCACGTTCTCCGGCTTTCCACCCACCAGATGCAATATCGATGCCACTTTCTCCTTTTTGCCCATTGAAGTACCTGGGGAATTATCCATGCACTCAATAGATATCCTTTTGCTTCCCAATATTTTGTTAGAGGCCAAGGATTTTAGGTTGGACCTCGCTATTAACTCCCCAGGTGCACGCTTAAATGAAGACCCAGATGACCGTATCCGATGAGACTTCCGCCTTCATTCAAGAAGCCGCCGACGAACTGGCGCAGCAGGAGTCGTTGCTGGTCAAGGTCGTGGAGGAGGGCGTCCATCAGTTGCAGCGGTCGGTGCTTCCGCTGATGATGCTTGTGTTGATCTCCGGGATCATAATCATCAGACCGGAGGCCCTTCTTATCTGGCTGATCGTGGGACTTCTCCTCTATTCTTACAATTACATCATATTGTTCTTGCCCACCACCACCGTTCGCACCCGCCCCAAGGAGAAGGCGCAGTTGAAGCATGAGGGGGCGGACCATCGTTGGCTAGCCATCAGACTGTTGCTGCGCAAGAAGAAACTGGCCATCGAGATGGGTCTGACGGTGTTCCTGGGGGGCATGGTGCCCCTGACCATCAGCTTCACCATAATCCTGGGGTTGGGGCTACTGTTGCTCGTCTATTTCCAGCTCACCACCCAGTCCATAACGGACGGCTTGGCCCTTCTGCTGGTCGTCCAGATTTTGCTGATTACCTTCTTCTACGCCCTGATGAACCTGCTGCGGCCCCAGGCCCAGGGCATCACCCCTCTGGCCAAGGCCTGGAAGGCCCGTATAGGTGTGGCTCGCTCCACCGGATGGATGGCCACCGCCATGGTGGCCACGGTGGTGCTGGGTGCGTTCACCGGCTCGGCCATATTGTTCGTGGGGGCGTTGATCCTCCCGGGGGTCACCCTGGCCAACCTGTTCACATCCTTGGGTTCCTTCACCTTGAACGATGTGTTCCTGGGCTTACTGGCCCTGACCGCGCAGCTAATGGTGATGCGCAACTTCCAGAGCTTCATGAGCCGGCGGATGGCCTCCAGCTTACTGAGGGCCAGGGTGGCCAAGCTGAAGGAACTGCTGAATAGGACGGAAATGCTGAACTCTGGAGAGGGGTTGGGAGCCCATCGCGAACAGGTTTTCCAGGACATAAAAGCGGAGTATTATTCCATGATGATCTACGACATCATCCGACTGGACTTCTTCAGTCTGTCCCCCATATATCTGGTGGGACCACGTCTCAAGTACGTGCTGGACGAAAGGGTCCTGGCCCAGGTACCATTGTGATGTATCGAGCAGCGCATCACCGATCGGCCTGAAGCACATCAACCCATTCCTGGTGGTATACCGCCCGAGGTCGCCCCTTGCGGATCATCTCGAATGCCTCGGGATAGCTGATCCCGTGTCTTTTGCTGAGGTATATCATGGCCACGAAAGGGGAGCGGTCCTTACCATGATGACAGTGGACCATAACCTTGACCCCTCGCTTAGAAAGGTCCACCAGGACATCAGCGGCCTTGTTCACCTTGGCCACATCGGGAAGTCGGCCCACGGAGAAGAACGTTTGATCGAAGAAGCAGCGCGCGTTCATGCTCAACTCTATGCCCTCTCTCTTTTGACGCTCATATGCCCTGTGATCGACCCAACTCCCTATGGCCACCGTGTCATCGATCCACTCCATGTTCCTTAATTTAGGTATTAACGGAGATATCATATTTCTGGTGCCGTTTTTTTTCGAGAGCTAGTATCTGAAAGGTGGGCCCACAAGCACGACCAAGCGATTTTGAGCTCTGGGAATAAGTGCAAATAATACCATTCCAATTCGCCGTCCGATGCCTAAGGCCGACCTTGGGGACGTGCAAATTAACTACGAAGTGCTGGGAAATGGGGACCCGCTAGTGCTCATCACCGGACTTGGAGGCGAGGTCTCATTCTGGAAGAAGTACCTTCCCCTCCTGAGCAAACGGCATCTAGTGCTCGTCCTGGACAATCGAGGGGCTGGTGAGACCGATTATCCCCCCACGCTCTTCACCATGCGCATAATGGCCGAGGACATCGTTCACTTGATGGACGAGCTGGACATACAGCGCTCTCATGTATTGGGATGGTCCATGGGCGGTAATGTGGCCCAGGAGATCGCCATCAACTTTCCGCAGCGGGTCGGTTCCCTGGTGCTCATGTCCACCTACGCTCGCCGACCGGAAAGGTCGGCCTTCGCCATAGATACCATGATCCGCACCGTGGACGAGGGCGCTACCTTCGATTCGCTAATGGAGCTAATGCAGTCCTGGTGCTTGCCGGAGGATTACTTCCGAAAACTGGCGCTGGCGAATCCTGCTCAGCGTAGATGCAACGGGGATGGCAAGAGGGCCGCGGAAGGGTTTAAGGCCCAGAAGCTAGCATTGGACCTTTTTGACAGTCATGAACGTCTGGCGCACATAAGTTCACCGACGCTGATCATGCATGGGGACGAGGACATCATGGTGGCACCGCACTTCGCCCTGGAGATGCAGAAGCGTATTCCCCACGCGGAACTGGAGTGGGTGCCAGGAGCTGGACACATAATTCCGGCCGACAAGTGTTGCTCCCAGGTACTCAGTTTCCTGGAGAAGCACCCTCTTTGAGCTCATTCCAGACCGGGGATCTTGGTATCCGTTCCGGCGGCACCGAACACCGCTACCCTGCTGTCCGATTTCTCATTGAGCAGTTCCATTCCCAGTTCGCTGGCCAGGCGCCTTCCGAACTCCAGGACCTCGGCGTGCGAGGGCATGTTGCCAATGCACATGCGGCGACGGGAGTCGCCCACGAAGACGAAGCCCTTCGGCTCCACGAAGGTGGGGTCGGCTAGGCGGTCCAGGGTGGCGTACTCCTTCTCCCAGCCCATGTTCCAGTCCTTGACAAGGGTATGCCTGATGACCGTCCTGGTGTTCAAGGAGGGTAAGAGCTCGAGGGTGCGCCGCAAGCGCTCCCACCCGTCCGGGATGCGCGGCACGCAAAGTTGACGATATATTTCCTCGTTGGGCGCGGCCACGGTGACGTACAGCTGGGTAGGCAGTTCGCTGAGGTCTTCCAACACCTCCGGGAAGGTCCCGTTGGTCACTAGGAAGGTGGTCATGCCCCGGCGATGGCAAAGCTCTATGAGATCGCCCAGATAAGGATACATGGTCGGCTCCCCGGCCAACGATATCGCCACCTGATTGGGCTCCCGGGCCTCCTGCCACATGACAGGGGAGCAACGGGGATCGCCCTTGAAACCGGTGACCAGCTGACGCTGCCCCTCAATGCAGGTGTCCAACACCAACTCCGGGTCCTGCCATTTGGTGACCGTGGACTCGAAGCCACGCACCCGCCAGCAAAACAGGCAGTTGTGCGTGCAGTCGTTCACCACCGGGGTCATCTGCAGACAGCGGTGAGAGCGGATGCCGTAAAAGTCCTGCTTGTAGCAGGTACGACCCTTCAACAGGCTCTGCTTCATCCAATGGCAGAGCTTGACCCCGGCGTGATCGCCGCACAGCCGGTACTGCTGCTTCTGTAGGATGTCCTTGAGGTCCTTCTTCAACATTCTCACCCGTTGTACTCGAACAGGGAGCTCTGCTTGCCCTTGGGCTCCAATCTCTTCTCTGGAGACCTCTCATCCGGAGCTGCCTTCCTCGACTCCTCTTTCACCACCTCGCGTATGGGCCGCATGCCGGCCTCCCTGGCCTGGCGGAGCTTCTCCACCTCCTGCATCAGGTGCTTGACCTCGGCGGCGTCCACTTTCTTCTCCAGCAGGTAGGCCACCTCCTCCATGCTCAGCCTCATATCGGAAATGAGGGCCAACCGGAACTCCCGGTCCGCTTTGAATATGATGGTCAGATATGGCAGTACGTCCTGCGCCGCCCGCCGGGTGGAGGTGTGATTGTGATCGGCTATCCTCTGGGAGATCATGGACTTCATGTTGCGCATGGACCTGCTTCGTGACATCTTCATGATGTAGGAGGGGAAGCGGTACTGTACCCAGCTCCGGTTGAGATGGGTCTTGGAGGAGGTCACCCCGATGGACAGGTGATCGGAGGCGTAGGCCCATAGCCTATAGTACTGGCGGCGTTTCACCCGGGATAGGTTAATGCTCGCGCGGGAGAGATGCTGATAGGCTTGATAGACGTCCTCCTTCACCTTGTATTCCAGCGGAACGTTCTCGTCCAGCCACATCATGACGTGCTCCGGGGTCTCGTCCACGTCCATCATGGTGCGCCGTGCCCGTTTGACGTCGTTCTCGTGCAGGATGTCCCGCATCAGGTCATACATGCTCCTGATGGACATGCGGCTCTCCAGCACGAAGGCGTCGTCGTCCCCGATGTCGGCATTGCCTTCGGCCACAGCCTGCAGGTCCCGCACCGCGGCCCGCATGTCCCCATTGCTGTTCTCGATGATCGTCTCGAAGACCCGCTGCGGGACCTCCAGACCCTGGTCTAGAGCTATCTTGCGTAGCACCGCTCGCATGGTGCCGCCCTGCACCCTGCCCACCTTCATCTGGAGGGTGTTGTTCTTGATGGCCGAGCTCTTCCTGCTCAGCTCGTAGAAATCGTTGACGATGAGTATGACCGGTTGCTGGGTGTTGGCCACCAGTTCAGCTATGGCCGGCACGCCGCCAGAGTCCTCCCGACCGAAGATGTTGTCCGCCTCGTCCAAGATGATCAGCTTGAGGCGCCCTTCCTTGCTGGAAAGAAACTCACCCTCGTCGGTGAAGGTCTCTGAACGGGAGCCACGCACCGCCACGCGTTTGATGGCCTCGGCGTTCCTCTGATCGGAGGCGTTCATCTCCACCACCCCCCAGTTGAAATCGTTGGCCAAGGCCAACGCCGCGCTGGTCTTGCCCACCCCCGGAGGGCCCATGAGCACCACGGTCCTCTGCGCCGGGTGGCCCTCCTCCCAGGAGAGGGCCCACTGCTTCAGGTCCTTGATCATCTTGGGGTTGCCGACCACCTCCGCCAGGCCTTTGGGCCGGTAGAGCTCCGTCCAATCGTCTCCCATCGACCGTCACAACGACCGCGCGGCTTATAAAAGTGAGGTAGGGAGGATTAAAAATAAAAAAAGGAGGGTCGGGACCCTCGTTCCTTAGAGTTTGCCCTTCTGCCTCAGGAGTAAGAACGCGCCCACACCCACCGCGGCCAGGATGATGACCGCCACGATGATGATCATCCAGGTGTTGTCTGGGTTGGCGGTGGCCGAAACCATCCCGCTCTCCGGGCCTTCACCCGACGGGTTCACCGCCGTCACGTAGTAGGAGTATTCCACCCCGTTCTCCAGGCCAGTGTCGGTGTATTTGGTCTCGGTCCCGTTGACGGTTCCGATGAGCAGCCACATCCCGGTCTCATTCTTGCGATAGACCTTGTACTCGATTATGGCCGCTCCGCCGTTATCCGGCTCGTCCCACTCCAGTACCACCGACTTGTCACGACCTGACGCCTTAAGGTCTGGCGCATCAGGCAACGTACAGGGCGTACCAATTACTTGGTTGGAGTACGAGCTGCCGCCCTCGGAGTTGACCGCGCGGACGCGGTAAATGTAAGACACGCCGTTCTCCACACCTAGGTCGTTATAGACGGTGGTGTCGTGAGACACGTCGCTATAGAGACTGAGAGTGGACGTTACTCCGTCGGAGCGGAATATCTGGTATTCGGTGATGTCCGAGCCGCCGTCGTTCTGTGGGGCTTCCCAGTTCAGGGTCACGAGACCGTCGCTGACGGTGACCGTCAGGTTGGTGGGGGCCGTCGGGACCACGATGGAAGAGGCGTACATGAGATCCTTCGTTACGGGGTTGTAATAACTGACGTGGGCACGGCCTTGAGCGTCCAGGGCCATGGATATGTCATCACCGCATCCCTGCAGGTCAACCTTCTGGAACATCCATATACCATTCCTCTTCTCCACGTATTTTAGGATCCCATAGTCAGCATTGTCGACGTAGGCGATGTGCGCGTCGCCGTTCTCGTCGACCTTGATGGTGCTGGCGACCCCGACAATGCCATCCGCCTCGATGATCTCAGCGGAATTCCACTGACCGCCGACGTTGTTGATGTACTTGAGCAGGGTCAGGACCGTGTTGTAATAGGTTACGTATATTTGGTCCTGATCGTCGATGAACATCGATACTCCACCGCCAAGCTGGTCGGTCGATTCGAGCGGTTCCTTCGCCCATTCAGACCCTACTTGGTTGGCGTGGATCAGCTCACCGGCGCGGTAATAGGCCACGTGCACCTGGTTCAGAGAATCAATGGCAAGGGATGTTCTTCCATCCACGGTTCCGCTGTTGTCGATGAGTCCGATTATCCAGTCCCCACCCGCATTGCTGGTGTACTTCAAGTTGTTGGCGGCGCTGTTCAGATAGGCGATGTGCACCTTTCCGTTGCCGTCGATGCCGATGGAGCTGTACATACCCACGTCGCCCGATCCGTCCAGGGTGTGTATGTTCCAATCGCCCGCGGCATTGGTGGCGTATTTAAGAATCTTGGCGCCGATCGCGTCGTAGTAGCTTATATGCGCATTACCCTCGGCGTCGAGGGCCAGGGATGGATACTGTCCGACCTTGGCGGTCGAGTTATCCACGACCTCGACATTCCAGCCGTCGATGTTGTTGGCGTAGTTCAGGCTGCCGTTGGAGCTATCGTAATAGGCGATATGCGTATGACCTTCAGCGTCTACTGCCAAGGAGCTTTGCTGGCCAACGGTCCCGTTCTCATCCACAGTCTCCAGCATCCACTTCGCCCCAGAGTTGGTAATGTAGCTGAGCCTGGTGGTCGTACCAATTATATCTATGTAGACAACATGTTGTTTGCCATTATAGTCTGAGACAATGGCACTGCATGTACTTACGCTGGTGTCGAGGATGAAATGTTCCCATTCATCACCTAGGACGGCGTAGCACAGGTTTTGATTGAAGTAGTCATAATAAGTAATATGGAACCCGGTGCCGGAATTAGTATCCAGAGATAGCCAGGAAGCGACATCGGTCGTATCATCGATGACAAGCTTGCTCCATACATTATTTGTACCTCGAATGGCCAGTTTGAGATCGTGGGTAATTGTGTCGTAGTAGGCTATGCACGGTTGTCCATTTTTCAAACCGATGTCCATCTCTTTTCCGAAGGAAGAGCTGGTGTCGATCTGTACCACAGACCATTCGGAATTGTTCATCGAAGCGTAGCTTAACCTATTGTCTGCTGTCAGAAAAGCGACATGGAGCTTTCCATTCGACGAGATCTGACTGTTGCCGAGGCCTACATCCTCCACAGCGACACTTGTACTCCATCCAGAACCGGAATTGACCGCGAATTTAAGATTGGAGTTCGAATAATCCAAGTAGGTTATGTAGACCATGCTGGAATCACATGATATCGAGTTGTACTCACCCACCACTCCAACGGAATCCACTACGGCAATTGACCATTCGCCGAAATTGCCCTTTGCATACTTCAGGTCGTTGGTGGTAGCGTCGTAGTAGCTTATGTGTACCTTCCCCATTGAGTCGACGGCAATGGAATTGTATCTGCCTACATTCCCTATGCTGTCCACGACCTCGGTCCTCCACTCACCACCACTATTGGTGGCGTACATCAGGTCGCTACCTATTGACTCGAAATAACTTACATGAAGATATCCTTGAAGATCGATCGCTTCACTGACCACGTAGCTAACATCTGATACACTATCTAGTGTCCCTTTCGTCCATGAGGTCTCATCTAGTATCGGGGTGGCCGCACTGGTCCCACCAATAAATAATAGACCTATGAAAAGGGGCATCAATAGCAACCAAGCTACCACTGACGCTTTTATTTTCTTCGATTGCATCCCAATTCCCTCCAGTTGAAAGTAATTTTAGAAATATATTGTCTTTAACATATTTGAAATCAATGTTAATTAAATTGATTTTATTATTTATTACGATAATTATCATTAATACATAAGTTAAATAATATATCTAGTTACTATAGTTATTAAATTAGTTAAGATGTTTAACGACTCCATTGAATGATCAATAGAGCAAGATTGCTCCATTAATTAACTATAAATAATCTAGTAATAATAAAAAAACTTCGGAGAATTAAGATTTAAATCAATAAAATAATTGGATAAATAATCGGTCTTTAAGTGTAAAAAATAGCATTATAATAACTGGGGTCTACATTCTTCCCAGGGAATTTTATAGGATTCTTCGACATATTTAAGAAAAAGACCACGTAGGACGTGAACACGAGTCTGTGGATGATAGTAGATATCGCCTCGCCGATGGAGCCTTGAAAAAATAAATGTGTGCAGGGTGAATCCCTGCCTCATTATTTTTTTATGGAGCGCCGATGCTGGTGCCCGGAATGACCGGAGCAATAAAGGTCCTGGCCGCCAGCTGAGAGTCCACCTGCATCAATCCTGGCATGTGGTCCCCAATCTTCTTGAGCTTCCTTGCCAAGGTTCCGGTGTTATCCTCCTCCTCTACCTGTTCTGCAACGTACCATTGCAAGAACTGGTTGAAGGCATGGTCCTTCTCCTTTATTGCTAGGTCCATCAGCTTGTGAATCTTGACCGTGACCACCTTGGCCTCATGATCGTATGCGTCCGCGAAGACCTCGGCCGCGGAATTCCATTCTTTCTTCGGCATCTCGATAGCGGTCAAGATGACCCGTCCTCCGCGTAAATTGATGAACTGGATCATTCCCTCGGCGTGAGCCAGCTCTTCCTGGGTCTGCACATTCATCCAGTTTGCCATCCCAGGAAGGTCGACCGAGTGCAGGTACATCTCCATGGCCTTGTAAAGATAGGCTGAATATAATTCTGCGTTTATCTGATCGTTCAGGGCTTTCTCGATACTTACTTTCATAAGAAATACCGAAATGACTATGGAAGCTGCTCGATAATATAATCTGCTCCATTACGATATTTTGGATGAGAGAACTATATATTAATCGATGTGTAAATTACTATACATTTTTAATTTAGTTAGTATCTATACTTACGTAATTTGATTATGATTTTACTATAATTAATCTGTTGACTTTTCCTTTCCATCCATTCTCTCAGCCTTCTCATACATATCACATAGCTCGTTGAGGAATTGGTCATATGTTCGGCGGAATTTGAGTTTGTAGAGGCGATCACGTGTGGATTCGCTTACCTGCATCGTGGTCTTGCCTTCCGTCATTGCTTTCACCATAATTCTAATTATTACAATTGTATTGATTGTTATATAAATATAACTAATTATCTTAATATTATTGTATATTATGTTATTAATTATACTATATTTTACTATAATGATTATAATTACAATAACTTAGATGATTTATTGTACAAATAAATTCAAATTTGTAACCGACGGACTCCCTAACATCAACTTGAAAGTGGTGGAAAACAGGTTTCTCCCCCTCATTTGAATTGAAAAAAGGCATCTCACAAAATTACACAATAGTTAATAGAAAACAGGTTCATTCAAAGACGTTCATTGACAAGGTAGCAAACCTAGATCCGACATTTTTCGCAATTATTAATCTCCGGTGCGTAACGTAAGCGTGAGAGTTCGCACCATAAGGAACGTACTAGGCAACGGACCGCCCTCTTCCGGCGAGATACAGTTTCGTTTCATCGCCCAACCTTTTGTAAGCATATCGATCTCGACGAGCCATTTCATACACGTTCCTTGAGCACCATCGCGATTACAACAGGATCGTAGGTTCCGATGGAGAAAGGTCTTCATATGGAATGCAGCAGCTCGATGTTGTCCAACTTGGACATTTGAATATCGACATACTCTTCGATGTCTTCGGAGTATATGCCCTTGACCAGTCGGACCCGCGCATTATCCCGGGAGAGGTCTTTGGCATCCATAAAGATGCGATACAGATATGCCTTCAATGCCACTGATATCGGACCTCGGTTGGATTGAACCAGTTTATTCACGGCACCAATCGTGAATTTAAGATACATACCGGCCTCCACATCGATCTCGACCGCCAACCCCGCACACCATACCCTTTCCGCGATACTGGACACTCGGAACGCCCAGCCCGCCTCATCGTAAGCGCCTCCCCAAAGCCGTGGGTTTGATGAATACAGACGCGTGAAGATGATGAATGGCTTTGGTATCGATCAATCCCATATAATCCGCGGGACCTTTCGAAAAAACATCTTCTTTGACTAGCTCTCCCACGGGATCTATTTTGAGTTGTGTGCCCTGCTTGTTCCGTGCCTTTTCCTAATAGCCGCCTGCAGGTTCTCGCAGTTCCATCTAGAATCGTCAATGGTCATACAACATGTAAAAGGATGTGCGGTAGTTCAACCTTTGATGAAAATAGAAAATAAGGAAAGGGTTTGCGGCGTTTTGTCTCTCATCCCGTTTAAGCCTTTATGAGCAGAGGCAGGACCTGCTTGCCCTTGACCGTCAGGAAGGCGATCGCAGCGGCCATGTACAGCGCCATCAGGCTGACGATGGTCCACAGGATACCAACGATGACCCTGACGTCCTCTCCCATGTCGAACCACAGCCCCAGGAATATGAAGGCCAGGGCAGCGATGATGAGGAATATGGGCAGGATCTTGACCGGTTGAGCGAAGGCTACCACACCCACCAACAGCACGCCGAGCCCGACGAATATGCAGTATATCTCTGCAGCAATGCAGGGGTCTCCAGTGGGCGAAAATGTAGCGCCAGCCATTCCTGCGAATCCTAACAGGAATATGGAGAATAGACCGAAGGCGGCTGAGACCAATACGTTCTCGTTCAGGTAAGCAACGATGGTACATAGGAAGAGGCCAAGGCCGACCGTTCCTGCTACGGCCAAAATCACCCCTAAATCATCGTATGCTTCAAATCCATACATTCCGACTACGATTGTAATCAAGCTAACTAGGAATAATCCCAGTACTTCAGCTCCCGCTAGCTTGATGTGTATGTTGCTTTCTTCTGCCATTTTTTATCACTCCTTTCTTCCGGACATAAAGAAAAGACGAGGCTTGCTGCTAGCCATGCTAACCTACTATAAAATTTGAGGTCGATTTCATGACTATGCATACACTCTCCCATAGTGATCCCCTCTCCCTTCTGATTGTCCCTTGGATTGCTATACCAATCCTAAATATATCATATCTCTGTAAGGATAATAAATAGTTTATTAATCTAGTACTGTTAATACAATACTATAATCGGCGTAAAATGTCATTATGCCATATTATTATTTAACAGGCTTGATTTAGGGATTATTATATATACTAGCTAACACATTTATAGACTTCCATAAATTAGAATGGTATTTATTTTTATTTTACAATATTTTATATTGCTGGCCGTCTGAAATGAATATTACAAATGACCAATTCTATAAAAGGGGAATACAACAGTTCCTAAGCGCCAATTTTCGTAATGAAATTAGGTCCATCATCATTTCGAGATGTTGGCAATTGATGATATGAACGGTATTTCCTGTTCTTCACCTTCGACGCGATCAGTTTCTGTACTTCGTTATATGTCTCTATCGTGATTATCGGTGTATGTTCCGAGGAGACCACCAGATCGTCCCACCTCAAATGACCAGCGTAGACAGGGTTGTGCAATATCCTGCTGATGGACCAAACCGTCCAGTGACTTTCTCTGCGCGTGGTCACGGCATCACGGTTCAGCCCCCAGGCGATCATGTCCATGGTCTGACCTGCTAGATATTGGTCGTATATTAAATGGATGACCTCAGCTTCATCCTCATCCTGAACCAGCTTTCCGTCATGAAGGCCGTATCCGAAAGGAACCCTGAACCCAAGGATTCCCTGACCAGATTCAGCCTTCTGTCGCATCCCCATGTACGTACGTTCCCCTATCTGTTCGCTCTCCAGCTGGGCGATGCGCTGTATAATGTCTACGACAAAACGCCCGACCGCGTTGGAGGTGTCCAGAGACTCGTTCATACTGCTGAACTTCTTGCCCCACTTCTCCAGGTCCTCCATCATGATCATGAAGTTCTTGGAGTTGCGATGAATGCGGTCCATCTTCATGACAAGGATGATGTCCCATCTCTCCCTTTCTTCCATCATGCGGTGATAGGCTGGCCTGCGGGTGCTTCGGCCGGAATGACCTTCGTCGATGTAATATTCGGCGATGTCCCATCCATGCGCGTCGCAGTAGGCCTCCAGCCTCTCCTTCTGGGCGGCCAGGGAATATCCTTCCTTGGCCTGGTCCTCGGTGGAGACCCTGGCGTAAATGGCCGCCCTAGGCATGTGCCTCGCTCCTGAACAAGGCCTTGACGGATATTCTCTTCGGCCTCCGCTTCGATTTCAATCGCATAGCGACGATCTCCTGCACCTCTTCAAAAACGGTCCGTTCAATCATCTTGAGATGAGGTACGTCCTGCTCAATGCCCTCCCAGACCAATTTACCCAAGTATATGCGGTTGGTCAGGATCCCGTGTACCGTGGCTCTTTGCCATGGTCCTCCGTTCTTGGTGGGAACTGCCATTCGGTTCAGCGCTTCGCATATCTGACCGGTGGAACTCAGGTTGGCGGCCATTCTGAATATTTTTTCCACGCCTGGCGCCTCCAGATCATCGACTGATAACGCACCTTCATGATAGCGGTAACCGTAAGGTGCGGGACAACCCAAGTGCCCTTTACCCTCCAGGGCTTTCTGGGTCATACCCACCTTTACCCTCTCTCCGATCTGCTCACTCTCTAGCTGGGCGATCCTCTGGATGGTGTCCATTACAAATCGACCTATGGCCGTGGTGGTGTCGAAGTTCTCCTGCATGGAATTGAACTCCTTGTTCCAAGAGCGCAGGAAATCCATCATCTGGGTGAAGTTGCGGCTGTTGCGATGGATACGGTCCATCTTCAGCACCACGAGGACGTCCCATTTGTCCATCTCGTGCATCATACGCTTGTACTCTGGCCGTTCCGCGCTCCTGCCGCTGAAACCATCATCAACGTACTCGCTGGCCACGCTCCAACCTCTAGCCAGACAATATGCTCGGAGGCGTTTGAGCTGAGCCGCCATACTGAAACCGTCCCTGGCCTGGTCCTCGGTGGAGACCCTGGCATATATAGCCGCTCTCAATCGCTCATTGTCAGACATATGATTGCAAAATCGAGAAATCATTGACCTACAAAATATTTAAAATAGCCGACATTTGTCAGACATAGATAGAACAGTATCTTAAATTACTATATTATATTAGTCGTTTTAACTACGGGCTATATTAATAATTTAATTTGAATATACACCGGTGAAATTCATGTTCATGTTTTCCTGATACGTTATATTAGTTTAGTATGTTTCTTAACAACATATTTTTATTACATTACATGATATATATTGCATATAATATAAATATTAATGTATTTATTTAGCATCTATCATGGTAATTATAGCATGTTAATATAGTATCGAAAATTAAATCTAACAATATTGATTTATCAATCCAGTAATGAAAAGAGCTATGGTGTGTTAATGGAATGGAAGTGCATGACAAAAGTTGAAGGAATTTCTGGACTTTCGAGAACCTTCCGAGATTCTTTGGCCGACGTGCCTGACGGAAGCGCCATACTCTTCCTAGGTTCCGAAGCTGTCTGTTCCCCGTTCGCCCAATTGTTGGCCTATTTCGTGCGTGATCGGAAGATGCTTTTTGCTTTCGGTCCCAAGACGTACTGGGACCGCTGCCGGGAGATGAGCTGGGTGGAAGGGATCGGCTTCCAGATCGGCAGCAAGGTCTTCGATCCCCAGAGATCTAGAGCGGTCGTTCTGTTGGGGGGATTGGCCATGCCTAAGTTCGGCTGTCCGGTTCAAGATGTGAACTCCTTCCTGTCTCGCATTCCAGGACACCCTAAGATCATCGGTCTGGGGTTCATGGACATATTCCGAAGGTCCGGATGGAACAAGGAGGTCCACATGGACGTGCTGATAGACGCCTACATGTCCGTTGAGGTCCTCTGAGGCTCAGAACTCCTTCCGGTTGAACAGCAATACCGCCCCGACCAGTAAAAGGACCGATATTCCCAGGGAAGCCAGGCCGGCCATCCAGATCTCTCCGATGTCCGATATCATCGGTAGTAGCACCAGAGAGGACAGCTGGTTAGATCCGAAGATCACTAGCAGAACACCCACCAGCACGGTGTTGGAGAAAACACCGATGAGCACCCCTGCAGAGCAGTTAATGGCCATTATGGAGGCCGTAATGATCAGGGAATCCCGAAGTGAGCTAATGGTGGTTCCAATGTCATATCCATTGGTCGCGGCATCCAAGAAAGCTGCTAGTAGTATCGCGATGAGGGACGCGATCATCACGCACAGGTAGACAGCACTGAACTTGGCCAATAGAAGGTTTCCCCGCCAGATGGGGCGGACCATGAACAGGTCGTAGACCTTCTTCTCCTTCTCGTTCAATATGTTCACGACTATGAGCACCGAGGTCAACAGGCCACCTATACTGGACACCAGCAACGCGGTGAACGTAGAGATCGGAATACCTTCGATCTCGGGAACCAGGAGATATAGAAGTAAGGCCATGGCCGGAAGCCCCACCCAAAGGGCGATCATGACCTTTGAACGATAGAACCCATTCAGCTCGTCCAGGAACAACAGCATTAGGCTCATGCCCCACCCTCCGCATCAGTATAGCTAAGATAGAGCGATTCCAGGGACTGCTTGGCAGGATATATACCCCGGACGTGCATTCCCTCGGCCAGTAGGGTCCGTATGGTCTGGTCTACAGTCTCGTCAACGTCCTTTTGATCGTGCAATATGATGTGGAAACAGTTGTCCGTTATGCGGTCCACACGGGAGATGGACGGAATTCGTTCCAGTATGATGCTGTCCGGCAGAGCCTCCACCGTCTCCAAGCGTACCTCGGTGTTCCTCCCCACCCGGCCCCTCAGTTCCTCCATAGAACCGATGTACCGCATCCTTCCTTGACCCAGTATGCCAATGGTGTCAGCTATGTCCTCGATGTCGCTCAGGATATGTGAAGAGAAGAAGATGGTGGTACCTTCACGGGAAAGCCATCTGAACAGGTCCTTGAACAGCACCCGGCTTTCCGGGTCCAGGCCGGCCACCGGTTCGTCCAGTACCATAAGCTTGGGTCGATGCAGCATGGCCTGGGCCATACCCACCTTTTGCAGTGTGCCCCCGGAGAGCTTGCCCACCTTCCTTTTTAGATATTCGGATATGCCCAGCAGTTCCGTCACTTCCTTGATCCTCGATTCGACCTCCGCAACATCCAGACCGGACAATCGACCGAATGTCCGCAATGTCTGGTCCACGGTCCTCCATTCCTGAAGGGCGGTCTGCTGGGGAAGGTAACCGATCATGGAGCTGAGTCCGGCATCCCAGTTGCGTATGGAACGGCCCTCGATGGTCACATCGCCCTGATAATCGCGGATGAGGCCAGTGATGATCTTGATGGTGGTGGTCTTGCCCGCCCCGTTCGGACCGATGTATCCGAATATTGAGCCCTTTAGTATGTCAAAGCTGAGATTGAGGAGAACTGGCAGGTCCTTGTAGCGCTTGTATATGCCTCGGACCGATACCATCTCCGATGATTGCCCTGCCATGCCAATATCATGGCAGCGATATCTCAAAAGATTTATCCTAGGCGGGCAGGACCGAGGTCCGTCCGATCGGTCCTACTTGAACCAGTGCGGCCGGGGCTGGCATATCTGATGGTTGACCATGGTGCGCTTCTTCATGAACAGGGTGATGCGGCGGTTGGTGCTTGGGATTCCGGAGCACTTCCAGCCCTGGAACAGCTCCCCGCAGTTGATGGTGCGCCCGTAATCATTGATCCATACATTCCCCGCCTCCAGACACCGGGCGATCCTCTCGCCCTTGACCGGGTCGGAGGTCCAGACGGTGGCCCCAAGCCCATAATCGCTGTCGTTTGCCAGTTTAATCGCCTCCTTCTCGTCCTCGACCACGCGTATGGGTAGAACCGGACCAAATGTCTCCTCCCGGATGATCTCCAGCGAATCGTCGGTCACCTTCAATATGGTCGGTTCGAAGTAATAACCGAGGCCAGGAATTTTCTCCCCGCCTGTGAGAAGCTCGCAACCGGCATTGACCGCCCGGTGCACCTTCTCACGCACTTTGGCCCTGGCCTCCTCCCTTATGAGCGGACCGATCTGCTGCTTTGTATCGATACGGGCCACCACCTTCAGTAGGTCATCGATGAAGCTTTTCGCCACGCTCTTCACAACGTAGAGCCTTTTGATGCGAATGCACACCTGCCCGCCATGGGAGAACGCTCCGCTGGCCACCCCCCTGGCGACGGTACTGATGTCTGCATCCGCGCACACGATACCTGGGTCGTTGCCGGACAGTTCCAGCACCAAGGGCTTGATCCCGGCATTCCTGACGATGTCAAGTCCAGTGTGACGTCCTCCGGTGAACACCAGGGCATCGAAGGGGGCGGTGACCATGGTCTTGCCCACCTCTGCCCCTCCCACCAGAACCTGAAAGAGATCCCCGGGCATGCTGGTGTGCCCGAAGGCCTCCTTGATCTTCAGGCCGGTCATGGTGGTCAGCTCGGAGGGCTTGAAGACCACCGCATTGCCGGCCAGCAACGCCGGGATGACTGTGATCATGGTCTGCCAGAAGGGGTAGTTCCAAATGCCGATGTGCCCCACGACCCCGTGCGGCACCAGGTTGATGGTGGCCTTGGTGTCCGGCCAGCCATCCGGGTCTAGCGGGAAGTCGTAATCGTCCACTAAACGGATCTCGGAGACGTAATGGTCAAAACCCTTGATCACCCCGTTGTAGGTGCCGATCACGTCCCTCTGCGGGAATCCTCCCTCCAGGACCTCCGTCCCAATCAGATCGTCCTTCATGGCCTGAATGGCGGAACGCATCTCCAGCACCGCCTCGATCCTTTCTTCCTTGGACCAGTCGGTCATCCAGAGCTTTTGCGCCTGGCGACCCTTGGTCACACTGGATAGCACGTCCTCTGAAGAACTGGGAGTGAATTCCTTGATGATCGCCCCCGTACGGGGGTTCATCGAACGAACGACCATGAATAAATCATGAACGAGGAGGCAGTTAATTGTTGTTAATGGGAACTCGTCATACCATGTATTGCCACAGGTTCCGATCCAAAGATTTCTTCTCGTTTTTTCTACATGGACTATATTAGGTATTCCGCCCATTTACCTGCCTTCTCAACTTCTCCATCCACCATCTTGTAGTCGTCCTTCTTGCCTTTTACGTACGCCTGAAGCACGGGACCGGCGACGTTATAGCCTAAATCCTTCAGCTTCGCTTCCATGGCCTTGTTGGCGTTGCCGCTGATGAATATCTTGATCTGGGTGTCGAAGCTGGCCGCTTTTTTCCCCGTTAGGTTCTTGCCCGCCAGAGGATCGAGGAAATCCTTGGTCCCCTTGGTCGGCTGCCAGGCCATGGTCGGAGAACCGACCACCAAGGGATCGTACTCCTCCATTTTGATATGCTTGGCGTCCTGTACTGGGGCGGAGGTGACCTCCATCCCCTTTACTCTCAAAGAAGTGGCTATGGTCTCTGCGACCTTCGCCGTCAGCTTGGCCTTTGATACCGGATCATAAACCACTACAGCTTTCATGCATGCACACCTTGGTCCTTTTAATGAACGGCCTGACGTTCCACGCGTATAAATGTTACCGATGGTCAAGAATGATGATTCTTAGAACGACCCATGTAGAAAATAAAATGAAAAAAGGTTTGAGAAACGGTTTTTATGGACCCATCTACTTCTTGCGCATGAACATGACCGCGGCCACTACCACGACGATGATGGCCCCCAGAAGGATCAGTCCGAGATAGGGCGGGTCCATGAAGAACCCGGTCATCCCGCCCTCATCGCCACCGAGACCACCCTGGAACTCAGCGATCTCGTTGATCTTTTCCTCGGCCACATCGGGGTTGACGGCGTCCATGCTCATCTCCTGGCCGAAGGATATGGGCATTTCAACAATGTCACCCAGGTCATCGGAGTTCATGGAGAAATAGGATAGGAAGCCCACATCAGGAGAGTAGTAGAACACCAGTGGAGAGTCCTCGACCGCTATCTCATAGACGGTTATCTCACTCCAGTAATCATCCTCCCAGACGAAGGCATCGATGCATTCAAGGTCCATGTGGATATCTTCTGTGGACTCTTCCATCACACCGTCATCAAAGGGGAAGTCATCCCCGCCGTTCAACTCCTCGAAGATGATGGGGAAGTCAGTAAAACCGGTCTCCTCGATGAACTCCTCGGAGAACATCTCCTCCATCATGTCTTCGGGCAGACCATCAATGTTCAGCATTCCGCTCAGGCTGCCGCTAAGGGTTGCCTCGGAATCGACCGACCAGGTGTCACCGACAGCCAGCGGGAAGTCCCATATGTTGAGCGCAGGCACGAACTCCAGGTCCAGGGCCAGGTTCAAGTTCAGCTCGCCGCTGACATCAAAGTCCTCGTACCAGATATCCTTGGTCCAGTTGGACCAGTCATCCTCGCTCATGGGTATGTTGTTCGCAGTGAAGTCCACAGCACCTGTAACCTCCACGTTCATGGCGATCGACTTGATGGCCATGGTGTCATGTTCAAAGGTGACATCGACCTCCATTATGACCGCGAGGTCCACACTGGCCTCGGCATCGACGTCCATCTCTTCGGTCTCGATGTCGTCGGTCCAGTTGTAGGTACCGGCTTTTTCCATCTGCGCGGTGACCGACACGGCGGCTTCCAGTGATACCTTGCCGGCCATGGTCATGCTCACAACGTAGACTTCGCTGTTAGCCTCGGTTACCTCGAAAAGCGTCCACATCCCCACCGATCCGTCCATGCTCAGTTCGTTCACAGTTCCACCTGTCCAGCCTTCCAGTGTATCAGAGAGGTCATTAAGCTGGTCCGCGAACTCAGCTCCCATGTCCGACTCCGAGCCGTAGGCCCACTTCTTCCCCTCTTCCCACACCGGTGCCTCTGCAGGCGTTACGACCGCGACTAAAGCCGGAACTGCCAAGGAGCAGATCAACATCAGGAAGGTCAGGGAACACATCATGGTGCTTAGCATCCTTTTCATGGTTCATCCCTTCTTGAATGGGTTAGACATCGGATTGACCGGTTAGTAATTATATTTATTGCACTGGTTATTATCAAAAACAAAAAAACGAGGAAGGGATTTAGGAAAAGGTGTTTGCTCGGGAGCATAAAGGACGTTTACATCATCCCGGGGGGCATGCCGCCCATTCCACCCATGCCGCCCATACCGCCTTCCATGCCACCCGGGGGTCCCGGCGGGGCCTTCTTTGAGGCGATGACGTCGTCGATCCTCAGGATCATGTTGGCCACCTCGGCCGCGGATTTCACGGCCTGGGTCTTGACCCTCAGGGGCTCTATGATGTTGGACTTCAACATGTCCGCAGGCTTCCCGGTGTCCAGGTTCAAGCCCATGTTCTTGGAGGCTGCGCCCTTCTTCTCGTGGGCGGACTTCAGCTGGATGACCATGTCCATGGCATCCAGACCAGCGTTCTCGGCCAGGGCCCATGGTACAATCTCCATGGCGGAGGCGAAGGCCTCGATGGCCAGCTGTTCGCGGCCACCGACGGTGGAAGCGTAGTTGGCCAAGCGCAAGGACAGTTCCACCTCGGGGGCTCCGGCGCCGGGGACGATCTTACCATCCTCTAGGGAGACACCGATGACGCGCAGGGCGTCATGCAGGGACCTCTCCACCTCGTCGACCACATGCTCGGTACCACCGCGCACGATAATGCTGATGGCCTTGGGGTTCTTGCAACCGGTGATGAAGATCATGTCGTTCTCGCCGACCTTCCTCTGCTCCACAACCTCGGCCAATCCGAGGTCGTCCTTGGTGATGTTGTCGATCTTGCCGATGATGGTCCCCCCGGTGGCCTTGGCCAGCTTCTCCAGGTCAGATTCCTTCAGCCTGCGAGAGGCGAATATGCCGGCCTTGGCCAGGTAATGCTGTACCAGGTCGTCGATGCCCTTCTGACAGAAGACAACGTTGGCGCCCACGGCGGCCACCTGGTCGACCATCTTCTTCAGGACGGCCTCTTCCTCGTCCAGGAAGCGCTGCATCTGGGAAGGGTCGCGGATCTGGATCTTGGCGTCGACCTCGGTCTTCTTGATCTCCATGGGAACGCTGAGCAAGGCGATCTTGGCCTTCTTGACCTGCTGGGCCATGCGAGGGTGCACGCGCTCCTTGTCGATCACGATGCCCTCGATGATCTCAGTTTCAGCGATTGAACCGCCGGTCCTCTTCTCGACCTTGATGTTGTTCACGTCCACGGTGTATCCCTCGCTGGTCTTCTCAGCAACGGCATTGATGGCTTTCACGGCCACCTCGGCCAGGAACTCTCCCTGGCCGCCGACGCTCTTGCCGGTCATGGCGGTCATGCCCACTCTCTTCAGCATCTCGGTGTCGGTGGGGGTGATGGGCACCGCTATGGTGTCCAGGATCTTGATGGCCTCGGCAGCGGCCATCTTGTAGCCGTTGGCGATGATGGTCGGGTGAATGTTCTGCTCCACCAGGGCCTCGGCCTTCTTGAGCAGCTCCCCGGCGACGATGACCGAGGTGGTGGTGCCGTCGCCGCACTCAGTGTCCTGGGTCTTGGCGATCTCCACGACCATCTTGGCCGCCGGGTGCTGAACGTCGATCTCCTTCAGGATGGTGACGCCGTCGTTGGTTATGACAACGTCGCCCATGGAGTCGACCAGCATCTTGTCCATCCCCTTGGGCCCCAGGGTCGACCTGACAGAGTCAGCGACCGCGCGGGCGGCGGCGATGTTGTTGTATTGCGCTTCCTTGTTCCTAGATCTATCAGTACCTTCGCGAAGAACTATGATAGGCTGATTACCTTGTCCCATTCCGTAAGCCATAATGAGCCTCCTTACGGTCGGTATTTTATCGCTTCTATATAAGATTATCGTGTTCAGCGCTTCCTAAAACAGTATGCTGACACCTTCGGGAATGCCTACGCCATATAAAACTGTAGTCCCGCTCCGCAGCTAGCAACGTATTTCTCCCTGCCCTGCTTAGTGATGTTCATGGAAGAGGACCTGGACACATACCACGTGGATGATGGGTATTGCAAGAACCGTTCGGACCTTCAAGGGGGGAGCAGAGGGCCTGCCGCTTCCCCAACGGGTGCGGGGCGTCCCTCATCTCCTCACCGAAGCTGGGGGCGGCCCCTTCCTGGACCATCGTAGCCCTTAGATTCCCTGAGGACGAGTTCGACCCAGTGGAGCTACCAGGGATAACTATATGGATCATTTCGGGACTGGCAGAGCGCGATGGAGACCTTGAGGATGGTCAAGGACCGTCCCCACTTTTAAAGGCCCTTGGAAAATGGTCAAATATCCAATCTTCGGTAGTGCAGACCGGGATGAAGGCCTTCAGGCCGCTGCCGTTGGACACCGCACCTTTTCCTGAGGTGAGCATCTCCAGCTCTAGCCCTTGCCACATCTGCAAGGGAAGTAAGAACCTCTGCGGCAAGGACCGTTGCCCCCTGATGATCAAGTTCTATTCACACTCCCGTACAAAGAAGCTGATCGACACGCAGGACCTGCACGGCAGCACCCCGCCCGGGGTTTTCGTGGGGCGCTATGGCTACCCCAAGGTGGACATCGGACCGCTGGTCCCTCCGGACCTGGGGGACACCATGGTCATGGACACCCCTGAGAGGTGGATGGGTAAGTCCATCGACGAGATCGTGGACTTCCGCTTCCGTCTGGTGCGAGGCAAGTGTCTGGTGGACGTGAAGGACTTCCAGAACGCCGGGCGCATCGTGGAATACACCCGCGAGCTGGCCCTGTCCGTCAACTCGGTGGAAGTGGAGGCCAGCTTCTCCAAGAAACCCTCGGGGCGCATCATGCTCGACGATAACATTCAACCTTTTGGTCCTTCGGCCAAACTGGAGAAGTTGCGCATCACCAATCCCAAGTACGACCACAAGGTGGAGAAGGCCTATTACGACAGGGACCTGAGGGCGTCCGAGGCGGTCAAGGACCTTTACAAGAACGAGGTGCTCATCTCCCGTATCCAAAAGGCCTTCAGCGTGGGAGCGTTCGGCGTCCAGGAGAACCGACGACTGGTGCCCACTCGTTGGAGCATCACCGCGGTGGACGACATCCTGGGCAAGGACATGCTCAAGAGCACCAAGACCTTTCCCCTGATCGATGAGTTCCGGGTCTATGACTGGGACCAGCTGGACAATCGCTGGAGCGTCATGCTTATCCCCACCTCCTGGCGCTACGAGCTGATCGAGGCCTGGTACCCTAATACGGTGTGGAATCCCTTGGGCAAGCAGGTGGAAATCGTCTCCTCCCACGAGTTCTTCGATGGTAGGAAGGAGTACGCGGAGATCGGAGGATGTTATTATGCTGCGCGCCTGGCAGTGAACGAGCTGCTACAGAGGGAGCGGCGCCAGTCCGGGGCGGTCATCTTTCGCGAGGCTCATCCGGGATATCTCTTGCCGGTAGGTGTTTGGAACGTCCGGGAGAACGTGCGCATGGCATTGACCCAGAGACCGCGGAGGTTCAATACATTGGAGCAGGCCCTAGGGCACGTGCAGACCCGTATGGACATCCCCATCCCCACTTGGACCTGTCACAGCGTGGTGCTGCAGGACCTCAAGCGCCAGCGGAGGCTGGACGATTATGTCTAATTTGGACCTTTTTTTGGCCATGGAGGAAGGCCGTTCGGTGCCCCGGGCGCCCATGATCGAGGACATACGCACCAAGGTGGCCCTTCCCCGGTCCCGCCTGCCCGGGTTGGATTACGCCCTGAATCCGTACGAGGGCTGCCATCACGACTGCCTTTACTGTTATGCGCCATACGTCACCAAGCGCCCCCGCTCGGAATGGGCCAGGGTGCGAGCCCGGACGGACCTGCCGATGGTGCTCGCCCGGGAACTGAAAGGAAAGGAGGGGGTGATAGGACTGGGGACGGTCACCGACCCCTACCAGGAGGCGGAGCGGCATCTACTGATAACCAGACGCTGCCTCATGGAGATCGTTCCGCACCGCTTGAAGGTCAGTGCCCTGACCAAATCGGACCTGATACTGCGCGACCTGGACCTGTACCTGGAGCTGAGCGGCGAGGTCGGTCTGACCGTCACCTCGGTGAGCGACGCCCTTAGCCGAGAGCTAGAGCCGGGAGCCCCCTTGCCAGGGAGGCGACTGGATGCTTTACGTCAACTATCCGAGGTGGGGATCAACGCCTACGCTTTGGTCGGACCTTTGCTTCCGGTGCTGGATAAGACCGAGGCCGCGGAACTGGTGGACGCACTGGTTGGCACCGGGGTCGAGTGGATCATGCTGGACCGCTTCCGTCCCCGTCCGGGGATGTTCCAGGACATCCGTTCCCGTGCTGGAGGGGAAGGGACCGCCGATCGCTTGGAGAAGGCCCACCTGAAAAAGGACTATTCCGGCCTGGAAGCTTTCATCCGCAAGAGGTGCCGGGAAAGGGGATTGCGGTGCGTGGACGCCTTCTGATCAGGGTTCCAGCAGCTGGAACCCGCTGCGGGGGTCGGTGGTCCGCTTGGAATCCGTTCCCACGATCTCCAGGATGACCACCTCCTGTATGAGCCAGGTGCTCACCCCGGCTCGTACGCATCCGGTGACGCTCTTCTCCCCCCGTCCGCATGAGGCGTGCATATGCAGGGAGGGTCGACCCTCCTCGTCCGGGAAGAGAGTACCGACGCCGACGATCTCCGATGTCCCGGCCAGCTCGGTCAGTACTGGTATGATCTGTTCCGCACCTCCGTCCTGAGGCCCGACCACCAGACGGCTGCCGCGGTCCGCGCCCCCGACGGTCAGCACCACCGCCCTGTGCACCCCCCTTTCCGCGGCGACCCTCTCCACGCATTCGTGCAGGACCTCCCCGTCCTCCAGGCGCAGAACCAGTATCCGGCCCGGGCGTCCCTCCGCGCATTTCATGGATGATCATCCTTGGCCGTCTTGAAGCAACGGAAGGCCACGGAGTTGCTATGATTCATGCTCATGAAGGAGCCGACCATCATGGCCTCTAGTAATGCATCCTCGCTCACTCCCAGTTTCAAGGCCTGCATGATGTGCACCTTCAGACAGTTCTCGCTTCCCAGGGCGGCCCCGGCGGCGATGGCGACCAGTTCGGCGGTATATCTGTCTAAGTGCTTGGGCTTGAAGAAAAGACTGCTCGACATCTCGGAATAGGGCAGATAGATGTCCGGCCTTTCGGACATGACCTCCGAGACCAGGGGAATGAAACCGTATTCCTCCCGCACCTTCCGCAGCACCTTCTCCACCCTTTCTTTCTGATCCTCCTCATTTGTGGCCATACAAGCCCATAATGGCTCGATAAGCTAAATTAAATTATTCACCATCATGAGAAGAAAAGCAACAAAATGATCATGACAATGAGCAGGCCCATCCATATCAGCATGGCGTATGAGACCGACTTCTTGGCCAGGACCGCATGCCACCAGTGTGATGGCTTGACCCCCTGTGCCACGAACACGGCCACTCCGGCCAGATTGACGCAGATGAAGTTGGTCATGAAAA